>JAIQGK010000006.1 GCA_020072645.1 Terriglobia bacterium
ATGGCAATTTGCTGGAAACTCGGATGAAAATCACAGCCTATAATCTTCATTGGCGGCTCCTTTCGTTCCGAGTCTTGGTTTTCGTCAACTCAAGTTTACTCGGCACTCGTTAGGAGCCGTCGTTGTTATGAAATCAAGGAGTCGTTCCCATCATGGTGAGGTGCCAGGTCTTGCCGCGGCTGATAAATGACACTTCAAAATTCGGGACCGAAATAACATTAGCCCGGTTGAATGGGAGACCGAACGTTCCGGTCTGAATCGTGGAAGCGGGAGCCCCGTGAACGAGGCCAGTCTGTGGATTGATGGCGATGGGGCTGATCCGTTGATATTTAGGCGACGGCGACTCAGTGGCAGGCAAGTCTTTCACGGTGCCCACGTCAGGCAAGCTCTGGGAAAATGCACAAATGGAAAAGAACAAAGCGATGAGAACAAAGGGGGCAACTACGACGCGGTGGGTCACGTGCTCTCCTGGGCCGAAAAACCAACACCCTGTTCACAACCGGAGTTGAGGCGGGTGTTTAAATAAATAGATGCAGAAAACCCGTACCAGGAGCGGAAGGCTTTCACCAGGCCTGTTTAAACGCTTGAAAAGCAAGGAGAAGCAGCCCTGACCGGCCTCCAGCAGGGTACCCGTACCGTTGTGCTCTTTCCAACAGCTTTGTTCGCCTATATTTATTAGCGTGTGCAGAACCACCATTAAGCAAGCACAGTTTTGAACAGGATTGCAGTGGTTTTGCCCGCCAGCGGCTACTGTAACGATTGAAGCGAATACCTGATTTGCGGCAATTGCCGGGAAAGGTAGACTTGAAGACATGAGCTCCAGACACGCCAAATTGATGTTCCTTATTTTGATCGTGCTGGTGACTCTCCTGTTTTTCGTGCATGTGCCCAGCGGCGGGTTCCAATCAAAGAATGGTCCCACCACGCCAGTCAACAATCTAGACCTGCGAGTTGCGCTGGCAGGACTGCTGCTTTTGCTTGGTCTAGGCGGAATCGCTTTTTCCCGCTGCCTTGCCTTGAATCCCGTGTGCCATTTTTCCCCGATCGCTTTGCATTATCCCGATGCCAGCATCATTGGCGTCGCTCTCCGCTGCTGATTTAGTTCTCCTCTATTGTCTGCGCTGGCCAGCTTTCTGGGCCGGCAGTTGCGTGTTTCTTTTTCGCAAACAAAATGGAGAACACAATCGTGCCAAAGGAAAATCATTTTCACCTCCAGGCGTCTAATGCCGCGGCCGACTGGAAGATTATCGAATGCAAGAAACACCTGCTGGTAATCGACGTAGCCGGCAAAACGCTGCGGTTAGTTTCCAAACCGCTGCGGTTCAAAGGCAAACCGCAGTACAAAGTACCGCCGGATTGCGATCCCCGGATGTGGTAAAGACCGTGAAAGGGCACGGCTTCGATTCGTGTCCCTGAACTTGAATGGTAATCGCTGGAGGATGCGGCCCTAAAGAACGGCGTAACAGATTTTATAGCCCATCGCGACTGACGAAGATTTGCCGCCAATCAGGATGATTAAACTTTTAGATGGATCGCGTGGTCTGCGAGAGTTCTTGGCTGGGCGTGTTGGTTCAGAAAACTCAAGATCGCTTCCACCACGGCGTCTTCGCCCATGGCAGTATTGATCATGGCGTGATATACGGGGCGGTTTGGCCACTCTGTGTGGAAATAATTTCTGATGAACGCCGCGCGCTCTCGGTCAACCGTATCCACCAGCGCCTCAGCCTTTGCCTGTGTGTTGCCCTCAGACACCAGCCGTCGCACCTTGTCAGCCGTGGGAGCGTACAGAAAGATGCGCAGGGCGTCTTTGCGGTGTTGCAGAAAGTGCTGTGAACCCCGGCCCACGATCACGCAATTTCCCGCGCCCGCGGCTTGCTCAACTACTCGCTGAGAAATCTTAAAGATGCTGTCTGAATCCAGCATCTCCACTGGCGGGCCGCCGCGATAGCCTTCTGAACTTCCCAGCGCAAATGATTTGAGCAAGCGCTGGTAAAGCGGGTCCCGGCGTTCTTCGCGTTGCGCCACCGCGGATTGTTCGCAGTGCGCATGCCGGGCAATCTCTTGTGTAAGCTGCTGGTCCCACAGCTTCCAGCCCAGGCGGGAAGCCAGTTTCGCCGCAATTTGCGCCGCGCCAGAACCATATTCGCGCTCGATGGTTATGATTCGAATCACGCTGCCCTCAAAAACTTAGATGCTCTCCGGGTCTCACCGCGTAAGCAGGATTTTAGGCTTTCTTGCCGGACGGCAAAACTGTACGGGATTCGGGGGATTTGGACAAGTCCAATTCGGAATTAGCGGGTCCACCGTGGAAGGCGTATCACAAACTCAAATCGCACAAAAAGGAACCCCCAGTACAAGAATTCCAACAGCAATGGCCCAAATCCAATTGCGCTTCGTAGAATAAATTACCTGAAGACATACAGGTGGTTAAGTTCATTGTCGCACCAATTTGTGCTTTAATTGCCGCCCAGGAGGTGCACGATGCGCAAGTCAATTGCAGCGGTCCTGTTCATGATGTTTATGACCTTTTTGGCCTTGGCGGCCAATCCAGCCGATGATGTAAAAAAAGCGGACCAGGACTGGGCAAAGGCGGCGGGATCTAAAAACGTTGACCAGTTCATGAGCTTCATCACGATGACGCCTACGTGTCCGGCAACGACGGCAAGTGGGTCCACGGCAAGCAGGCAATTAAAGATCTCTGGTCAAAAATGCTGGCTGATCCAAACTTCAAGCTGAGCTGGACTGTGGACACTGCCGACGTGTCAAAAGATCTGGGATACACGCGCGGAACATTTTCCGGCAGCATGGGCAATCAGCCGATGTCCGGCAGCTACACCACGGTCTGGAAAAAAGATAAGGCCGGAAAGTGGAAAGCCATTGTGGACATTGCCGCGCCGGCTTCAGGACAGTGACAGCGTTCAAGTAAAAGAGGTCCTGCGAAGAAAAATGCCGTCCAGCTTTAGCTGGACGGCATTCTGTTTTGGTCGATTCGCTAGTTTACTGTCAGCGTCAACGGAGTGGAGTGGACTAACGGTCCGCTGGTGCCCGTAACGGTTAGGTGATAGACGCCCTGCGTTGCGCGATGATCAACCACAAACGTCAGGGTTGACGAGCCGCTGTTTGTGACGGAGGTCTGAGAAAATGTTGCCGTCACCAGTGAAGGCACGCCGGAAATGCTTAAATTCACCACGCCGGTAAAGCCGTTCACTGCGCCAATTGTCACGGTATCAGTTCCACTGGAGTTGCGTTTCACTGTGATGGAGGGCTGGCCTAGTGTGACGGTGAAATCCGCAGCCGGCACGGCATCAACTTGCAGCGTGACTGAGGTCGTGTGTGTAAGCGTTCCATCCGAGCCGGTGATGGTCAACGGATAAGTACCCGGCGGAGTGGAGTTGTTGGTGGTGATGGAAAGCGTGGTGCTGCCCGAGCTGCTCAATGAAAGAGGATTGAACGTCGATGTCGTGCCGGCCGGCAATCCGCTGACGCTGAAGCTCACCGTTCCCGAGTAACTATTGATCGGCGTCAAAGAAACCGAGTAGCTGGTGGACTGGCCTACCAGGATCTCTTGACTCGTGGGCGAAGGCGTTAGCGAAAAATCAGGCACCAAGATCGTCAGCGTGGCCGTGGTCGAGTGCACCAGTGGCCCGCTGGTCCCAGTGATTGTAAGCGTGTAAGGTCCACCTGGAGTGTTGGCTCCCGGCACAATGGCCAGAGACGAAAGCCCTGAGCCTTGTACTGTCGATGGGTTGAACGTTGCAGTGGCTCCGGGCGGTAAGCCAGCGATACTCAGGTTCACAGCACCCGTGAACCCACCGGATGCGCTGACCGTGACTCCATAGCCGATATTCTGGCCCTGGTTTACAGTCTGTGACGTTGGGGAAACTGAAATCCCAAAGTCGCCTATGGCAGTTACAACCAGAACTACCTGAGTGGTTGCCGTGGAGACGCCATCGCTCGCGGAAATCGTCAGCGGATAAGTTCCCGGCGGCGTGAGTGGAGAGGTGGCTGAAGTTGAAATTGTGAGCGAGCTCGTGCCGGACGCCGTAAGGCTGGTTGGACTGAATACCGGCGTTGTTGAAATCGGCAGGCCGCTCACACTAAAGTTCACCGTGCCCACGTAACCGCTGGCCGTGGTGAGAGAGACTGTGTAGGTGGCCGACGTGCCCTGCTGTACCGTCACGCTTGCCGGGCTGGCTGAAATGCTGAAGTTTGCTACCACAAGAGTCACGCTGGCGCTGTGCGTCAACACTCCGTCGGTCGCCGTGATGACCAGCGGATAGCTGCCGCTCGGCGTGGTGCCTGCCGTGGTTGTAATCGCCAGACCCGAACTTCCGGATCCGGTGACTGAAGGCGGAGTAAAGACCGGCGACGCGCCGGCGGGCAGCCCGCTTACGCTCAAGCTGACCGTTCCCGTATATCCGTTCAGTGCGGCGACTGTTGCTGTGTAATTCGCTGTGTTTCCCACAACCACAGTTTGCGTGGCCGAAGACGCTGTCAGAGAAAAGTCAGGCGCTGTAATCACAAGTGTGACGGAAGCCGTGTGAGTCAAAACTCCGTCTGTGCCTGTGATCGTCAGCGGATAGCTGCCAAGCGGTGTAGTTGCCAGTGTGGTGATGCTCAGCGATGAAGTGCCTGCTCCGCTCAACGTTGGAGGAGTAAACGTTGGGCTTGCGCCGGCAGGAAGTCCGCTGACGCTGAATGTCACCGTGTTCGAATAGTTGTCAAAAACCGATTCTGTGACTGTGTAAGTTGCCGTGCTGCCCTGGTTCACGGATTGTGAGGCAGGAGCGGCAGCCAGTGAGAAGTCAGGTGTGCCGTTGTTGTTCCAGAAATTCACCATGTTGCTGGCGTCCACTGAACCCCAGCCGGTCACCAAATCATAGCCAACGCCCGCGCTGAATCCCGCGATTCCCGGGACGGTGTTGTTTCCGGTCGTGGTGTCATGATAAACGGCGATGCCGCCGCCAAACTGGTTCTGCCCCATGGTATAGAAGACTGGATTTGCGTTACCTTGCGCCGCTCCGGTTTTCTGCACGACTAGAGCCATCAATCCGGCAAAAGAAGGTGAAGCTGCTGAAGTTCCGCCCACTGCGGCCAGTCCGGTTGTGCCTGTGGTATGGCCTTGAACAATGATGTACCCGTCATGGCCTGCCGAGCTCAGTGACACGTCAGGAATATCGCGTGCGCCGTCCACCGGCACGCCCGGCCCTGCCTGGAATACGGGTTTTGCATACACCTGGCTCGCGCCGCCGCCTGTGGCGAACAAGCCTGATCCGCCCGGTACCGAACCGCTTTCATTCCATGCGATCTCTGGGATGTAGCTCAGGGCTGACGACTGGTCAATGGGATCATTTGCCGCTGCCCAGAAATTGCCCGCTCCTTCATTGAACTGCGTGCCGCCGACGGCAATATTGTTCGGCGTGGAGGCAAGACCGTTGACGTTGACTCTTGTGCCGACCAATGCGCTTGAAGAATCGCAGGCTGCGGCGCCGCTGTCTCCCGCGGATACAAAAGCCGTGATTCCTTGTGCCGCTGCTTGCGCCCACAACGTGTTCCAAAAGTTGTTTCCCGCCGCCTGCAGCGTGAATTCACACAGCCCAAAGCTGGTGCTCATGACATTGGCAAGGTTTGTGTTCACGACGAACTGTGCCGAGAGGGCCACGCCGTCAGTGGCGCCGGTCTGCGATATCACGAAGTCGATCGTTGCATTCTTCGCGACAGCGCCTGACCATTCCACGTCCAGGTCAGCTTCAGTTTCCTCCGGGCCGCCGAGATCTCCGGGATCGGGACCGTTGTGGATAAAGATCGGATCTTTGGGGGCCAGGCCGAAGAAGCTGCGGAAGAACTGGACATCGGTAAGATTGATGTCAGTGCGGCCAACAATTGCAATTGTTTGCCCCGTTCCGTCAATTGCCGGAACCGCGTTGTAAAGCGGTTTGACGTTGTAAATAGTGGCGAAATCGCCCGGCGCAAGGAAGTGCGCGCCAGCCGCGTTGGTAAAGTCGGATGGCAGCTGGCTTGCCGTACTGTTCGGATGCGTCGTGAAATTGTGCAGGGAAACCACGCCTTGCACTAGTCCGGCCAGCGCTCGTGGAATGCTTGGATCGGTGGCATTGGCAAAATGCATCTTCCCATCCACTTCATAGTTGCGGATGTTGGTCTGGAACGCGCGTTCCACCTTTTGCACGTCGCCGCTGAAGTTAATCCACATGCGGCCGTTCCCAACTTCATCAATGCTGAAGCCGAATTTTTTCAGCCAACCGCTGGCGTCGGCAATGTCCTGGTCAGTAGGGCCAAAACGCAATCCGAACTCTGCGGGAGTGACCCATTTGTGGTAATTGGGCGACTTCGGGTTCTGCTGGTCTGCCAGCAACTGCTGCAAATCCGCCTGCGCGTCCGGACGCACTGACAACAGCAGGACCATTCTGTTCATCGGCATGGCCGCATTTGCGGACCCGCGATCAAATTCCGCGCGAGCCTGCGGGTGCACGTTTCCATGCAGCGTTATGCGGTCGGCTTCGTTGATGGTGCGTTGGGCTAAAGCGGCTGATGAGAGCATCCCGCTGACGAGCATGAGCAGCAGGGTGCGGAGCAGTAGTCGGGTGCGACCACTCGAATGGCTTTGCATTTCGTCCCTCTTTTTCTCTCTAAACTTTGTTTGTTTTGTTGGAGACTGCTTGAGGCAGGAAGTTCATCAGGGCCAAAAAGCGGCGCGCAAGGTTTTCAAAACCTTGAGATGATCCGGAAGGACACTCGTCAACCAGCCGTCACTGTGAACCGTTTTGCTTAGAAAGCGCTTAAAAATGGATTAGAAATTCTAAGGATCTGTAAGCGCCTCTATGAAGTCGCCCAGGTCGCTGGATTCCGCCCCGGATAAAATTCTCTCGACTCGATCTGAAAGAAGTACAATTTGCGGCGATGAAGATGCCGAGCAACAGACCAACGATGCGGGCCATGGCTGCAGCAAGCGCGATTGCCATAATCTGCAGCATCTGCGCGGCCCAGGATATTCCATTCGCGAACGGAATATGGGCGAGAGGAGATTTGGTCATACTCTTTGCGAGGTTGAGCAGCTGCGGCGCACCGTATCGGCCTGTACAGCCGCTTGTATCCACGGACGGCGGTAAGACATGGGGCGTAACCGGTCCTCTCCTGGAAAGCAGTGATCTGGAATATTTTCTGGATACCGGTTCCGAACTCTTCACCGCCGGAGAGGACATTGCAGAAGGTCCGGCGCACGATCCGTTCTTGCTCATTTATCGCAGGACTGACAATGCCTGGCAGCAATCTGAGATTTACGACCAAGCCAGTGAGTTACTGGGAATTGCGCGCGAAACAAAGACCGGAGGATTTCTGGCCTGGGTGCGCCACCTGGAATTGAAAAATGACGATTGGTCGGGACCCATTTTTCTGCACCGGAGCCTGGACGGGGGAAAAACGTGGAGTGTCGTCAGAAAGGTAAGACGCGTTCCGCGTACAGCGCCGGGGCTTCGTTTCTTCCGGGAGCACCTCGACCAGAGCGGGTCGTGGCGGCTTACCAAGACCGGATCTCGTGCGGAGCGTCGGCAGGACGATGGCAAATGGCATCTGGTTACAATCCTGCCATTGCCAATCCAGAAGGACTGCTCTAACTGAGAGCGGCGTCAAAGTTCCTTTGGCGCTGCGTGCCTTGTCAACATCCAGGAAAGATGCTTCTTCACGACCGGCCATTCACTCACGATGATGCTGTAGGCGCATGTATCGCGGATCGTCCCGTTCGGCAGGACTTGGTTGTTCCGCAATATCCCGTCCAGCTTGGCTCCCAGCCGCTCAATGGCCCGCCGGCTCGCGTGATTGAAGAAGTGAGTGCGAAGCTCTACGCAGACGCAATTCAGGGTTTCAAAAGCATGCGTCAGCAAGAGCAGCTTGCACTCTGTGTTTAGCGCGGTGCGCTGCATGCTCTTGCGATACCATGTGCCGCCGATCTCCACACGCCGGTGCGTCTGGTCAACATTCCAATAGCTTGTCATGCCCACAACTTTTCCAGTGCAGGCATCTCTCGCGGCAAAGGGAAGCATCCCGCCTTTCGATTGGCGATCCAGCCGCCGCTCGATTTCAGCTTTCATCTGCGAAGGCTCGGGGATCACCGTGTACCACAGCTTCCACAACTCCCCGTCTTGCACTGCTTCAACAAGATCGTCATGGTGGGCATGTGATAGCGGTTCCAGGATCGCGTGCGTGCCACGCAAAGTGATGGGTTCAGGCCAGGGCATGATCACTCCTTTTCTCAACAATAATGTGTATGGCAATGTAGCAAACCAGTTTCTTTCTTAAATGAACTGAGGGGTTGGAGGTATGACTGCAGCTGAGACACAAAGGCTAATTGCCAGTTGCTAATTGCTCGCTGCTGCACTTAACAATCTTTGCCTGCCACTTAACTTTATGCGTTTCTTCAAACCGCTTCGTTATTTTGTTGCGTCCACTTTCGCCGCGCAGTTATAAGACTAGAGACGGACACGCCCGTGTTGACGCACGGACGGTCCCTAACCACAAATCACCTTCAATCGAAAGGCGACCTATGGCTGACACAGATTCTAGCAGCGCACCAAAACCCCACGTCTACGATCTCCTCAACAATCTGAACGCATCATTCGCCCGCGTTCATCGCAACATGGAAGCATTGGAAAAGGTTGGTATTTTCGACCCGCTCATGATGCAGACTCTTAACCGACAGTCGGAGCACCTTAGGGCAGGCGTCAATTGCCATCTGCTCGGGGCCATGCGCCGCATTGAAGAGCGTGACCGCGAGAAATTTTCGCATCCACCCAATCAGGAAATTCCAAATTCCTAAACAAACGACCCGCCCGCAAGGCGGGTTCGTCGTCTGGAACAGTAACTTTATCCCAGCGGCAGTCGGTAGAGCTCCGTTTTGTCTCGGCTGAATGTTAAGCTTACCTGCTGCGGCTTGCCGGAGGATCAGTCATGGCGGAAAACATGAAGGGCAAAGTCATTGTCATTACCGGTGCAACATCCGGCATTGGACAGGTGGCGGCAGAGAAACTTGCCGCCATGGGAGCGCGTATCGCGCAGGTGGCGCGTGATCGGGAGCGGGGACAGGCGGCGATGGCGCGGCTGGATCAGGTCGCTCCTGGCATCTCACATTCCATTTATTATGCTGACCTCTTGCGCATGCGTGAGATGAACCGCGTTGCCGCAGAGATCGCCCGGGCAGAGCCGCGCATTGATGTGCTTATCAATAATGCAGGCGCCATGTTCGGAACACGCCAGCTCACTGAAGATGGTCTGGAGCGTACCTTCGCGTTGAACCACATGTCATATTTCATGATGACGCAGCTTTTGCGCGACCGCCTGACCGCCTCAGCGCCGGCCCGTGTGGTGAATACCGCGTCAGACGCGCATACCTCCGGCACCGTGGACCTGGATGACCTGCAATCGGAAAAAGCATACCGCTTCAATCTCAAAGACTGGGTACGCTATGGCGGAGCTGCGTTCAAGGTCTATGCCCGCTCCAAGCTGATGAACATTCTCTATACGCGCGAACTGGCGCGAAAGCTTGCGGGAACCGGCGTGACTGCCAACTCGCTCCATCCTGGTTTTGTCTCAACCCGCTTCGGTGATCAGACAGGTGGCCTCATCGGGTTTGGTATCGGCTTTGCCAAGCGCTTTGCGCTCACGCCAGAAGAGGGAGCAGAGACTCTGGTTTATCTGGCTTCGTCGCCCAATGTGTCCACAGTAAGTGGTGAATATTTTCACAGGTGCCTGCCAGCAACGCCTTCCGTTGAGGCGCAGGATGACACCAAGGCGCAACGCCTGTGGTTAGAAACTTCAAAGATTGCACAGTAGCAAAATAAATTTTTCTCGCGGCCATGCTCTCTGCGGTTCTCTCTTTTCTGAGAGAGAACTTCGTCTTAACCCGCTATTTAAGCTCGTTTTACGATTGAATCCAGCAGCAGCTTTGGACAACCCGGAGCTCTGGAACTCACATCGCAATGGTTAATGTTGTGGGGTCCTCTGATGAATAAGCTGTTCTGTGCGCTCGCCTGCTTCGTTGTTCTGCTTTCACTTTCCGGTTGTGGTGGAGCTTTAGGAGGAAGTTCAGCCGGTAATCCACCACCTTCGCCTACACCTACACCCGTTGCAACGGCTACTCTGCAGAATTCAGTCAATCACATCATCATCCTGGCCCAGGAAAACCGTTCCTTCGATCACTACTTTGGCCATCTGATGCAGTACTGGCAGAAGAATGGTTATCCGCAAGCCACCAATGGAACTACGCTGGATGGCACGCCAGACAATGCCGCGAATGTCGGTGATCCTCCTGCCGGAGGCGGGCCAGCGCCCACGATCAATGCCTTCGCCCTGAATACCATGTGCGTTGAGAATCCAAGCCCGTCATGGAATGAGAGCCACGTGGATTTCAATAAGCATGATTCGCTTTCAACGGTATACATGGGAGATGGATTTGCCCAGACGGCAGGGCATGAAGGCCCCATCAATGACGTGATAGGAGCACGCGTGATGGGCTACTACACCGGCGACAACCTGAATTATTACTACTTCATGGCATCGAACTTCGCCACATCAGACCGTTGGTTCTCGCCTGCCTTGTCACGCACGCAGATCAACCGCCAGTACATGCTGTCCGGAACATCTCAGGGACATGCCTACCCGATAACGCCGGGCAATCCACAGCTTACCGCCAAGACGATCATGCAAACGCTGGACGAGAACCACATTACATGGAAAGACTACGTCCATCCCTTGCAGGGGACGACACCATGCACCACCCCGCAATGCCTGCTGGGGCAGAGTTACATGGCCCAGTTTAATTATTCCTCTACCATCCTGAAGAATGAGCCGCAAAACATTGTTCCGGTAGATCAGTTTTTAACTGACGCAAACAACGGTACTCTGCCGCAAGTTGTCTTTCTGGAACCGGCATCGGCGGAAGGGCTGGACGAGCATCCGGCGGATTCCGCGACCGGCGCAATCAATATTCAACAGGGGGCCAAGTTTGTATCCAGCTTGATCAATGGCTTGATGAAAAGTCAGTCATGGAAAGATTCCATCTTTATTCTCACATGGGACGAAGGCGGTGGATTCTATGATCACGTTTCCCCACAGCCAATGCCAAGCCCTGATGGCATAGCTCCAAATGACCTGCGGACCAATCCCCTGGATATTTGCCTGAACGCGGATGGAAGCATCAACTCCAGCCCGACATGCAATTTCCAATACACGGGGTATCGCCTGCCGCTGGTGGTGATTTCACCATTTACCAAAAAGAATTTTGTCTCTCACACGGTGGCTGACTATACGGCTATTTTGAAGCTCATTGAAACTCGCTTCCATCTGCCGGCGCTCACCGCGCGCGACCAGGCGCAGATGGATATGACCGAGTTCTTTGACTTCAACGCCGCGCCGTGGAAAACGCCGCCCACACCACCCGACCAGATAACCACCGGAGCGTGCTATCTGGATCATCTCCCGTAAGCAGGGAGATAGAAAGAAGAACTACTTGAGGACGCCGAATAAAACCTGCGTCCTCATTTTTGTTTTTGAGCGCCTCCGCCCCTCACTTTCTCCGATTTCAGGAGGGCTCCTGGTAGAGGCCGATCACGTTTCCACCCGGATCGCGGAATCGCGCCGTGATCTCTGGCGCGTCCGCGCCCATGGGCTGCACGATTTCTCCACCATTGGCCTTGACCAGCTCAATCGTTGCGGCAACGCTATCCACCATCACGTACACCAGTAGGCCTGGTTGTTGCGATGGAGGGCGGTTAAGCACCCACGATCCGCTCACCTGGCCCGTCGTATCATCAAAAGCAGTGCTGCCGTTGCCGCGCGTGCGGACATTCCATCCGAAAACGCGCTTGTAGAACTCGGCTGAACGCGCGATGTCCGTGGTGGGAATTTCGACGTAGCAGATCTTTCCGTTAGTAGAGCTGGGAGGCATGGGAATTTCCTCGACGCCAGTGATTCTAACGGGCGACCCCGGGAGCGGCAAGGTACACTGTCGTGGTTACGCCACTCCGGTTCCGCTAAATCGCGCAAGCCCTAACCGGCTCGCAGTAGCTTATCCATAAGACCCTGATCACGTCCGGACGGCGGGCTGCGCACTTCTATTTGCCCATTATGTGCTCTTACCTCAAGGCACGGCTGCGGATGCACCGCTGGTCCGTTCAGCACGCGGCCATCCTCCAGGGCAAAACGAGATGCGTGATATGGACAAACAATGCTGTCGCCATCCAATTTGCCTTCAGAGAGCGGGCCGCTGAAATGGGAGCACGTCTCTGCCATGGCAAAAAGACGCTCGCCACGACGAACCAGCAGAATGGGCGTGCCCTGGTACATTGCACGGGTCGGTGTGTTGTCAGGCAATTGGATTCAGGCAAAACTGCCGTGAAGTTTTCCGGGAACGTCTCTCCCGCTGTGCGGTCCACTCCTACTCGATGTTCGTATACCATCTTGCCGCCAAGATGGGCGGAGAATGTCATCAAGGCATAACCCAGGGCGGAAAATCTCCGGCCTTGATTGCGCGCCTTCTTTTTGCGCATGATGAGCGACGTGGCGAAGAGCGCGGTAGCACCTACATTCAGAAGCCCATGAATCAATCCAAGGCGGCGAGCTGGAGGATCCACGTCAGACCAGTCCGTGACTCCGGTGACTGCCGCGCCCGCGGCGCCGGCAAGTCCTATAGCTACAGATGTATCCGCGGCCACAGCTAACTCATGGCGGCTGTTGATCATCTCTAAAGCATCAAAAACCATGGCAACGGTCCAGGCGCCGATGGGCACATCCGTCAGCGCCGCATGGAGTGGTTCACCCAGCCATGTGCCGTTCAGGAAATTCCTGGCTTTTTGCGCGGCGGGATTGCCATTGGCGTATAAGGCCTTGTCGATTGCCTTCTGTATTTTTTCATCAAGCGGCTTGGATTCTGGCATGCGTAATTTCCCCTCAGTAATATGAGATGCGAATGTTTCAACTCATGAACAGCGCAGCCGCTCTTCTGCTAAAATCGCGCAAGTCCCCCGATGGCCATAACTAAAGATGGCCCATAACAAAGATGGCCCGCAAAATCTCACTCTTCATTCCGTGCTTTGTCGATCAGTTGCAGCCCCAAGTGGCCGTGGACACGGTAAAAGTTCTGCGGCGCATTGGATGTGAAGTGGATTTTCCCGCAGATCAAACCTGCTGCGGCCAGCCGGCATTCAATACCGGCTTTTGGGATGAAGCGCGTCCTTGCGCTGAACGTTTTCTGCGCGTCTTCCGCGACACCGAAGTCATTGTCTGTCCGTCTGGCTCCTGTACCACCATGGTCCGCGTCTTCTATCCTGAGTTAATGGCTTCCGGTGCGCTGCATGACGAGGCAATCGCGCTGGGCAAGCGCACCTTTGAACTTTCAGAATTTTTGGTAAAAGTAATGGGCCTCACCGATGTGGGAGCTGCGTTTCCGCATACCGTTACCTATCATGCGTCATGCCACGGATTGCGCGAATTGAAATTGCGCAATGAGCCACTTCAGCTTCTGCGCGGGGTGAAAGGTTTGAAACTGGTGGATATGTTGCGCTCGGAAGAATGTTGCGGCTTTGGCGGAACATTTGCCACTAAGTTTGAAAGCATTTCCGTGGCGATGGGCGAATCAAAGTGCGATAGCGTCGCCGTCACCGGGGCCGAGTACGTCACGGCCATTGATCCCAGCTGCCTGATGCATGTGCAGGGAATCCTGGGCCGTCGCAAAGATCGTGCCAGGGCAATTCATTTGGCGAGTATTTTGGCGAGCGAGGCGCAGACATGAGTACCAATGCTCCAACTCCCACACCCGCTGGAGAGACACCTTCCGCGCTTACAGCGGCACAGAAATTCCTGCGCGACGCAGCTACCAAATCGGCTGATCTTGTCCACCGTGAAATTATCCGCAAGAACATGGACAGCTACGAGGCCGCCCACAATCGCGGGCGCGCCCGAATCAAAGATTGGGAAGCTGCGCGGCGCAAGTGCCAGGAGATCAAGCGCGAAGCCATCAACAATCTGGATAAATACCTGCTCCAGTTTGAACAGAAGGTACTGGCGCGCGGCGGACACGTCTTCTGGGCCGCCAACGGCGATGAAGCATGCGCCTATATAAAGGACCTGGCCGTCAGCCGCAGCGTGAAAACCGTGGTGAAGTCCAAGTCAATGGTCACGGAGGAGATGCACCTTGCGCCGGTGCTGGAGCAAGCTGGCATTCGAGTCTGGGAGACCGACCTGGGCGAGTTCATCGTCCAGCTTCGGAATGAAGCTCCGTACCACATTGTTACGCCGGCCATGCATCTGGACCGCAACCAGATCCGCGATCTCTTCCGCGAGAAATTGGGTGAAGATATCCCAGACGCCGATCCGCAAAAGCTGGTCGCGCTGGCGCGGCGCAAGCTGCGGGAAGCATTCTTTGCCGCTGAGATGGGAATTTCCGGCGCAAACTTTTTGGTTGCCGATGCGGGCGCGGTTGCGATTACGACCAACGAAGGCAATGGCCGCCTCAGTACCAGCCTGCCGCGCATCCATGTTGCCGTCACAGGAATTGAGAAGGTGATTCCGCGCCTTGAAGATTTGGGCACGCTGTGGCCGGTGCTGGCTACCTCCGGCACGGGCCAGTCGATCACCACGTACAGCACTCTCGTCGGCGGACCAAAGCGTGCGGACGAGGCAGACGGACCGGAAGAATTTCACGTTGTCCTGCTGGATAACGGACGTAGCGGCCTGCTGGCCAACGCCGAAGAAAGGGAAGTGCTGCATTGCATTCGCTGCGGCGCATGCCTCAATATCTGCCCGGTGTATCGCAACATCGGCGGGCACACCTACGGCACCACGTATCAAGGCCCCATCGGAAGTGTGCTAACGCCGCACCTGCGCGGCAGTGAGTTCCAGCATCTTTCTTATGCATCGTCACTGTGCGGCGCATGCACCAGCGTTTGCCCGGTGAACATCAACCTGCATCATCATCTGCTGCACAACCGCCGCGATTTCACCAAGGCGGGCGGAGCCAAGACGAGCGGTGAGCGCACGCAATTCAAGCTATGGAAGATGGCAATGCTGCACCCACGACTGTATGCGCTGGGCGGATGGATGATGCGGCGCAGCCTGCGCCTGGCCTATGGCATGGGGCTAGCCGGGACAGCGCTCGATCCCATGCGCGCCTGGAGCCGCAAGCGCACACCGGTTCCACTACCGGGGCAATCATTCCGGGCGCGTTGGAAGAAAGAGCTTTCAAAAAACGACCAGGGGGGAACCGCCGGTGGCAGCAAGTAATCCCAGCCGCGAGGCAATCCTGGCGCGTATCCGCGACGGCCTGCGCACGCCGGCGCCTCCAATTGAAGACAAGACCTTTTATGGCCCCATCTTTGAGGCCGTTGAAAATCCGTTGGAACGCTTCCAGCAGGAGTGCAAAGCCAACCTGATGGAATGCCAGTTGACCGCCGACGCCGCCGCGAGCGCACAAGCTCTTGCAGTGGTTTTGCAGTCACTGTCGGCCGGAGAGATTTTTGTTCAGGACGATCCGGTGTTGCGCGGCTTGATGACCGCAGCCGGTTCGCAACGCCAGATTCGCTGGTCGAGTGAAGGCGGGCCGCGAGAACAATCGCAAGCCACCGTAACGCTGGCCGATGCGCTGATTGCGCAGACAGGATCGATCTTTGTGAGCGCTTCAGGCGGCGGACGCGGTGCATCTGTCGTAGCGCCCACTCATATTGTTTATGCGTTCGCCAAACAACTCGTCCCCGATCTTGTAACCGCGTTGCGCAATGCCACCGCTGACGGCCGGCTGGAGAAGAACTCTTATGCCTGCGTGATCAGCGGCTCCAGCCGCACCGCCGATATCGAAAAGATACTGGTTCAGGGCGCGCATGGCCCCATGCGGCTAGTCGTGATCGTGGAAATGGGCGGGTAAGCGAGATTCAAAAATCTTAACCACAAAGGACACGAAGGAACACACGGAGGAAAGCTAAGACGAGAGAGGCAAGATCGCTCCTGCCGCTAACGTTTTTGGTAGACTTTCTTCATGGCCAGGAAAAAACCAGCTCGCAAAAAGAAAACTGTCAGCAGGAAAAAGCCAACCCTAAAAAAATCAGCAGCCCGCAAGAAAGTGGCAGCGAAGAAGAAGACCATTGCCCGGAAGTCCGTGGCGAAGAAGAAGCCGACGGCAAAGAAGAAATCAGCAGCGACGAAGAAAGCTGTCGCGAAGAAAGCCAGCCGCCGCCGCGGAGAAGTAATCAATCCTGTTACTCCAAGCGGACTTCGAGGCCTGGGACCCGAGTCGGGCGGACAATCGGGCGACACGCAAGGTCTCTCGCGCAGAAGTTATGACGATTCTGAAAGTGTGGAAGAGTTGATGGAAGAAGGCCAATACATGGAAGCCGAAGCCCTCAGCGGTGTTGAGAACGCACGCGATGCCGACCAGGGTGATGTGCGGACGCGTCAATTCCCTGAAGATGATGTGCCGGAAGAGTATCAGAACGAAGATTAACTATCGGCAAAATCTTAACGCGGATGCACGCGGATCAGAAGCAGGATTGTCAAATCACCCGGAATGGAAGCTAAAATCCTTGCCAACAGATAACTACTGATGACAAGATCATTCCTCGTAGAGGAGTTCCATGAGGACTGCTAAAGCGCTTGCTGTTGCTGGTTTTTGTGTTTTGCTCGTGGGATGCGGAAAGTCGTCGAAGCTTGCGGGTCTGCTGCCGGATCCGCCTGCCGGCTGGAGCGCGGAGGATAGCACGACCAACAGTGACGTATCCGGAGTCGGCCACAGCTCCGCTAGGTCTTACGTTCCCGGAAACGCTGATGCGTTGGGAGTCAAGAAGGTGACCGTGCAGATCTTGTCAGGGGAAAAAGGCGCGGACCGCAAAAAGTTGAACGATATGTCCATCGAGAAAGCCGGGTTCAAGGAAACAAAGGATTTTGGCGGCTTTACGGCATATGAATCATTTCCTTTGCCCGACAACGACTCTCATTCTTTCGACATCATGCCCAAGTCCGGCACTTACGTTCAGATTGTGGCCTACAAGGGCGGCCCGGCATGGGACAAAACCGAAAACCGCCATGCGGCCGTGGCAGCCTTCGCTGAGAAGATGGATCTGAAAAAGATTGCGGCAATGGAATAGATGCACACGCGGGGGGTTGATAGAACGGCGGTAACCACCCCTGCTAGCTTTAGTGCGGTGTTCGCGATCTACTCATTGCCGTCACTAGCCGGAGCGCATCTTGTTCTATTGCCATTGATATCCAGTCAACGCTACCATTTCGCTGCCGGCCCAATCTGTGATTAGTAATCTGATTCAAGCATCTAACATCCAGATTGGGAGCGATGATGGCGAAGACAAAAACTGAAACGCCTGCCGTGCTTTTTGACCTGGATGGAACCCTGATTGACAGCGTTTACGAACATGTTCAAGCCTGGTGGAACACGCTCAATGGAGCTGGAATCGTTGTTCCCAAATGGATGATTCACCGTCGCGTGGGGATGAGCGGTAAATCATTTGTCACAGAACTGCTGCGTGAGTTTGCGCCAGAGAAAAAGGTCAACATTGACGAACTGGAAGAGGAGCATGATGCCAGGATTCGCAAGGTCGTTTCTGAAATAGCGCCCTTGCGCGGAGCAGACCGCTTGCTCGCCCATCTTCGCCGCTCTAAAGTGCGATTCGCGATTGCAACCACAGGCAATCGGGAGCAGACGTCCCTGCTTTTGAAAAAGCTCAAGGTACCTGCCGGAACGCCGGTTCTGACGGGAGATGACGCACAGAAGGCCAAGCCATCTCCGGATATATTCCTGGCCGCAGCAAAGAGACTAAAGTCGCCACTGAGCGATTGCATCGTGGTGGGAGATAGCGTTTGGGATTTGTTAGCGGCAGGACGCAAGGGTGCGCTTGGCGTCGGAATGTTATCGGGTGGATACGGAGAAGAAGAACTACATCGGGCCGGAGCATTCAGGATTTATTCAGACCCTGAAGACATGCTCTTGCATCTGGAGCAACTCGGGCTTCCGGGAATAGGATGAGTTTCAGAATGAGAAGATCGGGGAGTCACTTATGCCTGGTGGTAGCCGATATTATCCGCCTCGCAGTTGGTCAACGACCCTGCTACTGGTGATGCTGATTGTGCTCATCGCTATCCTTGTCGTTGTCTTGTTCCGTGCTGCGTACCTGGTGTAATTCCGAGACGTGAATACATGTGCGATGCTCGGCCCGTCTTACTTCACGCCGACGCCAGTCAGCAAAAGTTCTGATGGTAGGCTGCTGGACGAATCGGGGATGCTGAGAGTTCCTGGGAACCGTCCCTCCGTTCCGGGCGTAAAAGTAACCGTAATTAGACAGCTAGCGTCCAAGGCCAAAGGTGACAAAGAGCTGCAGTTGTCAGTCTCTCGGTAGGGTCCAGTTACCGTGATGGCCTTGATTCTCATTTGGCTATCGCTAACCGAATTGTTAGTTGCCGTCACGGTCAGGCTTGCACTGCTCCCAACACTTACGTTTCCAAAGTTCAGGGCAGAGGGTGTAAGACCCAGTTGGAAACGTAAGACCGTGACCGGGATCCTGAGCTCCCGAGCGGGACCATTGGGATTCTTGTAACTCACGATGATCGCCGCCGTGCCGGTTGCCACCGCCGTAACTGCACCGGTTTCATCGACGGTGACTACCTTTGTGTCTGTCGAATGAAAGAACAGGCGGCTGGATTCTGTGACGTCCAGCACCTGCCCGTCCGGAAAAGTAGCCAGGGTCAGCAATCGGATGCTTTCTCCCAGGGCGTCGAAAATAAGGCTGTGAAAATTTACCTGCGAAAGAGAGACTGGCATGTCAGGCCGATCAACCTCAATCGCTATGGGCGCGGACTCCACAAGCGCTCTGGCAGCGGTTATACCCGTAGCTGTTAGGGTGTACCGGTGAAGACTAATCTTTGAGGGTACGGTGATTGAAAACTCGGCAGGAAGAGAACGGGCGGGTTCAGTCATCAGCCGATCGTCCATGTCTGTGAGCACTGTGACCGATGATATGGCCTCGCCGGTTAGAGACATTACCCGAACACGGATTGTCTGACCTGGGTTTACGACAGTACCGTCAGCGGGTGAGTCGATCTGGAGCAGCGATTCTCCTGCCGGCACCGCGTGACGAGTTGTTGGGGCAGTGGATGCAGTCCCCTGAATCGGCGGATTATCAAGGTTGCTAAAGACTTTTGGGCTGGCAGCCCCGGTTTGTGAGGCTTTCTTTTGCCGTTCCTCCCGTGCTAAGTCGCCTAGAGACTGTGCGGCAGCGGTTACGCCGAAGATAGCAATCAAAGCGTATGTGAGTAGCTTCCCGCGAACTCCAGGGCTAATTATTGTGTTTTCCGATTTCTGCAGCAATCTACGATTTCCCAATGTTTCAAAAATTGCCAAGCTACTACGAAAGTTGGGATTGTGTCATAAAGAAGCGGGAAGATAAATGTGATTCTGAAAAGGACTCTGAGCAGAAGAATCTTGAAATCGCGAAGGTGCACGCAATTTGGACTCATTCTCGTGTGAGGTTTGGATGTCTGCTACGCACGCCAAGCTAGTGTCTGATCTGCGAAATATAAGATTGTGGGCACGGTAGGGATCCCTCCCCTTCGCAAGCTCAGAGTCGGGATTTTAGAAAAATTGGTGGAGGCGGTGGGAGTTGAACCCACGTCCGAAAACGTCACTGGTCAAGAGCCTACATACTTAGTCCAGTTCACCCGACGGGAATTACCCCGCCAGATTCGCGTTGTGCGCTTAGAACGGACAAGAAACGCAAAACGCTAGCCCGTATGTCTCGTCCTTCCGCCCTGGCTTAGCAAGAAGGACCAGCCCACTGTGTGACGCCCTTGCACAGCCCGTAGACAAAGCCGTGTAGAGCGGCTACTTATTTAATTAAGCAGCGTATGCAAACTGGTTAGAGTTGGCAATTATTGTTTTTGCACCACTTACGGGGGAATGCGCCCCGGTATGCCTCTTGGCCGCAAGCATTTCCGTCGAAGCCGTGACGCCCCCATTCGGAAAGGACTGTGGCCAGTCCTTGTTGTCAAAGATCATTGCTCAAAAGAGCTGTCTCTACCATAGCAGAAGGTAGATGCCGATCAAACCATTAGATGATTTTGAGCTCCTGGGCGATTCAGCGGGTGATCTGCCCGCACCTGTTCGACCCGAGGCATGCTCGGCGAATCGATTATATGAAATTGAAGGCGGCTAACTCACTGCCTTGTTCTTGCGCGGCCTTGGCGCGGATGCGCAATCATGCTGATGGTGGGCAAAATCCTGGAAGGCTTCCAAAGGATCTGTGGTGGCGAAATCCAGACCGCATCGCGAGCAGAAGAAGCTGGCGTGGCCACTCTTGGCGCGTTTATACACCAAGGTTGGCCCGGTAACCGGAGTAGGCGGCAGCTCTCGCAAATGGGGATCCTTGCAAGAATTGTACGCTTGCGGGATTAAGTAGACAGAAAAATCGGAAAACCGGTAAACAGGGGAAGGCGACGTGAAGAGGCCTTAGTCCTTTATAATCAGCGTGAAAAATAGAGTTCTGAGGGCTAAAACTAAGGTGATGCAAATTGCTGCACGGTGTGATACCTTAGAACTCGCGTTAGAAATTGAATTGTTGGATCTTCTGCAAGAGCCTCTGCTACCTGCCGAAAATCGATAAATCTTTCCAGCGTCAAAAAAAATCAATACATTAGGAAAAAAGCAAAATGGAACAAGGAACAGTTAAGTGGTTCAACGCCGCAAAAGGATTTGGTTTTATCTCACGCCAAAACGGAGAAGACGTTTTTGTGCACTTTTCCGCTATCCAGTCTGACGGATACCGCAGCCTGCAAGATGGCCAGGCGGTTGAATTCACTGTGACCAAAGGAAAGAAAGGCTGGCAGGCAGAGAACGTTCGCGCTCTCTAGTCCCAACCGGTTTTCTCATAAAAGGCGGCTTCGGCCGCCTTTTTGTATTGTCGCTTCGCTGCTCACTGCAAACTTCACGGTTGTGCTCTTCAATCAAAAGCGCATTGCCGAATTGGCGCTAGCCCCAGTTACCAAACTGCGAACAACCAGAAAAACCGTTAAACAGTGCATCTTGAGCGCTAGCGCTGTTTGAATTTTCTGATTATCGAGTTTTGTTGCACCCTAACCCGATTTTCTCCGCGCTTCCGCGGTGAAAAACGCCTTCACTTGTCCCGCTTTGCCCTTTCCGCCACCAGCGCCTTGGCTCGCTCACCGATAAGCTCTGACGCAGGCGGGTCCTGGTTCGACAGAACCACCACGGTATAAGGCGAATTGAGCACCATATATAAATGTGTGCTCACGCCGGGAAATCCGCCGCCGTGTCCCACAACAATGCGCGAATATACGTCGGCAATCTCCATGGCATAGCCGTAACTTCCGCGCGGAGATTTGCCGTGCGGCTGTGTCATCTTGTCAAAAGTCGCTTTGCTCACGAGTTTGCCATTGCGTAGCGCGTCGGCAAAGCGGACAAGGTCCGCCGCGGTGGAGATTGCGCCGCCGGCGGGGCTGCCGATGTCATGCTCCGCTTCATGCCAGTCCGCGCCTGGCCCTTCTTTGCTCATGTGCGTATAAGGCACAACCAGGTGAAGACGCGGTCCGGGAATGTTGTTGGGATCGCTGTCTTTCATGCCCGCGGGCTCGAAGATGTGTTTGCGAATGTAGTCCGGATAATCTTCACCGGAAACTTTCTCCACGATCGCGCCAGCCAGCGCCAGCCCGGCATTGCTGTACGCCCAACTGGTACCGGGATCGAACCTGGGTTCGTCGTTTTCATAGAGCGGGATAAACTCCGCCGCGCGCTTTACGCCGTTCTTCATCATCTCTGGCGAGCGCTTGCCCAGGAAATCTTTCATCCCGGCGGTGTGTGAGAGCAACATCCCCACGGTGGCTTTTTCGCGGATGGTCTTGTTGCCAAACTGAGGAAAGAATTTGCCGACCACGTCATCGTAAGAGAGCTTGCCCTGATCCACCAGTTGACCCACAGCCGCGGCGGTGAACATCTTTCCCATGGAGCCGAGCGTGAACTGTGTGGCCGGCGTGAATGCGATCTTCTTCTCGCGATCGGCAAAGCCGTCCGTCCGCGTCACGATGGGCTTGCCGTCGCGGGCGATGATCAATATCCCCGATACGAGCCCGGCCTTGGCCAACTTGTCCGCATGCGCGTTGATGTCGCTCGCCATCGCGGCATCGCTGAGATCCTTGGGCAGCATGGCTTCTGAAGGCGCGGCAGGCCCAAGTCCGACGCCGATGATCTTGTCCTGCTTGTCCAGGACCATGGTGATGTTGAACCAGGCTTCGGTCTTGTTGGTGACCGCCAGCGCAGTGATGCGATCAGGCTTTGCCTCAGTGACCTCAGCCACGCGATAGCCGCCACTCTCGGTGCAATCGTTGAAATCGTCTTTGGCCAGCTTGTCCGCGGGCGCGAACTTGAAGATTTGTTCCGCCACGTGAACCGTGTTCCACTTAGTCATCTGCTCCAGGTTGGGCGACTTGCACATGGCCAGCCACTCGGTCAAAGTTTTGCCGGGGGCCGTGTCTGGCAGCTTAATGTCCGGCACCTTGGCGTCCGGCGTTTGTGCCGCCGCAGAAATCACAAGCAGCGCGATTACGATGCATTTGGTCCCACCTGATAAAGTCATATTTTCGCTCCCGCTTTCCGCAAATAGTGGACATCCATAACTACTACACGCGTAGTAGAGCGTCAAGAAGAAAAAGTTTCTATACTTGGTTGTTGTAACATTTCATCCCAGAGGACACACATGGCAGAACCGACTTATGAAGAAATGAAAGCCCGCCTTGCTGAATTGGAGAAGCAGGTTGCAACCAAACGCACCGGGTCGCTGGAATTCCGCGTCAGCGAAAAAGGCGGCGTCAGCGTCTACGGCCTGGGACGTTTCCCGGTCACACTCTACTTTGAACAATGGACCCGCCTGCTGGACCAGGCCGACAATCTCCGCGCCTTTCTGGAAGAAAATAAATCCAAGCTCAAGCTGAAAGAACCAAAGTAATTGCCAGAATCGCCGTTATTGCAAAAGCAAAACCTTGAACCACAGAGGACACGAAGGCACACGGAGGAAGGTTAGCAAATCGCTGTGATCGCTGACATCGCAGCATGATCAACTCTTGCTGGTCATTTTTGTCAGCGTTCATCAGCGGTAAGGGTTTGGTTTTCCGATCACCAGATCATCCGATCACGCGCGATCACCCGATCTTCTGCAAGATAAGCCATCTTCGAACGTTCAATTGAAGCATGCTAAGCTCAAATACCAGCGTGACTGACCCCTCCCTTACCGAACTTAACCGCTGGCTGGTCCAACTGGTCGAGCGGCGCGGCAGCGACCTGCTGCTCGTTACCGACGCACCCGCCTGCGTCCGCGTGGACGGCCAGGTTGTCCCCATCGGCGAGAGAAAGCTCACCAGCGACGAGATTGAAAACGCCATCACGCCCGCACTGATGCCGCATGCCCTGCGCCAGTATCTTGAAATCCGCATCGCCGACTCTTCGTATCGCAACACCAATCTTGGCCGCTTCCGCATCAATTTGCATCAGGAGCGCGGACGCGCAGCCGCGACGATCCGTGCGCTGCCCACGACAGTGCCATTTCTGCATGAGCTGCATCTTCCGCCGACGGTCGAGCAGCTTGCCCACCTGCCGCGCGGACTGGTGTTGATCGGCGGGCCGGCAGGCTCAGGCAAATCCACGACCGTCGCCGCGCTGGTGAATGAAATCAATCGCCGCGATGCGCGCCACATCGTCACGATTGAAGATCCCATTGAGTATGAGCACGCAAATATCCGCAGCGTGATTGAGCAGGTTGAGGTCGGGCATGATGCGCCGGATTTTCCCACCGCATTGCGCGCCGCGCTGCGCCAGGCGCCGGACGTGCTAGTGGTGGGCGAAATGCGCGATCCAGAAACCATGCGCATTGCCGTCACCGCCGCCGAAACCGGCCATCTGGTTTTTTCCACGCTGCACACCACTGACGTTGCTTCCACCATCTCGCGCATTGCTGATTCATTCCCGCCGGAGCGCCAGAGCAGCATTCGCCAGGAGCTTGCGATGTCTCTTTCCGCGGTTCTTACGCAGATTCTCATGCCCAGCAAGCGCGGCGGACGTTATCCGGCAGCGGAGATGCTGATGATCGGCTACGGCGCGCGCGTGCACATCCGCAAAAACAATATCCACCAACTGCATCAGGAAATTACGATGACGAAAAAGGCCGGCTCTTTCAGCATGGAAGAGTCACTGGCAACGCTGATGACGCAGGGCCATATCGATCGTGAAGACGCGATGCTGCACGCCATCCATCCGGACGATCTGGAAGGAATCCTGCGCGTGGCGGCGAGAAAATAATTCACTGGACGAACGCCGATTCGTGTCGATGTGTCACTCTACATTCCAATTTCAGATTCATCCCATCAGGTGCTGAAGAAGTTTCTTCAGAGTTTGCCAGGCGAATAATTGCAGCGGACTGCCGGCAAACGCGCGCGCAATGGCGAAGACATTGGCGGGCCGAAAAGTTCCCTCGTTCACTACGGCAAAAACGGGCTCGGAATAATCAGGACGGAATTTGTATTTGTAGAATTCCAGTCCCTTGAAGTTGTAAAGAGGGTTGGCGGTGAGGCGCATAAAACGAAACAGAGATCGCAGCCACAGCGGCCCGGGAACTCCAAGTGAAAGAACACGCTCTGAAAGCGGGACCATGCCCATCGTAACGGCCCGGCAATCCTCGGCGGCGAAAGAGGACATTGCAGCATGCACCAGCAATTCACTGGTTCCGAGCGGCGCCCGTGCAGCATGTGCCCACTGCTCAAACAGCCAACCTTCACGATTCGGCATGGGCGAGCACAGCAGATAACCCATGATCGGCGCGCCATAGTTAGCAGATGTACTGCCGGAAACGTTGCGCGTCGCGACAAAGAGACGACGGTCCCGGAGCTGGCCGAATATATCTGGCTCAATAAGGAAATGCAGTGGCGGCAGGTGCTTGCGGCCCAGCCATTGCCGCCGGATGTCTCTCAGATCGTCAGACTCCGCGGCAAGTTGCGCCGGCATTTCCGCTACGCTTACACCCTTATTTCGCGCCCGATTGATCTGGTAGCGCAGCGATGCATGGGATTTCAAGATGAAATTCCAGTTTGCCGGCTTCCAGAAAGGAACCGCGCCAATAGCGGCTGTGGCGTGATGAGCGGAATGTTCAATGGCGAGCGTGAATCGCGGACCGACGTGAAAGTAACAAACGCGCTCACCACTGCGCGCGGCATCAGACTCAAACTCTTTCACCACCTGTGCGGTGCATGCGGGACTGCAAACAGGCGCGCCCGCAACAACGCGTATACGGCTGCACGTTACGTATCCGATGACGGCATCTCGCTCCGTGCTAAACCAATGCTCAATTCCAGGATTTAAAATCTGATAAGCAATTGGGTTCCAGCTATGCGCAAGCACCAGTTCGCGCGCGAGTTCAAAGTCTGTGGCTGCGGAAACAATCACTTTAATTTGATGTCATTGGTTGAGAGCAGGAGTTCCCATTCCCACCGATTTTCATTCTGCCGATGCCGAAAAAAAGCCCGCTCTGTTTTGAGCGGGCTCGCAAGCCTTACAACAGACTCTACAGGTAGCGCTCTCGCGATATCTCAGGTTGTACGGTCGGCGCTGGGATCGTCTGTGCGCCTTCTTCCGGGAAATCCGGAAGCGGCGTTTCCAGCGCGATCGTCAATACCTGGTCCATATTTTCCACAAAGTGTACCTTCATCTGGCCGCGGATATTTTCCGGCACATCAGCAAGGTCCTTTTCGTTTTCTTTCGGGATGATTGCTTCTTTAATCCCGGCGCGTAGCGCAGCCAGCAACTTCTCTTTCAGTCCGCCGATGGGCAGCACTTTGCCGCGCAACGTGATTTCGCCAGTCATGGCGATATCGCGGCGCACAGGAATCTTGCTCAGCGCGCTTGAAATCGCCGTGGCCATCGTAATGCCCGCAGACGGGCCGTCTTTGGGGATGGCGCCTTCCGGCACGTGAATGTGAATATCAAAGTTGCGGTAGAAGTCCTTGGGGATGCCAAGCCGCGACGCGCGTGAGCGCACGTATGACATCGCAGCATGCGCCGACTCCTGCATCACATCGCCCAGTTGGCCTGTGATGGTGAGCTTGCCTTTACCGTCCACGATTGCCACTTCAATGCTCAGAATCGATCCGCCGACTTCCGTCCACGCCAGCCCTGTAACCAGGCCGACTTCGCTCTTTTCATTAGCCAGCGTGTCGCGGAATTTAGTCACGCCCAGGAACTCGTTGACTTTGTCCGCGGTCAGGGCAACCGTGTATGTAGGATCTTTCACTACTTTGCGCGCCACCTTGCGGGAGATGTTTCCGATCTCGCGCTCCAGGTTGCGCACGCCCGCTTCACGCGTGTAAGAACGGATAATCTCGCGCAGAGCGTCATCGCCAAATGTGAGCTGCGTTTCCGTCAGTCCGGTGGCTTCGCGCTGCTTGCGCACCAGGAACTGTTTTGCGATCTCAACTTTTTCCAGCTCAGTGTAGCCATGCAGCCGCAGAACTTCCATGCGGTCCTGCAAGGCGGCAGGGATGGTGTGCAGCACGTTCGCCGTCGCGACGAAAAACACTTGCGACAGATCGTATTCCACGTCAAGGTAGTGGTCCTGGAACATCCAGTTCTGCTCGGGATCAAGCACTTCCAGCAGCGCAGACGAAGGATCGCCGCGGAAGTCAGAAGCCATCTTGTCCACTTCATCCAGCATAAAGACCGGATTCTTCGTGCCGGCTTTCTTCATCATCTGAATGATCTGCCCCGGCAGCGCGCCAATATATGTCCGGCGATGTCCACGAATTTCAGCTTCATCGCGCACGCCACCCAGTGACATGCGTACAAACTTGCGCCCTGTAGCTTTCGCAATCGACATGCCCAGCGACGTTTTGCCCACGCCCGGAGGTCCAACAAAGCAGAGAATCGAGCCCTTGGGATTCTTCACCAACTGCCGCACAGCCAAAAATTCCAAAATGCGGTCTTTGATCTTTTCCAGGCCGTAGTGGTCCTGGTTCAGGATTTTTTCCGCGTGTTCAATGTTGCGGATCTCTTTTGATTTCTTCTTCCACGGCACTGCCAGCAGCCAGTCAAGGTAATTGCGTGAAACCGTTGACTCGGCAGACATCGGCGGCATGGCTTCCAGCTTCTTCAATTCCTGGATCGCCTTCTCATGCACTTCCTTGGGCATGCCGGCGGTATCAATCTTCTTTTTCAGCTCGTCAAATTCGCTCTTTTCGCCGCGTCCCAGCTCTTTCTGTATGGCCTTGATCTTTTCGTTAAGGTAATACTCTTTTTGCGCGCGCTCCATCTGGCGCTTTACCCGCGTCTGGATAGTACGGTCCATGTTCAGCTTTTCAATTTCAATATCCAGCACGTCGGCAATGCGGTTAAGCCGCTCCGCCGGATCAAAAATATCCAGCAGCTCCTGCTTTTCTTCAATGGAAAGTTGCAGGTTCTGGGCAATCGTATCGCTCAGCTTCGCCGGATCGTTCATCCCGGTAATGATCACCGGCTCAAGATTCAAGCTCTGGCAGAGCTTTACATACTGGTCAAAAAGGTTGTGCACGCGCTGCATCGCCGCATCCAGCGCCTTGGTGGGGTCGGGCGGATACTTCACCGTGCGCACTTCAGCTTCAAAATAGCCTTCAGTGTTGGTCAGCTTCAGGATCCTGCCGCGCTCCACGCCTTCCACCAGCACCTTTATGTTGCCGTCCGGCAACTTCAGGTTCTGCACAATATTGGCGATCGTGCCCACCTGGTAAATCTCATTCGGCTTGGGCTCGTCAATGCTCGCGTCATGCTGGGTGGCCAGAAAGATCTTGCGGTCAGAGGCCAGTGCCTCTTCCAGGGCACGCACGCTGGACTCGCGGCCCACGATAAACGGGGTCATCATGTACGGGAAGATGACCACATCGCGTATGGGCATCATCGGGAGCTTGCGAGTTTCGAATTTTTCCTTAATTTGGGTCACTGAGTCGCCTTTTCTCTCGGTTTACAGGGATGGGGGTTTCCACCATCTTCCTACTTTTAAGAATATCACGCAACGCAAGCCGCCGTCGTGAGAGTGCTTCTGTGCCATTTTGGAAATTATGCTGAGTGGAATCAACGGTTTAACTAGAAACGCCTTAACCAGAGAACTCGGCAGCGCCGGCAGATTTCCAATGCTCGATTTCTAGAGTGTCTCGGTGTCAGCATTTCTCTGCCTCCTCCTTACTTATCTGATCCTCACATCACCGGGCTCTCAATCACCATTGTGTTGCTATCCGATCTCTGCTCCTGTCCCAATTCATCCCTGTTAGCTTAGATTTTGCGGCATCATCCTTGTCCGATCACCGGATCCCCCGATCACCGGATCCCCCGATCTCGGCAGCCTGCCCCTCCCTTGGTATCCCACCGTATCCAATATTGGCGTGAGTTTGTCCCACTGACCCATTTTCCGTTTGCGTCCTCTAGGGTGAAAATGGCTGTTGGTTTGGCTGAATACTAAGGGCGATTGCTGAATACTTCTTCTTTTTTGCTTTTGGGTAAAGTTCAACCACTCCGTATCTTAGGGCAAAACCTGCCGGCAAATAAAGCACGAAACCGGCCATGTTCAATTTCGCATGCTGAGAAATTCACGCCACTGGCCAAAACTCTTTGCAACTTTCCGGCAGTACACCTGCCCGTCGTAGGTCAGAATATCTCGAAGGAATCGAGAGGAAGTGGGCCTATCCCTGTGACGTTGGGGGTAGGCCCTACCGTTTCCCAGACAGACGAGCCGACATGGTTTTTGTGAAACTAGCGTCGCCGCCCCGTCGACCACAAAGGAACGCCCTTTTCGTCGCGCAGAGTCAGGACTTTGTCGCCCTTCTTGATCTCGCGAGCTATGATGGCTTCAGAGTCTCCATATTTGACCTTCGAGCCGGTCACCTCGACTTGATCGCCTTTCGCAAATGAAAAATTCTTTTCGGTCAGAAAAGCGGATGGCCCAACCATCACAGTCAGTGTTTCCTTGTCAGTTTTGAGGACCAAGTGTGTTCCCATGTGGCCCGTGTTGCTCTTTTGTCCGCGTTGCATTGTTCCTTCCTGGACATCCTGGATGGTCCCTTTAACAGTGACCACCGACGACGCATCATAACCACCCATGCGCATTCCCTGACCCATCCCCTTACCCATTTGAGCCATTCCGAATGAAGCCGTTACCATCGCCAGGGCAATGAGAGCGCCGCTTAATATGCTAAGTCTGAATTTCATAGCTTTCTTCTCCTTCGCGGGAACCAATTCCCGCAGTTTATGATTGATATCGTATTGCGATATTTATCTTGCTATTTTCCCGTCGACACCGTCTGTGATTTCCATCACATTGAGAAGAATTCATGGGTTTCGCCAAAAGCTTCTAAAGGTTTGTTCCCGCCAAAGCGAGAAACATTAACAATATCGTGTCACGAAGTGTTGTGTTTGCAACAAATTGAGCCAGTACTGCATCCTAAGTCACGGGAATCAGGTTTTTTTGCTTGTTCGGATCTCGCTTTTCCGGGCTAAAATGATTTCGTTTTCATGCTGACCGTGGTCTACAAATCGGTTCTGATCGTTGCGGTCGTTTGCGTGCTCCTGGTTTTTCTTGCGCCTACAATTGATCTGCCCGAATCAGCCCTACGTGCCAACCAGAACGCGAACAAGGTCATGATTTGCATGACGCTCTTGGCGGTTGAGCTCTTCTTTGCGGTAGGCATGCTGCTCTTCCGCGTAGGCAGGGAAAATCCTATCTCCCGCTTCAGCCCCCAAATGAACCCCTTGTTCTGCACTTTTCTTTGCTAGAGATTCCTCCCGCATCGCCACTCACAACACTCACAATTTGCTAGGGGGGAGGAAGATGCCATGGCAATCACTTGCCTTCGGACAGACTTTTTTGAGCGGTTGCAGAGCTGCAACCACCCAGTATTGCTTCTGGATTACGATGGAACGCTCGCTCCGTTTACAGTGGAGCGAGACAGGGCAGAGCCCTATGCCAACGCGATTGAGTCACTGCAACGAATCTGCCGGACCACCGGGACGAGGACCATTTTCATCACGGGACGCGCCGCCGGCGATTTGGATCGTTTGCTGCGGCCCTACGAACTGAGTTGCGAAATATGGGGCGGCCACGGCCGGGAGCGCCTGCATCCCGACGGTACATTGACGACTTTTGAGATTGAGCCGGAGGCAACCCAGGTACTGCGGCAGGCGGAGACGTTGCTGGCAATGGAAGGGTTGGGCGGCATAGTTGAACTCAAGCCATTCTCCCTTGCTGTCCACTGGAGGGGCTTGGATCTGAAAGGCCAACGGGACACAAGGATCGGGGCTCTACGGGCCTTTGCCTTTCTTCGAACAAAAGCAAATTGTCGCCTGCTGGAGTTCGACGGCGGGATGGAACTGCTCGTCGGCAGGCGCGACAAGGGTGATGCCGTAAGGGCCATCCTGAAAGAGTTGCCCGCGAAGACACCGGTTGCATATCTGGGCGACGATCTTACCGATGAAGACGCGTTTCTGGCTTTAGGCGATGCCGGGCTGACAGTGCTCGTGCGGCCCGAACTCCGGCCCACCGCTGCACAACTGTGGATCAGGCCGCCTCATGAGCTCACGCGTTTTTTGGAAACATGGTTGGACTCTTGCGGAGGTGCGGCATGAGTGCGCTAAAGAAGCTAATGATCGTTTCCAATCGGCTGCCATGCGTTGTTGAGAACGTCGGAGGAAGCGTTCGCGTGGAACCGGCCTCCGGCGGACTGATTACAGCGCTTACATCCGTGCTGAAAAACAAAGAGACTCTCTGGGTAGGCTGGCCCGGATCTGACGCCGAAGAACAAGACGTTAGAGCTCTGATTCAAGCAGCGTCAATAGAGAACTGCCGCTTCATTCCCGTCTTTCTGTCGTCCGTGGAACTGGCCAAGTTCTATTATGGCTTCTCCAACGAGATTCTCTGGCCGCTATTTCACGATCTGCAATCACGCTGCAATTTCGACCCCTGCTATTGGGGCGTTTACAAGCGCGTGAACAAGAAATACGCCGCTGCGGTTCTTGAGCACGCGGAAGGAACAGACTATGTGTGGGTGCATGACTATCACCTCATGTTGATCGCGGAAGAGCTGCGTGAAATGGAAATCGGAAAGACTTTGGCTTACTTCCATCACATTCCCTTTCCCTCGCCTGATATTTTCGCCAAGCTCCCTTGGCGCTCTGAGCTGCTGCGCGCCATGCTTCGATTTGATGTTCTTGGTTTCCAAACCGGTCGCGATCTCAGGAATTTTGTGCTCTGCTTAAGGCGCTTTCTAGCCAGCGAGGTTCGGGCCCGGCGGAACGGCAGAGCAGTAATGTTTGAAACCAGTGACAGACAGGTGACGGCAGGGGCTTTCCCGATCAGCATAGATTTCCAGGAATTTTCAACGCGAGCTTGCAGCGAAGAGGTCACACAAATGGCGGCTTCGCTGCGGGATAACATCAAAGCGGACCATTGCCTGTTGGGCGTCGATCGCCTCGACTATACCAAGGGGATCCCAGAGCGGTTGCGCGCGTTTGAGTTACTTCTGGAACAGTCCCCTGAGCTTCAATGCAGGGTTACCCTGGTGCAAATTGTGGTGCCCAGCCGTGAAGATATACCCAAGTATCAGGAGCTCAAACAGGAAGTTGAACGCCTGGTTACTTCGATCAATGGACGCTTTACGAAGAACGGTTGGGTCCCCATCCAGTACGTTTACCGCCGGCTCAATCGGGACGAACTGCTGGCACATTACAAGGCGGCTGACGTGGCTTTGGTTACACCGTTAAAAGACGGCATGAACCTGGTCGCCAAAGAGTTTTGTGCTGCTCACACCAGCAATGACGGCGTCCTGATCGTGAGCGAGTTTGCCGGGGCGGCGCAACAGCTCAAGGCCGGAGCGCTGGTTGTGAATCCAAATGATCTGAGCGGTGTCGCCAATGCCATCAGGCAGGCACTAGTGTTTACGCGGTCGGAACGCCTCTGTCGAATGCGAACAATGCGGCGCTCCATCGCCAAAGACAATGTCAGTGTCTGGGCGGAGGCTTTTTGCAAGGCGGTGAGGCTACACACCGTTGAGACTGATGAATCCCTGGCTTGTGCGGTTTCGGTATGAGCTCACCGCTACGGATTTTTCCAGCTTGGAGTGGGAGTTCGATGATCAGAGTTTTGTCATTTGGGTATGTCGATGAGCTGCTTCAGAAACGCCATCGGTTTCTGGCGGCTTCCGGATTCGAAGTAACATCGGTTGACACAAAGTCGGCGGGTTTGCGATTGCTTGGGACGTGCGAATTTGACGTTCTGGTGATTGGACACGGAGTTCCACTTAGAGATCGCAACGCGGTGGCGGCAAGAGCCAAGTGCGGGGACGCAATCCGTGTGATCTTCTTGTATCGTTCGAACATACGCAACGCGGAACTTGCCGATGCGGTCTTGAGCGTGGATAGCAGCGCTGAAGACCTGCCGCAAGTCATTCTAAGATTGGTCGGCGAGCAATCGAGGATTGTCGGGTGCGGTTAAGAATGCTGGGTGCCTTTGCGCGGTTTTGCGCAAAGGTGGGTGCTCTCTCCCCTCAACATCTGAATCCAGCTATCTTGCCGCTGCCAATGTGTTTCAGAGAAGAGCGACTAATTTCCAGTTGGTAGTTTGAGCGACCTTCAACTACAACATCCGAGCGATTGCTCCCGCGCCATATTGGTTCGGTATTTCCTCAACTTGCGCTGAGCTGATCGCTTGGGGGAATTCTTCAACTTGTGCTGATACGGTCTTGTCAGGGAATTTCTCCTCACCCCAGAAAACTCCCAACCACCATGCCACCGTAAGGAATTCGGCGGCCATTTCAACTTGGTTGGCAATCAACGCAGTACTAAGAGAGAACCGCATCGAGATAAAAACACAGATAGCTGAAGCAGTGAGAATAAAAATGAACCCCCTGGCAATTCCCGCGACTCGCGGACGCCAGATGAATCCCAGGGCCCGCGAATAGATCCATAGAGTGCAGAAGGTGGCCCACAATGCCACTTTCAGAACCTCCTCCACAGTCACCACTGTTCTGTTTAAGGAGCCGCCGTTTCTTGCCGACCAGAGACTTCCAATCATGACCGCTATGGCCACCGATACCGAAATAATGATCACCACGTGCCGCCGCCCCCACGCGAAAAGACCAATTCTCGGGTCAAAAATCTTGTAGTACAGCTCAAGAGCAACCGCAAACGCGGTAAGGTGCAAAACGATCATTACCCCATGGTTGATGTAATACCAAGGCATCACTGCTCCAAAGCAGCCAAGGAGAAAACCAACCAATCCTCCCACGCCCTGCCATGTCAAATAGGCGCTCATGACCGGATAGCGCTTCCATGCGTCCCAGCGGAGAAGCATGATGGCAAGAAAACACTCAATGGCCGTGATGCCAATAAACATGATGCGCGAATAGAGAGGAATGAGGTGAAAAAACATACGGCTCGACCTCTTACGGTAAATTGGTGCAGGCCAGTCGCTATTGTACTTGGCCTGCAGCTTTAAAACTCTACTGCACTAAACTCGGCGGCCACGGACAAATCGGCGGACACGTTGAGCAGCAATCGGCTACCTTGATCACTGCCGAACTTACCGGCTTTTTGTCGCTTCCAACTGTTATCGCTGCGGTCAGCAGCACATAGAGAATGATCACAATGCGCGCCATTTTCATACTAATACTCCACGACGCCTGAACGGCTATGGCGTCAATCTAGCAGTTGGCTGCATTGTGTTCGCATCTAATTTATCAAGTTATGATTTTGGAAACCACGAGGGTGTACTAAAAAAGAACCACGCTTTCCCATTTTGGGACTGTGCCTTCTCCCAGCTAAAGGCGAGTCATTCTGGGGATATTTGTTTGCACCACGGTTCTATAAATGGGAATGATAAGAGAATGCTTTTTCTTGGCAATGGAGCAGAGCTCGGCGCTAGGCGTTCACGCCTTCAGCCAAAAAAGGGGCTGGCGAATGTTGCCATTGCCAGCCCACATATGCTCCCGCCGATGCGCGTTATAGTGTGCGCTACACGTTATGGTGTGACGGTCAGAGTTCCCTGTGAGATTGACACTGCATAATTGCTGATTTTGCCGGATCCGTCCTTCACGGTAGGAACGATTGGATATGTTCCCGCCGTACTGCCGACGGTCGCTGGGCTGTCCTGGGTTGCGGTAATGTCATCACCGTTTTTCACTCCTTGAACTGAGCCGGTGAAGGTAGGGTTAGGCTGGCCGGCCGCGCGTGCCGTGTCATCAGCGATGACGAGCAGCGGCGCAGGAGTAACCGTAAGGGTTCCATTGTTGATGACCACGGTGTAGTTGCTCAGCTTGCCGTCCGGATCAACCAGTGTAGGAATGATCGCGTAATCTCCTACCGGGCTGCTGGGATCGGCAATGGTGCTGAAAATTGCCGTGATGTTATCGCCGGCCCTCAGGCCAGTGATGGTTGCGGCAAATTCCGGGTTCGGATCTCCATAGAACCGGCCGGAGTTAATCGCGGTCACCACAAGCGTTGCTGTTTGCGCGTGCGCGGCTACAGAACCAGCCAGCATGGCCAACAGCAGGGCCGTAATGAACACAGTGATTGATTTTGGGCGTGTACTCTTGCCGGTGGGCAGGAGAGCGGTGGAAGGGTTCTTCAAGGCGTTCATGTTTTTTATTTGTTCTCCCGAATGTCTCAGATGAGACGAACAACACGCGATCTTCACGGCAAACCATGAGGACCACGTTTTCGGCCTGGCCTGAACCAGCCCGGCACGAAACTGTTGCAGGGATTTTGAGCCCGGAAGGACTTTGCTTACTCTGGTCCCTGGCGTTGCCGCCCGCAACGCCCGATACCGGCGTCGCATGGCGCAACAACACCAATGCACTACAAAAAAATTGTTTGAAGGGATTGAGCCCGGAAGGATGCTGCCTCTAGCCCTGGAAAATCGTGATGAGCATAACATGGGCAGGAGCAGAATAAGAAAGAACTTAACTTAAAATAACATTAAAATTTCTAAAAATTCAGACATGATAAAGAATGGCTTGGTTGCAAAGGAACCAGCTATCCCCGATGGTGAAAACTGCAATGCATTTTACTTTTTACATGGCGCCGGCTGCGGTCAAAGCCCAGCGCGAGAAATCCCGTCATCCCGCCATGCGCTTACGCCGCGCTGGTATTGCCTTTGTGTAATGGCGGTTGCTAATTAGCGGCGGCGCTTGCCTTCTCGCCTTCTTTATATATCGCCGGAGCGCGTGGAATATAAGACTCCAGTTTTTTGCTTTCCGCCTGATCGGCCATCCAGCCGCGCCCCTGATCGTCAAGGTACAAAACTTCTATCCCAAGAAGGTTTTCTGCCGGGCTGTTCCAGCGGACCATGCCCGCCCCGGAAATAATTTTCTGGTCGGCCTGAAAGTCCAGTCTGAACTGCACTGAGCCTTCTCTGAACTTGTGTGGCGTTTTCAGGCAGAATCCGCCGCGGCCAAAGGCGATCTGGCCGTCGCGCAACGCGTCGGCGAGACTGCTAAATTTGGCCAGGCAGACAGGGCTGGCGGCAAGCATATCGTCAGGCAAGGATTCAGCGGGCTTGCTCCAAAGCTCGTTGCGATCTGCCAAACTTCTTTTGACTGCGTCCAGCAGATGATCGCGTTCCAGTGGTTTTTCGATAATCGCTTCCACGCCAAGAGCATAAGCATCGCGCGGCTGGAGATCGCTGAAGCCGGTAATAAAGACCACGCGAGGCCGCTCCGCGACTTTGGCCGCGACCGCACGCAGCAGAGCCATGCCGTCCATTACCGGCATGCGCACATCAGAAACGATTACATCCACGTGGTTCTCCGTCAGCAGCTTAAGCGCTTCCTGGCCATTGCCCGCGCTCAACACCCGATGCGCGTGGCGCGCGAACCAGGCGGCCATGATTTCGCAAATGACTTCTTCGTCGTCAACAACAAGGACTGTGGCATCAGTTAACCGCATATTGCCTCTTTTCACTGATGATGGGCAGCGTCAGACAAAAGCACGTGTGGCCCGCCTCATCGGTAAGTTCCAACTTGCCGCCGTGCTCTTCCGCAATAGTGGTGGAGAGGCTCAGGCCCAACCCGGTGCCTTTGCCCACGTCTTTGGTGGTGAAGAAAGGTTCCATGATCCTGGTCTTCAACTCCGCCGGCACGCCGGGCCCGCTATCGGTCACGGAAAACTGCAAAACATTTTCCCGCACCGCGACATCCAATCGCACCCAGCGCTCACCGGGTTCGTCGGCCACGGCATCAAACGCGTTCTGCAGAAGATTGAGCAGCACCTGGGCGATCTGCACCTCGCGGCAGACAACTTTCAGCTCCGGATCAATTTCCGGGATGATCAGCTTCACCGACCTCGACCTGAAGCGCTCGCGGCACATCTCCAGCGTTTCTTCCACGATCCTGCCCACCTGCGTGGTGGAAAAATCGTCCTGGGAGCCTTCGCGCGCGATGCGTCGCAGGCTCTTCACAATGCGCGCAATGCGGTTTGCGGTCTCGCGGATGCGCTTGCTGTTCCGCACCACATCTTCCCGCGGCATCTGCTCAGTCTCCTGTGCCAGATCGAGCAAGTCACTGGCGCACGCATGAATAATGGTGAGCGGATTGTTGATCTCATGCGCGATTCCTCCGGCCATCATGCCAAGCGACGAGAGTCGCGACGAGGCTTCCAGTTGCGCCTGCATCCGCCGCTGCTCGGTTACGTCAATGTTGATGCCGACCATCCGCACCGGCTCTCCATGTTCGTCAAGCACCGCGCCCTGCGCGGAGGAAACGTGCCGCAACGAGCCGTCAGTGCGTACGATGCGGAATTCAACATAGTCCTGGGACTTTAGCCGGATTGCGCGTTGCAGAGATTCTTCGACCCGTGCAAGGTCATCCGGATGCACAAGACGCGCCCACTTGTCATATGACATGGCTTCGTTCCGGGGAACGCCATACATTTCGAAACACGTATCATCCCATATGCTCTGATTGGTGCGCAGGTCCCACTCCCACACGCCGATGGATGCAACGTGCGTGGCCAGTGACAGGCGCTCGGTCTGTAGACGGAGTTGCGACTCTGCCTGCTTGCGCAAGCTGATGTCACGGTTGATCTCCAGAATTCTTTGCAGCGTTCCGGCGCCGTCCTGCATCAGCGACCAGCGGCTGGCGACCACAATTATTTTGCCATCGCGGGTGATGTGCGTCAGTTCTCCTTCCCATTGTCCGTGGGTTGCAACTATGTTTTCGATTTCCTGCAGAGGAATGGGAAACTGCGTTTTCAAAAGTTCATGGGTGATGCGTCCCAGCGCTTCTTCCGCCGACCATCCATACATGTCGACCGCGCCCTTGTTCCAGAAAGCGACATGCGCCTGCTGGTCGCGCACGATGATGGCATCGTGGGCGCGTTCCAGCAGAATGGCCTGTTCTTTCAGTTGTTGTTCTGCCTGCTTGCGCTCCGTGATATCGCGCAAGGCCAGAGTGGTCCTCAGGTCGCCGCTGGTGTCTTTAAAAACGACGGAAGAAATTTCTACTGGGAAGAGGCTGCCGTCCTTGCGTTTGGCCCTGAGTTCGCCGTGGCCCTGCCCGGTGCGGGCGCGATCCTGGATGATCTGTTGTAAATGCGGGTCGTCGGCGTCCATAATGCCGGCGCGACCTGCCTGCCGGATTTCTTCCGCGGTGCGGCCAAGGATGGCACAGGCGCTTGGGTTGGCCGTCTGGATGGAACCATCGAGACGGGTCAGCAACAGGCCGTCAAAGCTGTTCTCAAAAGCCATGCGATAGACGAGGAGATCGCGATTGCGCTCACGCGCCTGCAGCGCAAGCCGGATCGTGATGCCCAAAAGCATGGCGACGACAAAACCGCCGACCAGAAGCACCTGGGTGAGCAGGGCAAACTTGCTTTCTTCATGCAAGACCAGCGCCTGCCACAGCCCCAGCACTCCCGCAGCCACGGCAAAAGCGGCGCTGACCGGGACCCATTCCGGCAGCCCAGGTCTGGACTTCTGCTGCCATGACAAAGCAACAAGCCCAAGACCCAGCAGTAGGAAGCCTGCCGCGGTGTGAGGCGCCACGCGGGTGAAATGTCCCCAGCCGTAGGCTTCAGTGTGCCCGATGAAAAAGCCCATCACGCTCACGCAGCCAATCACCACAAGCACGCACCCAATGATCCCGCGCAACGCCGATGTCCGCCGCGAGAATGCGCTGCTCCACATGGTGAGTATTGCCACGCTGACGCCGACAAAGCACAGCGCGCTTACAGGCGACATTCGTCCGCGATGCGAGGTGTGTGTAACGACGTATCCCGGACCCAGCAATTCGTCGATCCCAAGATTGATCCCGAGAACATATTCCAGAATGACCATGACGGACACGACGAGGACGGTGAACTGCAGGAAGGCTGAAGCCCGCAGGCGGTTGCGGCCGGCAAATATGAGCGCCAGGCCGCTCAGCAGGAAGCCGAGCGCCGTCATCCGCTGCATGGGTGCGGCCCCCGCCGGAAACACCTGAATCAATGGAAGATAGCCCAGCTGCCATCCCGCCAGAACAGCCGCGCCCAGGCTGGCGGAAAGCGCTCCAGCGACCAGAGAAATACGGTTTGGCCAGTTTTCCCGCATTGGCAATGTGGACTCCCTTAAAACTCAGGCCTTGGGCGCTATGCGACAGCTCTGCTTTTGGAGCATTAGCTTTTCTTATAGGCAGAATTGCCCACGATTAAGTATCAGAGACGATGACACATAGAAGATGTGATGTTGGTCACGGCTCGAAACCGGGAGGAGGGGCTTTGACGATTGGGATATTTTGACTTGTTAGCCGGCTTTCTCTAGAGCAGGGAAGGACAAAGCCGCTCCCCTTGCGGCAGGTGGCACGAATTTCTGATTACTTCCAGACAACGGCGCTAAAGCGCAGTGGCGCTCGCCGGCCTGACTTTCCGCGCTAGTCCGCCGAGCGTGGGGAATATAAGTTTCCAGCTTCTAGTTCTGGGTGAGCCCGGCCAGCAGTGCAGACTACCCGGAACGCACCCATGAGTGGCAACTGAATGTGGCCACTCACCCGATTTTTCTGAGAAAACTCTTAGCCAACGCAAGCTGTACATTGCACCGCCTACTTCAGGGCTGCTCCTGAAGCAAAGCAAAACGGACGAAAACGGCAACTGCCTGTTGCCAACGGCGCACCTTTTTTATTGGGGAAAAGTATTTGCTTATAAGGTGCTTTTGTCAGCAGGAGAGACTTATTCATGCCGTTTTTCTCTCAATCGGCCGCAACGCAGCCCCGGCTTTATCTCACGGTGTCTCCCGATGGCGGTGTTCTCTTTGATCCGGAGAAGGACCGCCTGCTCAAGTTGAACGCCACCGGCGTGGAGATGTGGCAATCGCTCCATGCGGGACGCTCTGAGTCGGAAGTGGCTGAGCAGCTTGCGGGGAAGTACGGAGTGGAGGCGCGGCAGATAATCGATGACGTGCGTAGTCTTGTAGCCACGGCCGCGAAGCTAGGATTATCGACATCGGACGTTCTTCTTATTGAAGAGCCGTCGCGGGGAGCGACTGCGCAAACCGGCCCCACATATCCATGGTACGGCCATCGGGACACCACCGCGCGGCCTGCGCCCAAGCGTTCCACCATCCTGTTCGCGATCATAGGACTGACTTTCTTCGACTGCATTCTTTCCGCGCTTTCACTTGAATTCCTGTGCCGCTCTGTGAAGGCATGGCCGGTCCGGCCCAAGGAAAGGCGGGACCAATCCACGCTCATCGGCGAGATATGCTCCGCGGTGGAGAAGGCGTGCGTGTGGTATCCCAAGAAAGCATTGTGCCTGCAGCGCTCGGCGGTGACCACCTGCATTCTGCGGAGCTATGGCATTCCCGCGCACCTGGTGGTGGGAGTGCGTCCCATGCCATTTCTGGCCCATGCCTGGGTGGAAGCGGAAGGTTCTGTGGTGAATGACTTTCCGAATGTCCGCAAATTTTACCGGATGTTAACGGCCTATTGATCTTTTGATCCTGGTGGGGGATTACATGAAGCTGCAACTGGGAATGTTGAATACGGACGGACGGCCCGTCGCGCAAGCAGACTTGACGCGGATGCTGGGCAGCTACAGCCGCTGGAAGGCTGAAACCGCCGGCGAAGCTGCGGAAGGGCCGTTGTTGATGATTTACCGCGGCGACCAGATCACCACAGAAGAAGAGCATGAGATACAGCCATGGCGCTTGGGTGAACTGGCGCTCACATGGGACGGACGCCTCGATAATCGCGAGGAAATCGCGGCCCTCAGCGGAGCCGCACATCTGACGCACGTGCCCGATCCTGTCATTGTGGCGCACGGCTATGAGCGCTTCGGCGTGGCAATCTTTTCCCGCCTGATCGGAGAATTCGCCCTGGCGCTTTGGTGCGGAAAAAACCGCGCGCTATGGTTTGTCCGTTCGGCTTGCGGCACACGTCCGTTGTTTTACGCTTTTGCCGGAAAGTCTTTGTTGTGGGCGAGCGACTTTGCCCATCTTGTCCGGATCAGCGGAGCAGAGCTCGAAATCAACGAAAACTATATGGTCGAACATCTGGTCTCACAGCCAGACTCGCGCCACAGTCCTCTGGCGAGCATTCATGTCGTCCCGCCGAATACGATGCTGCGTTTTGAGAGCCAGTGCTTCGCACCTCCGCTACAGCTCTGGGACCCTGCAGCCATACGTCCTCTGCGCTACAAATCAGATCGCGAATACGAGGAACATTGCCGGGCGATACTGATGGAAGCAGTGCGGGCCAAATTGCGCTCCAAACACACTGTTTTTGCAGAGCTCAGCGGCGGTCTGGACTCTTCTTCCGTGGTTGTCATCGCAGACCATGTGCTCGCCCAGCAGAACAGGGCGCCTGAACGCCTGCAAACCCTTTCCTGTGTTTTCGAAGAATCGGAAAGCTGTGACGAACAATATTTCATAAAAGCTGTGGAAGAACAGCGCGGCATCCAGACCGTGCGCATATCGGAAAAGCAACAGCAGATTTCTTCCGGCCTGCGCGAAATCAATTTCACCGGCATGCCCAATCCTCTGCACTGCGCAGACGGCAGATTTCGGGCTTACACATCCGCCATGAAGGCCCGGCGCGCGCGTGTGTTGCTTACGGGCGCAGGAGGGGACCATCTTTTCTGGAGCGCCGTGGATGCCGCTCCGCTGATCGCCGATCACCTATACCAGGGCCAATTCCTGCGGATGCATCGTTCCTGCCGGGCCTGGAGCCGCACCATGGGCGTTCCTTATATGCAGCTGCTTTACGGACAGGCCCTGCCTCGGGCTGTTGCGGCCGCCCGCTCCAGGACTCCTAGGCAGGAAATTCCCCGGCTGCCGGACTGGCTTCCGGAGCGGCACAAAAAAGCGTATGCCGACCATATGGTTTCATCGGAAACCCGGGGCCAGGCGCTGCCCATCGTACGCATTCAATTGCGCGAGTTGCGGTCGCTCTTCAACATGACTTCCGCCGGCTACACCAGTGAATACCGCGATGTTTATGTTTCTCATCCTTATCTATACAGGCCGCTGGTGGAATTTTGCCTGGCTATGCCTCCTGACCAATTCTTGCGCAATGGCGAAGGACGATCTCTCATGAGGCGGGCCATGTCTGGCCTGCTGCCCTCGCGAGTTCTTAAGCGGAAAAGCAAAGGCGCTATCAATGAAGCATTTTCCAGGGCTTTGCAGAAGGATTGGGATCTCATGGATGATCTGCGCCAATGGCAGCTTTGCCGGAGAGGTTTTGCCGATCCGCGGATATTGCACGACCACTTGACGAAATTGATGCTGGGCATCGACCCGCCCGGCAGCTACGTCGTGCGGATTCTTTCCGCGGAACGATGGCTCAGGAGCCTGGAAAACGTTCACCAGGAGCAGCCTGAATATTCTCTCACTTACGCATCATGAGTTTACCGTGCCGCCAGACGGTCGAAAGAACGTTTTTTCGAGAATTGGCGGAGAAAGGCACAACCATGAAATACGAAAAGCCTCAACTGCACTTTGTAGGCGATGCCAGCAAGCTGATCCAGAACAAGGGACACGACGTCCTTGATGTTGATGTTGGCGGCATGGCCCACATTTTCCTTTCCAGCAAGCTGGAAGAGGAATAACCAAACACCGCGGAACGACGGCTGAGAACTCGGGGGCGCGATCAACAGGAGCAACCCGAATATTCTCTCTGTCGCATCGTGAGTTTCCGTGCCGCCAGACGGTCGAAACAACGGTTTCGAGAATTGGCGGAGAAAGGGACAACCATGCAATATCAAAAACCGCAACTGCATTTCATCGGCAATGCAAGCAAGCTGATCCAGATCAAAGGAAGCGACGTCATTGACGTTGATATTCCTGGCCATGCCAAGATTGGCCTTTTCAGCAAGCTGGAAGAGGAATAACCAAACACAGATGGAGCCGGCGTTCCCGGCTCCTCTTTTTAGCTACGCTGCCGCCGGAATCACAGCACGTCAAGATGGAACATTATTTTTCCTGTTACATGGCCCACGATATCGACCCGCGAGAGCGGAACTTGGAGAGCACCAGCGAGCGCCCCTCGCGATGAGCGATTCCCACGTCCAGGTTTCCACCAGGAACATAAATAAACCAGATCCGCTTCTGGACGGCTTCCGCTTCTTCAAGACGAGCAGTGCTGGTATTCACCAGCACAAGTGAGCGGGGATGGGCAATCAGGGGGCCGGCGCTGTTGTCTGGTATCCATCCGAACAGATCATGGTTGATCTCGCGAAAATGCCTGATGAGCGCTGCCGGCCAGGGCTGGAACAGGTCCGTCCATCGCCGATAAACAGCAGGACGAGTGAGGTCCAGGGAACTGGGCAGCGAGGCTTGATGCCGGAACAACTGCTTGTTGCCGCGGACGTGAACAATCACGGGCTTCAGCACCGCGCCCGCGCTGTTGGGATCGAGCGGCCCATCCAGGCCGCGGCTTAACTCTTCCAGCGACACCTGGAATATCAGTGCAAGCGCTCTTCTATGGTCGGAGGTCGGTTTTCTTTTTCCATTGAGCCATCCGGACATCGCCTGATGCTGAAAGGCCAGCCGCGGCTGATGAAGCGCGTCCGCCAGAACACGACTGCGGCGCGATACTTCACGCACCGTCAGGCCGCTCTGTTTCTGAAGATCGCGCAGATATTCAAAAGACACTTTTCAAATATTCCCCCAAGCATTTCCGTTCAAAGAGCTTGAACGGAGCTGAAATTTTTCAAGAGTTATCTTCAGGGCGAAATGAAGACAATCGCCACTCTAGTCAGGACCAAAACAAGTACGTTTGCTACGCTGAAAAAAACTTCCCCTCAAGTTGTTCTTCAGCAGCGGCGATACCAATATGATGCAATTTTTCCGAGCTTTGCCAGCCCCGCCGCAGATTGCATTGCGAGCTGGATTCCCGAATTGAAATTCAATTCTGCGACCTTCTGTTACGGCAACAGAGTGCCTGTTGTCTGGCGTTGCTCTCATCGTGGCGGCTGCAACAAACAAAACCGCCTGCCGAAGGGCAGGCGGTGTACGAAAAAGGATCAGGTAGGCTAGCCGGCTTTTTCCATAGCCGGCAGAGAAACGTCGCGGCGCTCCACCATTTCTTTTGTAACTTCAAATTCTTTCACGCGTTTCTGGCTGGGCAGGTGATACATCAGGTCAAGCATCAACTCTTCCAGGATCATGCGCAGCCCGCGAGCGCCAACTTTGCGCGCCATGGCTTCACGTGCGATGGCGGCGAGCGATCCGTCAGAGAATTTGAGTTTCACGTTCTCAAACTCAAACATGCGCTGGTACTGCTTCACAATGGCGTTGCGCGGGCGGGTAAGGATTTCAATCAGCGCGGCTTCGTCGAGATCATTCAAGATGCCGACGACAGGCAGGCGGCCGACGAATTCTGGAATCAGGCCAAAGCGGACGAGGTCCTGTGGCTCAGCTTTTTGCAGCAATTCAGTGTCACGCTTGCTGGCTTCAGTAAACTCTTTTTCTTTCTGCTCACTGGTGCGGAAGCCCATGGACTTTTTGCCGATGCGCCGGGCCACGATTTTTTCCAGCCCAACGAACGCTCCGCCGCAGATAAAGAGAATGTTGGTGGTGTCGACCGGGGTAAATTCCTGGTGCGGATGCTTGCGTCCGCCTTGCGGAGGAACGTTGGCCACGGTGCCTTCAAGGATCTTGAGCAGCGCCTGCTGCACGCCTTCACCGCTTACGTCGCGCGTGATGGAAGGATTTTCATCCTTGCGCCCGATCTTGTCGATTTCGTCGATATAGATGATGCCGGTCTGCGCGCGGCCTACATCGCCATCAGCGGCCTGCAACAGTTTCAAAACAATATTTTCTACGTCCTCACCCACATAACCAGCTTCAGTGAGCGTGGTGGCGTCCACGATGGCAAAAGGCACATCGAGCATGCGGGCCAAAGTCTGGGCCAGCAGCGTTTTGCCGGTGCCAGTGGGGCCGATCAGCATGATGTTGGACTTGGTCAGTTCCACTTCGCCGGACTTGGTGCGGTTCATGTGGATCCGCTTGTAGTGGTTGTAAACGGCGACGGAAAGCTTTTTCTTGGTCTGTTCCTGCCCGATGACGTATTCATCGAGGAACGTTTTGACCTCTTGCGGCTTAGGCAGATGGTTGGGAGCGGCTGCGGCGTGCGATTCCGTGCGGTCATCTTCCAGAATGGAGTTGCAGACGGCAACGCACTCATCACAGATGTAAGCCCGGGGATAGTCGCTGGGTGACGAGATGAGCTTGGCAACGGCGTCCTGCGATTTATGGCAGAACGAGCAACGAAGAGTTTCTTCGGGCGTCCTCGGTTTCACAAACTTGCTCCTTGGTTCAGTCGGGCCTTGTATCTGGCCAGCGGCCCATCTGACCTCACTACTTTGACATCACTTATGCTTATAAATAATGTCGTCAATGATTCCGTATTCTTTGGATTGCTGTGCATTCATTATAAAGTCACGCTCAACGTCTTTTTCCACTTTTTCCAGCTTCTGGCCGGAGTGCTTGGCAATGAGCTGGCTAGTGATTTCGCGCATCCGCAGAATCTCTCTAGCATGTATATCAATATCCGTGGCCTGGCCGCTAAGGCCAGACATCAAGGGTTGATGAATAAGAATCCTAGAAGTGGGTAGGGCGAAACGCTTACCCGCGGCACCGGCACAAAGTAACAAGGCCGCCATGCTGGCCGCCTGCCCGCAGCAAATCGTCATCACATCCGGACGGACGAACTGCATGGTGTCATAAATCGCCATTCCGGCTGTGATCGATCCGCCGGGGGAGTTGATGTAAAGCTGGATGTCCTTTTCCGGGTCTTCCGCCTCAAGAAACAGCAGTTGGGCGATCACCAGGTTGGCGATCGTGTCATCAATCGGCGTGCCAATAAAAATGATGTTGTCGCGCAGCAGCCGCGAATAAATGTCATAAGCGCGTTCTCCGCGGCTGGTCTGCTCTACTACCATCGGTACGAGTGCCATAAGATTGCTTTATCCTTCCGTCACAAAACCGGGCTTGCCCGGCAAAAACTAATTTGAGTTCGAATACAGCAAGTTTAACGCTTTTTCGCTTCGCATGCGGTCACGTAAGCGTTCCACGGCATTATCTTCCGATAGACGCTTCCTTACTTCCTCGACCGGCTGCTGCATCTGCGCCGCCATGGCCTCGATTTCGTTATTCAGCTCTTCATCGCTCACCTGGATATTTTCCTTGATGGCGATCTTGGCCAGCAGCACGCTTGATTTCACTTCTTTAGTGGCGAATTCTTCCTGTCCGGCGCGCAGCCGGCCAAAGTCCATGCGACGCATATCTTCCGTCTTCATGCCCTGCGCCGCCAGCGCCCGCAATCCGCGCTCCAGGCGAAGATCAATCTGGTGCTCCACCATCGACCGTGGAACAGGGAAGTCATGCTTCGCAAGAAGCTCTTCAATCAACTTGTCTTTGGCTTCATGCTCAGTCTTGTGCTTCAGCTCGGCTTCCATGTTTTCCCTGAAGCGCTGTTTCAGGTCGCCAAGGTTCTGGAAATCAGGGCTGAGTTCTTTGGCAAAATCGTCGTTCAGCTCCGGCAGCGCTTTCTTCTTGATGGCGTTAACCTTTACCTTGTAATCAAAAACCATTCCGGCTAGACGCTTGTCATAAAAATCTTCTGGGTAAGACACTTCAAAGCTGCGCTCTTCACCGGCCTTGGCGCCCGCCAGATTCTTGGTAAATTCCGGGATGGTATTGGCTCCGCCGATTTCGACAAGAACTTCTTCCATCTGCACGGGCTGGGCGGGAGCTTCTTTCTGGTCGGGGCTTTCGACGGCTGCGTCTTTTGCTTCAGCGTCTTTGCTTTCAGTAGCCTCGGCCTCGGGTTCGTCGTCGGCAAGATTTTTAGGGCGCGCCTCGAATGACACCTGAACGAACTCGCCATTTTCCGCGCCACACTCTTCGTCAACGGGATCAAAGCTGGCCTGCTTTTCCTGCAACAGCTTTATCTCGTGATCAATCTGTTCGTCGGTCACAGTCACGTCCGGCTTTTCAACCTTGATGGCTTTGTAGTCGCCCAGTTCAAATTCCGGCAGCACCTCAAACGCGGCCTTGAATTTGATGGGCTCGCCCGGCGTAAATTCCAGTCCATATATATGAGGTTGAGAGACAGGCCGGAACCCGCCCTTGACCACGGCTTCACGGAAATATTGCGGCACCAGGTGCTCCACCACGTCACTGGTGATTTCACTGGAAAAGCGGTTCCGCACCATGCTGGCCGGGACTTTGCCCTTGCGGAAGCCTGGGATGCGGGCCTGCTTGGAATACTGCTGCACCAGCGTCTCCTGGTGCTTGGCCACCACATCGGCGGGGATTTCTACCTCGATTTCGCGCTTGCAGGCCGGATCCATAGGCGGAGGCCCTTGAGGATGCGTGTGGCCGGGCTCGCCGTGATCGTGCTCATGCTGGCCTTCAACTGCCTGCGCTCCAGTGGTTTGGGCCGTTTCCGGCTGCTGCCCGGAGGAAGGGTTCTCAGGATTCTCGAGTGCGTTGCGTTCTGCTGCGTTATCCAAGTGATTTCCTTATCGGTGCCGACGTGCTGCTGATGCTGTAAAGACACGAAAAAATGGGGGATTTCCGGCACGTACCCCAAACAATCAGTTTATGAGACGTTGCGGTAGGGGTCAAATGGGGGAGGGGCTGCCGATGACCTGACCGTGAGGAAAAGATCAAAAGGGAGGTTTCACGGCTGCAGAGTTTAAAGATGACCAATTTCAGCTAGGCCTTGAACTCTACCCTTGTTGTTACGATGTCGCCTGTTGTGCCCACTTGCTCAGGTTTATGTCGTAAGTAGCCAACCCGTAGGCAGCTGACCTCTTCGAAGCGCATCGCAACCAAAAGTGCCGCTAAGACATGGGGTTTGGGCCCCATTGGCACAAGAGTAATATTCGTTTTCGCTTCAGATTTATGCCAAGAAACCAGTTCAGCCAGATTTCCAAAACAGCGCTCTACACTAAAAAGAGGAAGCTTCAGGCATGCGTCAGCTAAAGCTATAACTTCCTTATTCGCATTACGAGTTCGATCTGGATAATCCGGAAAAGCAGCAGGATCTGCGAGGTAACAGAGCAACACATCTGGTTCGAGACGATCCAAAACGCAGAGAGCGGCGGACCCTTCGAAGCCGAGACCGAATACCGCAACCGATTTCGAAAGTGGAAGGGGCAACCCTTCGCAGCCCGGTAGGCTGAGAATTTCTTTAATGACCACAGGAGGTGCTTCAGCCTTGTGATGACCGACAGCATAAAGTAGATCCACGTCTATGCTCCCGGGCCCAGGAAAAAAGCGCACCCAATTCAGCACTGCTGTGTACCACAGTCTTGACATTGATGAGTAATCAATCAATATTCGGGTGTTCGAACCGAGAGGGTTAATTTCTTCACGGAGCAGCGAATAGACGATTCCATCGTCATCAGCTCGTATCAAACGTGGTTTTCCCCATCTCTCCGAGAAATATTCGTCATTCTTTTGCCGTTGCGGGTCTTGTTCGACTTCTTTAAAGCCCAAAACCACAACCTTCTTGGCGCGGACTTTCTCGAGGGCCCTCGGTATATGAGTACATCGTTCTTCGTAGCCACTTGAAAATAGCACTAAATCGTAGTCACACCGCAAGACTTCGTCTGTTTGTAAGTCGCAGACGCGATATAGGATCATCTTTCGAACTCCCTACTTGAACAAGTTGAGCGTTTCCTGTTGACCGCGTCCCCGCGGAGTATCTTGGTGCTCCCTGACTACAGTTGACAGGCTAACGGCTTTTCCGCGGCGAGGGAGTATGTCAAAGTGCGGCGCGAGGACATATGCAAGGTGAAACTTGCTCTCACCTTCCGGCATCTGATCTGGGTTTCTGGCATTGATGTTTGGAAACAGCAAGCCCAACGCAACTGCCTTTCGGATAAGTGGCGCGTATTCCGAAGTACGGAGATCGACAGTAATGGATGAGGTCTGATCGCTTGAAAGAGGTATATCGTGGAGAGCGTAATGCATATACGAACCAATTTGCTGTAACAAGCGATAAAGAGCCGGTCCCACGACTTCTTCACTCTCTACCGGGTTCAGCGTGCTGGCTGAAAACGCCTTAAGAATTCTGGTCTGCTCTCTTGGTCTTATAGTCGTCACTCGCCGCCTAGGCCATCCCCGCTTCCAACGCGTTTCGAGGCGAAATTTGTTGAAAATTCGGATTAGGCGGCGCGGATTTGCGTCTCCACACCGAATAAGCATCATTTCACCAGAATAAACTTCAAGTTCACCGCGACCTTTTTGGTTTTCTACAGCATCCCTAAGGAGCAATGCCGGAATAATCTTTCTTCCTATTTGGTCCATAAAGTCGGCTGGGGAGTTGCATAACCTTTCGGCTCGCGACTGAGTCTCTGCATTTGCATATTTTCGTAATAGTTGCATGTTAGATGATTGGGGGCTCCATTCTCCGAACTTGGGCTCCAGCAAAATTGAATGCCCAAGTAACGCTCCCAAGGTGAGGCCCTTTCCCTTAAACCCCGAAATTTCAGCACGTTTTTCGAAAATGGTATCCGCAAATCGCTTACCTTCCGTCCCTCTAGCTCCAGCCCAAATCACCGGGTCTTGATCAATGTATACATACTCAAAATCGTGACCAACATCGAGTGGAACATTTGTATTCGTTGCCAGAGTATAGTGATGGTAGGGCATGGTCGTAATCTTGAAGCAGAGGTTCTTAGAGAACGCACGCAAGTGTGAGTTCAATATCCTATGGTGCATCTCCTCAAGAAATTCTGCTTCGTCAATGCAAAGAAACCAACAACTGTGGTCGGGCAAGCGTAATGCCTCGGACGCAAGAGTAAGCCCCCTCCTGAGTGGCCCAAATAGATCGGTCATGAACGGAATTCCCACTGGCATTTCACCGTCAGAAAGTTTCCCATGGGCGCGCGTTCGGGCTAACTGAAGTTGCTTCGCATGTTCTGTCTGCTGCAAGAACCTTTCGACTCCCCGCAGCGTATCTAGCGTTAAAGCCTGCCCTGACCAAGCGGTTGCTATTTCGGTCGCCAGTTCAGCCTCAAGAGATGCCCTGCGCCCTTTGTCGGGAAAGTAGATTTCCAGGCAGCTCTTGAGGGTTGCTAAGAGTGCTAAACAAGTAGAGAGGTTTAGACGCCATTGAAAAAACTCTTCTTTCTCTCGCTCTGTCAACCATGGCTTGTTTTTTAAACCGGAAACCCACTCAAGCTCCGTAGGTACATACACTCCGATGAATGTCTTCTCGTGGATTATTTCTCGCGCCCCTTTTACATTGAGCTTCGACAAGTGGTCATGAGAAAGCATTTTAGCCAACGCAGTCTTGCCTGACCCTCGAGATCCTAAGACGATATGGTGTTTTGCCGAAAGTAGCCGCCAAAAGGCTTTGGTTGGAAGAAATGTTGCAACTAGTTCTTCACGGGTGAGATTGCGAGCATTGTCGATCTCAAATAAGTTCTGCCGTTTCTTATTCGTCATTGGCGCCTTCATTTCTTGACGAGGAGAATCATTTCGTCTACCGATTCCCCCCTCCGCTTGAACTTAAGCTCCATTGCAAGGCTATCTACAACCTGCACAGCCCGCTCGTCGGGGAGATACTTTAGATTGGGTGCCGCCTCTATCACCTCTGACCATTCCACGTAGTCTTTTTCTTTGAGCTTGACCTCGAGAACCGAACGCATGATTCTCTTGAGGTTTGCGGGGAGAAGATATGCTCCGAACAACTCGTTGTGTCTGATGCCGTGATGTGGTTTCTTGCTTGGTACCCATCCGGGCCCGCACACGTACGTCCAGCTTTCAACCCTTCCGAAAATGCTACCAATATCTGCGTCCCGGCCATCGATATGGATGAGGTGAAACTGGTTGCTCACGGACCCCGCCCATCGCGTATCTAGCTGCACGGAAAAGCTACCAGAACATAGCACTGCCAGTGGAGAGCTGGAGCTGACGATGTGAGTTTCAAAATTTGGCAGGTGCTTGTGTCCGTGAATTAGCAGATCAAAATTATGACGACGGAGCAGATCAAGTAGTCGCCCTGCATTTGTCATTATGCTGAAATCAGGATTTGCCTCGATGGGATCGCTGTATTGTAGCGGATGGTGGTGAACAAGAAAAATCTTGACCTGTAAGGGGTCGGGAGGATCTGATGCCAGATGCTGATCGAGTTCCGCCAAATGTTTGTCACTGATGCCGCCATGATGGATCGCCACAGTAGGGTCATCTTCCCACGACGAGTTATAGCCAACTGCAAAAACATTTTTAAAGCGCCAAACGCAGAAGTGCGGAGGAGAGAGCACACCATGACTGGCTCTTTTCATGATCTTCCTAAAGATCCAGTCTTTTGATTCCAAAGGAGCATAGCGTTGCCGGCGCCGAAAGCCCGTTGGATCTGGGCTTTTCAAAACGGTCCAATCCACATCGTGATTCCCTGGAACGAAAATGATGTTTTCCTTTCCCACTTGTAGGCGCTTCACGACTTCGAGAACGAATTTTGATGCGAGTTCAAACTCTGCGGGTTGAGCTAAATGGCTGACGTCACCCGGCAGAACTAGATAGTCCGCCCGAATTGAGCGCTTCCTCAAAAATTCTAAGAAAGCTCCCTTATATCCACTTTCAACTGCATTCGTGGCGATGTGATCTGGGCACAGGTCTTTCGATCGAGCGCCTATCCCAACATGCAGATCACTCATTACGGCTAGAGTAATTGGAAACAAATCTTGCTCCAGAAAGCCAGAAGTCATAGCGGAAAAGCTCTTGTTCTTAGTACAAAAGAGGATCTTATTCCGCCGTGTTAATGTTAGTAACTATCAACTCTGCCGCCTTGCGGCGGTGCTTTGCAAAGCCAGATATATTTCTCTGCGTCATGACCTTGCGAACATTCCATCCCTTCAAATATTGCAGAGCCTCAGAGCAATGTGCATAACTCAACACAAAAGCAGCTCCGCAGGCGTCAATGGCGTTTAGGCCTTGCGAGAGGCGGATTAGATCGCTGATTCCGAAGGAACTCGGGCCATATTGTCTGAAAACGCGCCGATTTGTTACGGCGTAGGGGGGATCCAGATAAACGAAATCCCCTCGGCGAACCTGGTTGATTGCGACAGCGAAATCATCACACAAAATGGTGGCACGTTTAAGCAGATCTGATGCTAGCAAAAGCTCTTCGAGGGTTGGGAGATTCCCCGTTCCAGCGGAGGAAAATGGGACGTTAAAACGTCCCATCGCATTCGTTCTATAAAGCCCATTAAAGCAGAAACGGTTTAAGAATATGAATCTTGCCGCCTTTTGAATTTCGTCCATGCCCTTGGTTTCTGCTTTGCGGATTCTGTAATAGCTCGCGCTACCTTTTCGCAAGGCATTAACGGCGGCAGATAGTGCAGCGGGACAATTCTTTACAGTAGTGAAAGTGGAAACTAGGTCGGGATTAATGTCACTCAACAGAGCGTTTTCAGGACGGAGAGAGAAAAACAGGCTAGCCGAACCCATAAAGGGTTCAACATATCTTGTGTATCCGGCATCCCAATATGGTACCAACTTTGGGAATAGCTTTCTTTTACTTCCGGCCCACCTGAGAAATGGTCCGGGGCTCGAAACTTTCATTATGGTGGCGCGCAGCCTCCGATCGCTGCCCTTCTCGTTAACTGAACAGTTTGGCCCATCCTAACATCAAAATATTGTTTTTCTGCAATAATCGCGGAAGACTTAGAAGTGCTAGCGCTTTGAAGATGCAATATTTTTCAAAGGACGTCTCTGTTAATGGGCATGTCCTGATTCGTAATTGATTCGTGTCTTACAAACCTCTATACTTCGGTAACGCCTCAGGGCGCGAGGTCTTCAAGAGGCTCTTTGAAAACACGCAGTCAGCACTCAGCAATCAGCCGAAGCAACCTCAGAACTGCGACCCACTGCCGACCGGACAGCAGGCAGAGGGTTACAAGGGCAAAAAGACCAGCAAAATGACACCGACTAGACTGGCAAAAACAACAGAAAAAGGGCTTCGACCGCTCGGTCACCGCTCGGTCGAATTGCACTTTGACGTTTGTTTTCAACAAAACGCCTATGGGGGGTGGGTGTCTGGCTGAGGGTACATAAGCAGAGGGCTGCAAAGTGGGCTTCGCCAATTTAGATCCTTCATTCGCGGCAAAAGCGGCCGCTCTTTCAGGATGACAGTTTGAGGCGCGGCGAAGTTGCGCCGCGCGGCTTCATGTGATCGCCGAAATCGCACGACATCGCCGTGATCGGAAAGGCAAAACATCACCGCGGAGGCGCAGAGGCGCGGAGAACAGCAAAAAATCGGACACAGGCAAGAGTGCCTGTGCCACAGATTGCCAAGAATCGCCATGATTGCCAAAAATCGCCGTGATCGGAAAGGCAAAAACCTACCACGGAGACGCTGAGACACGGAGAACAGCCAACATCGGGAAGGTTAGAAGAAGGGGAGCGAAGCAGAGGGCCAAGCTAGTTCTTCAGTTTTTCCAGCAGCTTTTCAGGGTTGATGGGTTTGGGCAGCACTTCAAACACATAGCCTTCAGCACGGGCTTTGGCCAGCAGATCAACGCTGGCTGCCTGTCCGGAGAAGAGAATGATGCGGCAGTTGGGGAGCAATTGCATGATGGCTTTGGCGGTCTCAATTCCGTCCATGCCGGGCATGATTACGTCGCTGATCACGGCGTCCGGCAGGACCATCTTGGCCCACTTGACCGCCGACTCTCCATGCGAAACCGCCAGCGCGTCGTGTCCTTCGCCTTCCAGAATGTTGACCAGAGTATCTGCGATGATTGGCTCGTCATCCACGACGATGATCTTCACTAGGCGGGGCCTCCGGCGGAAATCAGCGTGTTGCGTTGGCCTTCCGTGGAGCTTGTGTCCGGGTTGCCGGCCGCGTATTCCCTGGGCAGAAAAATTGAGAACGTTGTACCGTGGCTTTGTTCTCCTGTTCTGCTTTTCATCTGGATGCCGCCACGATGCTTCTCAACAATGCCGCGCGTGATCCACAAGCCAAGGCCGGTGCCGACGTCCGCTTTTGTGGTGAAAAATGGCTGGAAGATGTTTTTTCTGTGCCTTGGTTCGATGCCGCTGCCGGTATCGAGAACGGTGATGCGAACTCCGTGAAGGTGCGAGCCGCTCCACGCATGTGATTTTGAGACGCGCAGGACGAGCTTTCCGCCTTCAGGCATGGCATCGATGGCGTTGGTGATCAGGTTTGAAAATGCCTGCCGGATTTCTCCGGCGAGCGCCGTGATCTCAAGGTCCTTGTCATATTGCTTGATGACCGTGATGTGCCGCGATTCAAACCGTTTTTCATAGAGCAGCAGCAGATCGTCGAGCGTTTCAGTAACGTTGAGCTTTACGGGTGAAGAAGTGTCGCGATAAAACCCAAGCGTCTGGCGCGTGATATGGGCCACGCGATCAAGCTCGCGGCTGGCCAGCTCCAGGTATCCCGCAACGCGGTCGCTCTTAGAGAGGTCACGTTTAGCCAGGTAAACCAGGTTCGTTACGGCTTCAAGGGGGTTATTGATTTCATGGGCAACGGTTGCGGCCATACGTCCGGCGGCAGCAAGTTTTTCCGTGGTCCGGAGCGCGCGCTCGATCTTATTGGTCTCTGTGATATTGCGAATGATCTTAGCGGCGCCAACCACGTTCCCGTTATCGTCCTTTATGGGCGAGATAGTCAGCGATACTTCAATTCTCTCGCCGTTCTTGTGCAGACGTATGGTCTCAAAGTGGTCGATTTTTTCACCGCGGCGTATTTTGCTCAGGATCATGATTTCGTCGTGATGCAATTCCGGAGGAATGATCGTGGTGACCGGCTTTCCGACAATTTCTTCAGCCTTGTAACCGAACAATTTTTCAGCGCTGCGGTTCCAGCTGGTAATAATTCCGTTCAGGTCCTTGCTGGCAATAGCATCGTCAGAAGATTCAACGATTGCGGCCAGACGAAGCGCGGCTTCTTCAAGCTTTTTGTGCCGTGTAATGTCCCGGACAATCTTGGCCGCGCCGACGATTTTTCCCTTGTCGTCCTTTACGGGCGAAACTGTCAGGGACACATGGATCAGCTGTCCGTTCTTGTGCACGCGCACGGTCTGAAAATGTTCAATGCGCTCACCGGCCCTGATCTTTCCCAGGATCGTGGGCTCGTCACCATGCAGTTCAGGAGGGATGATCAGCGTTACAGGCTGGCCAACGATTTCTTGCGCAGTGTATCCAAACAGCCGCTCCGCGCTTCGGTTCCAGCTGGTGATGATTCCGTTCAGGTCCTTGCTGGCAATTGCGTCCTCAGAAGATTCAATGATCGCCGCCAGACGGCGCTGTGCTTTCTCAGCTTCATCGCGCTTTGTGATGTCACGCGCTACGGCAAGCTGCACGATGCTTCCGTCGGCATTCTTGAGCGGAGCGGCGTGTGTTTGCATGCGCCGCCGCACACCGTGAATTCCCACAAGGTCAAATTCAAGCGAGCCTTTTTCGCCCCGGCAGATTCTTTCATTGAACTCACGAAACCGTTCCCGGTCTCCAGGAGCTATCAGGTTGTAAACGTTCTTGCCTATGATGGCGTCAGCGCTCTCCGCGCCCACCATATTTAATCCAGCGGAGTTCATGTGCAGCAGTGTGCCGTTGCGGTCAACAACTTTCACGCATTCCGGCGTTGTCTCAACAATCGCACGGTAGTGTTCTTCGCTCCGCCGCGATGCGTCCTCCGCCAGCTTGGCCGACGTGACGTCAATGACCACGCCAAACATTCGCGAGCCATCGCGCAGCGTCGCGCCTTTGCAGTACAGCCACCGTAATCCTGTCTCAGGATTCTGATAGCGGTACTCAAATTCCATGTTTCCCGTTTCCGCGCCCTCTTTCATGCCTTGCTGCACTTTTCGCCAGTCGGCGGGATAGACGCGCGAAGCCCACTTCTGTACATGGGCAGGATCGGCGGCATCCGTGCCGAAGATACGATAAAGTTCAGGGGAAAGATGGCTGGTTTCATCCGCGGGGTTCCACTCCCACGTCCCTACAAGTTGCGGGTTTATGGTGCGTTCCATAGCGGTTGCAGCGTCCGGGGTGCTGGAAGGTGCAAAGTTCGGCGCCTCTTCCTCACGGTGGCTTTTTGGGCTGGGAACAGCCGACGCTGACGAGCGATCCAGAATAGATTCTCCAAAGAGATCAGAATAGTTAGATGCAGAAAACGGGAATTGGGCTGTTCAGGCATCCCAAACTATCCGAATTATGGCTTTATGCAGCTTTAAGAAGGTAGTCCCTGAAGAATTGCGCTACGCGCCCCATGGCGTCCAGTTGTGCCAGGCCCCGGAACACATGTCCCTGGTCAGGATAGATTTTAATCTGATAGGGAATTTTATGCTGCTGCAGAATGCGCTCAAGTTCATGTGCGCGATCAATCGGCACGGTGGTGTCCTGGGCTCCGTGGAGAATTAGCACCGGCGGAAGATTGCCGGCATTCTTTGTGAATGGCTCCGGCAGACCGCCAAATAGTTCTGCCACGGCGGCGATCCGGGAGTCCTGCGTGGCCAGTGCCAGTGAGAGAAACGCCCCCAGTGAAAAGCCCAGCAGACCGATTTTGTTTGCGTCTACGCCGGTTTGACTGGTAGCAAAGCTGACGGCGTCTTTAACAGTTTCAAGCCACTCAAGAAAGTGCGACTCAATCTGGCTGGGCGCGACCCAGTTATGGCCGGTGCGCTCAAAATAGTGCAGCACAAATACGTGCACGCCGAACATCGCTGCCTGGCTGGCAAAAGGATCAAGGCCATGCAGCGGCCCGCCAGAGCCATGAATGAGAATCACTGCCGGACTACTGCCGTCGCGGCTAGGCGGATAGTGATCAATGCGGATTGGCTTGCCGTCACTGGTGAATGTGGCCATGCCGTTAAATCAGCCTTCATTAAATTAGATGCGCTTCAATTTCAGAATAGCTGAGAAGATGCTTTGATCGAAGCAGGGCGATAGCAGTGATCTTAAATGTGTTGCCAATGGATTTGATGTGGTTGCAGCTTGCGAATTTCATTTAATATGCATCCGTGGCCATACGTGAAATTCATGTAACCGGATACCGCTCTGTACGCAGTCTGCGCCTGCACCTGAGCCAGATCAACGTGTTGACCGGCGCCAACGCTACCGGCAAGACCAACCTTTATAACTCCGTTTTTCTGCTGGCCAAGGCGGCCGCGGGAGGCTTTGCCCAGGTGATTGCTGAAGAAGGCGGCATGGCTTCGGTCTTGTGGGCCGGTGCGCGCAAGAGCCGCTCTATGGGGACTATCCGCATGGAAGGCGTGCGCATGTCTCTGGGCATCAAGACAGACACGTTTTCTTACGAACTGATCTGCGGCTTGCCCAAGCAGAGTTCGGGAGAGAAGTCGGCATTTTCACTCGATCCGGAAGTTAAGGAAGAGCGCGTATGGATGGATGCGCCTCATGGACTCAAAGTCACGTTCTTTGAGCGCTCGCCCAAGGGCGCATGGATCCTGGATAACGATGAGCGGCTGGCTGACTATTCCGGAGAACTGCTGCCTACCGAGTCAGTGCTTTCGCAACTGCGCGAGCCGCATCTTTATCCTGAACTCTCTTCACTGCGCACGGAGATGAGCCGATGGCGCTTCTATCATCACTTCCGCACGGACGCGGAATCTCCTCTGCGACATCCTCAGGTGGGCGTGCGCACGCCAGTGCTGGCGCATGACGGACGCGATCTCGCTGCGGCGCTCCAGACCATCAATGAAGTTGGGCAGTCGCAGGATTTGCATGAGGCAATCCGGCAGGCATTTCCCGGCGCATCACTTGAGATCGAACACGATGAAGACAATGGAATGTTTGCCGTGCTGCTGCGCATGCCGGGACTGCGGCGTCCGTTGCGCGCGCGCGAACTTTCTGACGGCACGCTGCGTTATCTGTGCCTGCTTGCCGCGCTGTTAAGTCCACATCCGCCGTCATTGCTGGCGTTGAACGAGCCGGAGACGAGCTTGCATCCTGACTTGCTGGAGCCGTTAGCGAAGCAATTGGTCAACGCGGCGAAATATTCGCAGCTCTGGGTGGTCACGCATTCGCAGAGGCTGGCGGAGTTGGTGGAAAAATTTTCCGGGGAAGCGCCCATCAGGCTGGAGCTAGTCGGCGGAGAAACGCGCGTGATGGGCCAGAGGACTCTCGAAGAGAGTGAAGAAGAGGCGGGATAGGCCTCTTACGCTATTGCCTCAACTTTTGGCAGTGACACCGCAGCCGGTGGAACCTGTAACTCCGGCATGGGCCTGGAACTGAAAAGCCTGCGACAAGGTTTTGCTAGCAATCGGGCACAGAAGCTTGACCTGTTGCGCCGCGCACTGTCCGTTGAGATGCCCGTTCCCGCATACATCTGCCGGTACAGCTTGGAAACAAAAACGAACGCCAGCCGTGATTTGAAGTTAGGCGTACAGCTGGACCTCTTCCAGATGGATTGGAAGCTGTAAAACCTGTCCCATACGCCCTGTGTCCGCGTGCGGATTTCATCGCAGCTCATCACTGGATGCTCCATGAACATTTTCGGGCGAAATTGGGAGGGAATTAGCCAGAACCGGCTGAGAGGGATGTCCAGCACACGCGCGCTGTCTGGCTGCGTTTTTTCCCATTTCTCAAAGTCCACCGTTCCGGGAAAAGGCGTGAGCATGACAAATTGCGCAAAAGTCACGCCTGCACGTTGCGCCAGATTCAGAGTGGCTTCAAATGTGATCTGCCGGTCAGAGGGAAGTCCAAAAATGAACGAGCCGAGAATATGTATGTTGTGGTTCTTGAACTCTTGCAGCCGTCGGACCAACTCTTCTCCGGAGAAGTTAAAATCTTTGTACACGTCTTTAAGGCCTTCCGGAGTCACAGCCTCCACGCCCACCAGAGCGCCTTTGATATGGGCGGCGTGCATCGCGTCAAGAAACTGCGGATCTTCGGCGGCTTCCATGGTGATCTGAGTAAAAAAGACCATGTCTTGGGGTAGCTGGGCCAGCCGTGACATCAACTCAAACCGCTCACTGCGGATTGCCTTGAGCTCAGCTACACGATGTTGGTTGTTCTGCCGTTCTGCCAGGCGGATATCCGTAAGCGATACCGGATAAAAATTGTCATCGGCCAGTGCGATGTAACGGTAGCCCAGCCGGCGCAGCTCCACGATTTCCTGAATCACTGTGTCAGAGGCGCGCTGCCGGGGCTTTTGCCCATCCGTGCGCCAGACGGAGCAGAAGGAGCAATGTTTGGGGCAGCCGCGCACCGTTTGCACGGAGGCCCACATGTAACGGCCCTGCGGCAGCAGGTCCCAGCGGGCAGATTTGAACTGTTCGGCTCCGACCCTTCCGCCTTCATAAATCTTTTTAAGAGCGTCGTTGTCGGAGTCCCTCAAAGCGTTTGGCCAGGCCTGATCACCATCGCCTTTTACCACCGCGTGAGCGCCCCCTCTTTCAAAGGGCTCTTCTGAGTAAAGCGTGGGATGGATGCCCCCGAAGATAACAGTAGCGCCGCGCTCACGGGCTATGCGCCCCAGTTCATAGCCACGCAAGGCGTTTCCTGTGTGAACGCCAATGCCAACCACGTCGCCGGGGGCGATGGTGAGAGGATCAAGCCGATCCAGTGTTTCGTCGCAAATGACCGGGTCACCGTAAGAAGATGGGGTAGCTGCTGCCAGGACGTACAGCCAGCGGGGGGTAATCACTGCTGTTCCGAACGAAGTATCGCTCGGATTCACTAAATGCACTCTCATTGCGCCTCATCTCGAAAATCATGTTGTCGATCCTGGTAGATATGCAAACTTGAGTATAGCTGTTTAAAGACGTACTTATGTTCGATATCGAGCGAGTGGCAGGGGTTGGATGTTCCGAGCCAACAGCCCGAAATGAAGGGGTTCCATCCGGCGCACTGAAAGCCTTACTTTAAGTGCTTCAGCATCTCTTTAAATGCGGGAGTGCCGGACTTGCCCAGCAATTCGTAGATCATCATCTCTGTCGACGACAGCACCGCGCCGGCGGCCTGCATGCGGTTCAGGCCCAGCTTCCAGTTCAATTCAGTGCGAGAACTCACCGCGTCTGCTGCGACATGAACGTTCAAGCCCTGGTTTAAGGCCCCAATCGCGGTCTGAGTGACGCAAATGTGCGATTCCATGCCGCACAGTAGCAGCGTGGTGCGGTTCCCCAGCTTGCCCACTTGCGAGCAGTATTCGCCATTGCCAAAGCAGCCGAACTCGAGCTTGTCGACAGGCCTCATGTCGGGCAGCAGCGAACTGATCTCGTCCACGGTCTTGCCCAAACCTTTTTCATACTGCGTACTCACCACGATGGGCAGAGACAGGATGTCCGCCAGACGGACGAGCAATTGCGCGTTGCGAACCAACCGTTCTTTTTCAAAGATGGGCGGCAGCAGCTTTTCCTGAATGTCGATGACGGCAAGCGCGCAATCTTCCGGCCGCAGCATGCGCCGCGCAGCCTCAGAGTATGGAGCGGTATCGATGGGAGCGGTGACCATGGAGAAATTGTATATCGATTGCCCTCGGATTTGCCGTGACCTTCTTTCGGGCGCCAGGAGTCAGTTTCCATGCGGCCGACTAATCACCCCGAGAGCCCAAGGATCGGCAGAAGTGTTCACCGGACATATATGCGTGTTCTGGGCAACTGTTAACCATCAACGACTTAAAGAATTTGTGTCGGGCGAAGTTTAAAGGAAGCTTTTTGTGGCTTTTTTATTAATAGTCAGCAGCGGAAAGTTCCTATAATTTGGCAGTATATGGCTGAGCAATGCGCGCTCGCGCTAGTACAGAAGGATGCCCGGTAGATTCCGAAACCGAAACAGATCATTCACTAGAGGTGGAACTCATGGACGAACAGGAACTGAGGAAACAAGGATACATTCGCATCGACCAATTCTGCCGCGCGATGGACACCTGGGCGCAAGTTTGTCAGCAGGAGTTGGAAAGCGACTACAACCTTCGCCGGAACTGGCGCAAAGAGTTCAGGGAACATTGGGCCTTCATCAGGCTGGCCATCGGCAAGAGCTGCCTGCTTGACCGGCTTATCTACGGTGGTGAGACACTTCGTGAAAGGATGTGTCCGGTTCACAAAGGGCACTGGAGCGGATGCAATCTTGAGGGCAAAAATTGTGATTGCGCGCACGACAGTTGCATCACCGGCTGGCTTCAGAATCCAGGCGACCCCAAGTCGGACGCGTCATTCAAAGTGATGCTGTTGAAGGATTTCGAACAAGACATCAAGGGCTAGGGGAGCATTGACCAAAAATCCCATTCGCCTGGGCTTGGCTGCGGACATTTCACCTATCTTGAACGCCCTGTGGCCGTTCGTGAACAGATTGACGCTTTCTTTGCCCCTAAGAAGAAGCCTGCTCGGGCCGCGGTGAGCAGCGCAGCCGCAGAAATAAAGTCGCGTAAAAAAACCGGCGGAGCTGCTTGCGGCAGCCCCTCGCCGGTCAGAGATAAAGATCAATGGATCGTTCTCTTGATCAGGATAATGTCCAGATTCGCCCGTAATTGCTGGGCAAAACCAACGTTTGCTCCGTACCTGCCTTCACGTTGTTTTTGTTGTCCTGGCCATGCAGTTCTTCCACATAATTTCCGTCTTTGGGGAACCAGAAAGGCACGTTCTGGTACTGGTCAGAGAAATTCAGCGCGATCAGGCTAAAGCTGTCTCCATTGGAGCGGGAAAACAGCATGAGCCCTTTCGACTGATACTTGTCCCAATCGTTATAGAAAAAATGGTCGCCTGACCGGAAGTGCTCGCTCTTGTTGCGTAGCGCCAGCACCTTGCGGAACAGCCTGATCAACGACTGGCCGTGATCGTCATAGAAGTAGTCCCAGCGAACGGGGCGGAAGAGCAGCACGCGGCCAACGCCGTCCGTGGGAATTTTGTGGTCTTCTCCAAACTCCTGTCCCTGCCAGAGCAGAGGTATGCCTTTGCACGCCGCCTGCCCAATAATGTAGGGCTGGAGCTTGTACCACAGTTCGCGATTTCCCTCAGCAAACAGGTCATCACCGTGGTTCGGGTCAAGGCCAAAGTTACAGATGAATCGTGAGTGATCATGGTTCTCAATGTGCTGGAAGGCCGTCTTCGGAATCGTGTCGCCGTTCACGGTCACACTTGTGGGAAATCCCTGCAGGCCCCACGCCATGCCCAGTCTTGTGATGTTGTCCCAGTTTGGCGGATTGGCTACGGAGCCCTTCGCCAGATCGCTGGCGGCGCCAAAGGTCCCGTCCTGCCATGTGCAAGTGCTGTATGACTGATTCAGTACCTCTACCGGCGCATCCAACTGCTCGGCACACTGGATGAGGTTGATGGAATCATTATTGGCGAATCGCTGCCAGTAACCTGGGCCCGCCGCGAGCTTTGCTTTAGCGCTTTGATATGTGAAGTAGGTCAGAGCGGCGTAACCGTTTCCCATTGGGCCGTCCCAGTAGTTGGGCACACAGTCATAGCGGAAGCCATCGGCGTGGTAGACATCCAGCCAGTGGTTGTTCACTGTGAAGAAGAAATCCTGCGTGATCTTGCGATTGAAATCCGTGCTGGCGCCGAACATGTCCTTGGCGAAAGGGCCCATGAACGGGTTCTCACGAAACTTGAGCTGGTCATAAAGATACTTGTATGGGAAATCGTCTCCGGTGTGGCCATAGACTGAATCCAGGATCACGGCGATTCCGTTCTGGTGCGCGACGTCTACCAGTTTCTGGAAATCTTTCCGGTTACCGAAGCGATCATCCACGCCGAAGTAGCCGATCGGCATGTATCCCCATTGCACCGTCTCCGCGACGTTGGCCACAGGCATGACCTCAATGCAGTTGACGCCCAGGTCCGCGAGGTAGCGCAGATGTGAAATAGCTCCATCAATGCTGCCTCCAAACTCGTTGATCATCAGTTCATAGACCACCAGGTCATTGAGCTTGGGCGTTTTCCATTTGGCTTCATCCGCGCTCCAGACATAGTCCTCATATCCAAGAGTAAAGGCGGACATCTTGCCCACTCCAAACTCACGAGCGTAGGGATCAATGATCCAATCGATGGGATTGGGATCGTTACCGCGGAAGATCTGGTAGCGATAAACGTAGGTTCCCTTGTTGCCCCAGGATGACTGAAAATGCGTTCTTCCGGATGGATCAATGGAGATCGGGGAGGGAGTTGACCAGAAATCTCCGTAATCAGGATCGAGAGAATGACTGAGCGTAAACTCTTTTGATCTTATGTCCTGAAGGAACTGATCATTCTCATGCAGGATTTTCAGGACCACTCGGTAGCCGTCGGCGGCGGAGACCCATGGCAGAAACATGCCAAATGTCATCATTCCGGGGGAAACTTCACGAGGTCCAAGTTTGCTAAGGGGTAGTAGCTGGGGAGCGTTGGCGGGTGCTGCTTCGTCCCGCCGCAGAACGGGTGCTGATACTGCTAACGACATTTCAAACTCCTTACATAAGCGGCCAATGGTATACGGACTTTGCGCCGTGGTTAATGATTGTGGTGACACCTCCAGGAGCAATTCTACTGCCGATCAGATACCGATTGATACTGGCGGGCTTAGTCAATGATAATGCGTGGCAAACGCGACAACGTACGGTCCAAGGAATCTATGCATTGATCGAAAAGATCCAGGACCGACAAATTTTTCCCGGTAACCAATCCGTTCACGCAACGTAGATAGTCTAGAGGAGACCACCATGGCCAGCAGAAGAACACGGGGGAATCAGTGTCAAAGGCCGGCAGGATTGCTGGGCAGATTCGTCTTGTGGAACATGAATTCTCGGCACTCCAAAGTAACGGACTGGGGCTTGTCTCACATTTCGATCGACAAGCACTCAACCATACTCGACGTGGGCTGCGGTGGAGGCAGAACGGTAAATAAGTTAGCCGCCATCGCATCTCAGGGAAAGGTCTATGGAGTCGATTTTTCCAAAGAGAGCGTCGCCTTTGCCAGCAGAATAAATAAACAGTGGATCGATTCAGGCCGTGTCGAGATTCGGGAAGCGTCTGTTTCTCAATTGCCCTTTTCAGCGGACGTGTTCAATGTGGTAACGGCGGTGGAAACGCACTTCTGGTGGCCTGACTTGGTGTCTGACATGCGCGAAGTTTTAAGAGTTCTGAAGACCGGTGGCGCGCTCATCATTATCGCGGAAGTCTACAAAGGAGCGAACACCGTGACGGCAAAGCTTGCCGAGAAATACGCTCTATTGTCAGGTATGAAACTGCTGACCGCGAATGAACATCGCGAACTCTTCACAAATGCCGGTTACTCAGACGTTCAGATCATTGAGGAACCTAACAAAGGATGGATTTGCGGGATTGGCAAAAAAACCTTCCGCCGGCAGCAGAATCCTAGCCCGTGAGAGTCCACATGTGCGAAGTGGCCCAATCTGCTCCAGGGGCTACATCAAGGGTTCGCCACTCCACTCGTAAAAAATCAGCTCCCCGGACTCTTGGCACATTAACTAATTCGAGTACTTCGTATTGATTTGGAACATTGTGTTCCAGTTCGCGAGACTCGACGCCACAACTGCCTCCTCCTAGAACAATTAAAGGACGGGTGGCCATAGAGAAACTTGGATCCCTAACGAGGGTTTCTCTAAGCTGAGGCTTGTGCTTATGACCGTGGAGGACAATGTCAAATCCATGCTTCTCAAGGTATTTTTCTACCAAGGCGGAATCGCGAATCGTAGATTGATCTTGCCAGTGTTCCCCCGATACTTCAAGCTTCACGGGTTCCGGGAATGGATGGAGGTGGTGATGCACAACCGCAATGCGCACTAAGTTGTTATCGATGTCTTCTCGTTCCAGTAGTTCCTCGAAGTTTCGTAGTTGCCGCCCGCTGACATAACCGTAATGGTGTTCCTCGGTCTCATAGACGCAAGAGTTAAGTGACAAGATGAGGAGGTGATCTTTGGGTAAAACTTGAAGAGAAAGCAAATCTGTAGCTCGCGGGCGTGCGCCATCGACAGTAAGGTCCCATTTTATTAAGGGATAGCGGGTTCTGAACGTATCCCCATAGAACTTGGCCAAAAAAGAGATGTACTGATCGAAGCGATGTGTCTTGTCTATTTTTGAATGGGCCCAATTTACGTCGTGATTGCCAGGACACACTATCACTCGATCTTTCGATATCGACAACCCGGAACACAATTTTTCCAAGAATTGCAGAGCTTCCGTAAACTCACCCGATGTGGCGGTATATGTGAAGTCACCCGAGACGACGAGGACGGCAGGTCGGCCATCCAGGAAGAAATGACGTTTTGTGGATTTGAACTCACGCAGCAGATGGTCTTCGAGGGTCTGGGAATCGTCTCCATCAAAAAACCGGTGCATTCTTATTGGCTTACCATCCATACCTGGCTTCGATCCAAAATGCACGTCTGTCAGATGAATGATTACAGGACTGGAAGGTGACACTGACGTTTTCGCTGTTGGATTGACTTGAGGGGGTAGCGGCGGAACAAGCGACTCTTTGATGAGCGACCGAACCCACGAAGAAAGCTGTTTAGCGGACTCAGTTCTGAAACCGTGTGCACCGAATAGCTCAATCTGATCGGCAGGAGATCGCAAAACCGTAGGTGAACCGGCGGTTCGCGCTGCAGCCTCAAAGTGGCGGCGTGACGCCTCATCGTCTCCGAGTACAAAGTATGCCTCAGCGCACAAGACTTCAGTCCACGCATCTCTTTCATCTGGTGCTACAGTCAACAATTCTTGGAGCATGGAGCGGTACAAAGAGTCTGCCCCTTTTGGCGACTGCGGATTAGCCAGAAGTTCCATCGCAGCGCCATTTATTTTCATGTAATGGTTAGCCGGTGCTAGCAACGCGCCTTGCCGGTACAGTTCGGAAGCCTCGGCAAATCTTCCTTGCCGCTTAAGAAGGCCTGCAAGCATTCCGATGGTTTCCGGGTCTGACGCGTTAAGCCGTAGCGCTTCCCGAAACGCTGCCTCGGCTTCCGCATAATAGGCTTCGCCAAGATTCCGCAAATACCACCCGTGGTAACGATGCAGCTCAAAATCCGTAGGCCTTACTTTGAGTGCGTGCCGGATCACGTCTTTCGCTATCGCCCACTCTTTTTCGTCGGCTAAGCGGTTTGCAAGGAATGTGAGCGTGAATGCTGGCAGAGATTTATATTGTTGAGCCCAACTCCAAACAGCGATGAGTTGATTCGCATTTCGCGCTCGCTCGATCCGGCCACGGAAATCTTGGTCAAACGCTGCCTTGTCCTCCGCAGGATTTGTAGAGGCCCCGATTGAATAAAGAAATCGTTGAATCGGATTCTTGCCAGTGCTCTCAGTTGCTTCTCGGAGTACTCTGGAGAGATCCGCGCGAACCCGTAGCAACTTCGTTGGTGCCGTGAGGTTGTAGAAGAGAACTCGTTGCTCCCGAATGTCAAATGGCAAGTTATGTGGTCTGTCGGCTATCAAAACAGTCGGACCTGTCCCCATGGCTTGACGAATTCCAAGCTCGTAGAAAACGTTCGGGTTTGGAAGAGATACGTCGGCAACTACGACATCCGCCGTGAACAGTTCTTGCAGATACTGGTCGCTGATCCTTCCGGGGGTTGCCACCTCGTCAATGCGGAGAACAGAAAAATCTGCGGCGAGACCAGCCGGTTTGATTACCGTTTCATAGACAGCATCAAAATCGATTGGCGATCGGTCTGGGTCCGACACGTCAGAGTGTATTCCGAAGGGCATGATAACAAACAGTTTTCGCATGTTTATACCTGTCCGGCCAACGTTCTATCCTACGGTGCTCGATGTTGCAAGCAAAAAGCACTTTGCCAATTAAGGCACCGACACTTCAATAGAACTGCCCACAATCGAAAGCGCAGCCAGCGACCGCGCATCGACGAATGACTCAAGACTTACCACAACGGTTCCAGTTCTTTACAGGCAAGCTGCGCGGTTATGCCTGCGAAGGCACCTTTCAGGTAGTGCTGTAGTCTGTTGGGCCTTTCCGAGTCTCGTCGAACCACGGCTATTAAGAAAAACCTGCAACTGAGCCGCCTTCTGCTCTTCACGTATGCTCATCGTGCGCCGGAATTGCCTCCTGTTTTGTCTGGCTCAACTGCCATGCCGTGGTCTGCCAGTTGTCTTTGGCGACGACGCCCTTGATCCAGGGCGGCAGATCAAGCCGCAAATAATTAGCAAGGGAAAGAGCATAAGGCTCATACAGGCGGCGCAGGCGGCGCAGCTCTTCCATCGCGTGGTCGCCATCGGCCAGAACAAAACCTTCGGCGTGCAGTCGCTTGCGGAGTTCATCCAGGGCTTCCGCGGGAAGGCGGTTGATTTTTTCTTCTTTTGCCGGGGGAGCGCTGAAGACCTGGCTCAGATCGACGAGCGCATGCCGAGCAATGGCGAAAGTCATCCGCGCTTGGTACTGGCACATGCCTTCAAGGCCGACCATGGCCAGAGAGCAAACGTCGAGAATGGCGGTGAGCGAAGCGATCCATGACTGGTTGTCATGCTGGGAGCGGAAGTACGCCAGCACAGGATAAGAAAGATGGCTTTCCATCAGATCGGCTGACCACATTTCCCAGTCTTGCAGTAATTCGGTAAGCGCTTCCATGCCGTGGACGCCGCTTTGCCGGCGCAGCAGTTCATACGCTGTGGGTGGCGAGCCGGCACGCGCATCGAGCAATGAGATGGTGACTTCGCGACGGGAAAACGCCTGATACAGCACCGGCAAATATCCGATGACGAGAGCCAAGTATCCGAAGCCGATTCCGGCCTCAAGAACGGTAATAAAACGTCCTAAACCAGAAGCGGGCAACACGTCGCCGAGGCCGAGGGTGAACAGGGTGGTGCCGCTCAGGTACATGGCATTGCCGAGATCGCTGGCGAAGAGCGCGCCAGAAAGCTTATCGTGAAGGCCATAATGCAGCAGCCCAAATCCCGCAACGAGCGTAAGCGCCCACAGAGCGAGCAGCAGAAGCAGGGAAAGCGGTCCATAATAGCTGAGCAGGGAATCGTGCTTCTTTTTGTTGCTGCGCAGGGAGGCAAGCCAAGTCCAGGGACGCCACGTGCTGCGATAGAAAAACCGGGTGAGCCGGAACTGGCGCGTGACGCGGCGCGGCAGCACGATGGTCTCAAAGGTCTCCCACAGGACCACGAGGATGAGCACAAGACCGAGAATGACGGCAAAAATTTTCACGAACCGGAATCTCCGCAGGCATTAGAGTATCTAAAATGCAGAAAGAACTCAGCTTTTAGTAACCAAGGCAAACTCAAAGGACTCCATTCTAAGTGAAATCGTTCATGCAACTGGTGGTTGGCCATCCTTATCTTGTGCTGCTGGCGTCCGGACTGCTGGAGCGTGTGGGCGCACCGCTGCTGTTTTCTCCCGTGCTGGTGGCCGCAGGAGCGCTGGCTGCGGGCGGCCATCTGCGCTTTGATGTTGCCGTCTGGATCGCGCTGGCCACCTGCGTTCTTGGCGACACGCTATGGTACGAGATTGGCAAGAAAAAAGGCGATCGCGTTTTGTCCATGCTTTGCCGCATTTCGCTGGAGCCGGATAGCTGCGTGCGCCGCTCAAAAGTGTTTTTTGAAAAAGGCTCCAACCGGACGCTGATTTTCTCCAAATGGCTGCCCGGCGTTTCCCACGTAGTACCCGCGGTCGCCGGACTTTCCGGCATCGAGCGCCAGCATTTCTTTATTACCAACACGGGCGGGTCAGCCCTGTGGATTGTGGTGCTGATGCTCGCCGGATATCTTCCTGTGGAGCGCATGCATGTAGCCTCTGCTGTAGGGCCGATCCTGTTTGAAGCAAGTCTGGCTGTGCTGGCGCTGAACGTTGGTATTAAGTACATGCAGCGCCGGCAGTTTTTAAAAGAACTCTATAAGTCGCGTATCACGCCGGAAGAGGTTCGCCAGATGCTGGATGCGGGCGAGAAATTCGTGATCCTCGATCTCCGCCATCCGCTTGATTCAATTGCCGACCCGCGAACTCTGCCGGGAGCCATCCGCGTGCTGCCCGCTGAAGTTACCAGCCGCGCAGACACGCTGCCAAAAAATCAGGAGATCATTCTCTACTGTACTTGACCGAACGAAGCCACGAGTGCCCGTGTGGCACAGCAACTTCAAAAACTTGGCATCATGCGCGTGCGCCCATTGCAGGGCGGCTTTGGCAGCTGGAAGGATCTTGGCTATCCCCTTGCCGATCCTACCGATGTTGCGTGGGCAGCGACCTTGCGCTGAACTTTACCTGACCTTGTTCATCTAACCATGTTTGCTTTTATGTCCTGCTCCGCCTGTTGGATGTTTTCCGGCTTGCCCAGGTCGCGCCAGTAATATTCGTCGGCGCGGAAGGCTTGAATCTTTTCACCCTGTGCTGCCAGCCGCAGATATGCCGGAACAATGGAGAAAATGCCATCTTCCGTGAGCAAAGGAAAAATCCGCGGCGAGATCACGTGGACGCCGGCGAATGCCCGTTCGGTCATTTGTGCTGACGCCCGAACGATCTCAGTCCTTTCTTCTTTCACCAACCGGCGGCCGCAAAGATTAACCTGCTCGTCAAACAGCAGGTAGCGCGACGTTTTACGCTCCTGGACGGCAAGAGTCGCCAGCGCTGCGCTTTGCTTGTGGACTTCAACCATGCGTTGAAGGTCGATAGTGCTGATGACATCAACGTTGTGAAGGATAAACGGCTCGTCCGTACCTTCGCCAAGGAACCATGCGGCTTTTTTCAGGCCGCCACCGGTATCAAGCAAAACATCTTCGCGGGAAAACTCAATGTGCATGCCGAAATTACCGGCGGCTTTTACGCGATCAATGACCATGTCAGCATAGTGATGCACGTTGATGATCACGTCGTGAATGCCGAAATCGCGCAACCGCGCGAGCGTGATTTCCAGCAGCGTGCGTCGGCAGACTTCAACCAATGCTTTAGGGCGATCGTTGGTCAGCGGACGCAGCCGCGTGCCCAGGCCGGCGGCCAGCACCATGGCTTTCATCGGCCCATTTTCTCCAACTCGATATGGCGCAGCACTACTTCCACTCCATCATTGGCGCGCAGATGTTTGGCCAGTTGCTCTGCCAGATACACGGAGCGATGTTGCCCGCCAGTGCAGCCGAAAGATGCTGTGAGGCTCTTGAAGCCGCGGCTCTGGTAATTGCTGATGCTCCCGTCGACCAGCGCCTCGGCATTTTTCAGGTACTCATCCACGCTTTTGTGTTGACGCAAATAATCGATCACCGGAGCGTCTTTGCCGGTGAGCATCTTGAATCGTTCTTCGCGTCCTGGATTGGGCAGGCTGCGCGCATCGAAAACAAATCCTCCACCGTGGCCAGTTTCGTCTTTTGGCGGGCCGCCGCGATGGAAAGAAAAACTAAAAATCCTTGCCACAAGTTTGTCTGTCGCGGGAGCAGGCAGCGGCGGCTTGTCAGCGACAGGACGGCCGCGACGATCACCTTCCGCCACCTGCGCCAGTAATTTCTGTGAAGCCACAATCCCCTGGAACGCGCTGGTCAACGCGGGCAAAGGAATCGGCAGCGTCGCATTTTCAAGCAGCCAGCGCAGATTCTTTATCGCATATGGCACGCTTTGCAAAAAGTGCGGTTTGCGTTCATAGAATCCGCGAAAGCCGTACGCGCCCAGCGCCTGCATGATGCGGACATAAACGAATGCATAATAATGATGCATGAAAGCGTCGCGCTCAATGCCAATCATGCCGCGCAGCGCGTCAGTGTAATGGTCCAGCAATTTCTGCCGCAACGCCGGAGGCAAGTCCGCCTTGGCGTCATAGAGCAGGGAAGCAATGTCATAGTGCAGAGCGCCTTTGCGTCCGCCCTGATAGTCCAGGAAAAACGGTTCGCCATTGAGCAGCATCACGTTGCGAGACTGGTAGTCGCGATAGAGAAAATAATCGCGCGGCGCGGTCAGCAGAAACTTGGTCAAGCGGCTGAAATCGTTTTCCAGCGCCTGCTCATTAAACGCGATCCCGGCCAGCCGCAGAAAGTAATACTTGAAATAATTCAGGTCCCAGGCAATCGACTGCCGATCAAAGCTCCCGCGCGGGTAGCAGACTTTGTAATTCAGGTCGCGACCAGCTTCCACCTGGAAGCGCGGCAGCGTCCGCACTACCTTTATATAGGCGTCCACCACCGCAGGGGCAATGTTCTCTCCCGCGCGATTCGCCACCAGAAACTCAAACAGCGTGGTGTCGCCCAGGTCCTGCTCCAGGTAAGCGCCGTGCCGCAGATCTTCGGCGTATATCTCCGGGACAGGCAGGCCGTGCCGCCGGAAATGCCGCGAGAATTCAATGAACGCGACATTCTCTTCCCGCACGTCATACAAAATACCGATCGCGCTCTGGCTCCCCGCCGAAAGCCGGATGATGACGCGACCTGAGCCTCCAAGCTGGCCCTGCAACGGCTGCACACGATCGGGCGGCGCGTGGAAGCGCTGCTCAAAGAGGCCTTTAAGAATGTCAATCGACATGGTTTCAGCGGGTCCCGGAGCGAATTTGGTGCAGGGTTAAAGATAACATCGCCGATGAATATTGTTTATGTTGCTCCGCCCCATCGTCTCCACCCCCAGCATGCCAAAACCGTGTCTAGTGTCGGCACATCCTTTACAGTTTGTATCGGGACATCCTTTACACTCTTAAAGTTTGGGAAACCGGGCTTGCTGGGGATCCCCGGGACTGCCGCATAAGGACGTTTACCGCACCGTCAGCACCGGGCACTGCGCTCCGGCAATGATGCGATACGCGGTCCGTTCCCGCAGGATTCCCGGCCTAAAGGCGTTGCGAATTCCCATGGCGATCAGGCCGGCTTTCTTTTCACGGGCCACGCGCAGCACGGTTTCAGCCGTATCGCCCATGGCCACAACAAACTCCGGGTTCAGGCCAGCCAGCGCGGAAAACTTTCTGGTCATGTTTTTGCGGACCGATTCAGTAAGCGCGTTTTCATCGGACGTGGTCGCTTCATCGCCAGGGAGCACGTGCAGCACCGTAATGGACGCGGCAAACTGCTGCGCCAGCATGGCAATGTAAGGCACCGCTTTCAGGCTAAGCTCTGAAAGGTTGGTAGGGAACAGGATCGGCTGAAACGGCGCGCCTGTGCTAGACGCCGCTTCCGGGCCCACCGTCAGAATCGGGCACATCACGCCGCGGCAAATCTCTTCCGTCACGGAGCCAAGCAGCATTTTCCGTAGTCCGGTGCGTCCACGCGTGCCGGCCACCACCAGATCAATGTCGGCCGTGCTCACCACTTTCAGCAGTTCGATCTTAAATTCGCCTTCCGCCAGCACCAGCGCGGGCTGCAGTCCTTTGAGTTCAGGCAAATCACGGAGAGCGGCCAGCCGCTGGGCAGCGTCCTTGCCGGCCGTTTCGTAAAGGTGCAAGTCGGCCAGCCCTGTTGCCAGCGGCGCTGTCGGCTCAATGTGGCACAGATGCAGGTTCGCTCCAAACGCGCGCGCAATCCTGGAGGCGTACGGCAGTGCCGCCAGTGATCCGGTGGAAAAATCCGTGGTAAACAGCACGTTCTTCAGCTTAGGACGGGTGGGTGTGATCAGAAGCGGCGCGGCCATAATTCACCTCGGCAAGAACGTTACTTCCTGCGCTATAGCGAAGCAGTGATGCAGATCACTCCCCGTGTCTTCTCGATCGTCCGTTTATTCCCGACCTTTCGATCTTGGCTGCTCTCCGCGTCTTCGTGCCTCGTGGCAGGTTTTGGTTTTCCGATTACGGCGATGACGGCGGATGACGTGCGATCACGGCGATTCCTCGTTTTCAATTTCGGCGATTTTTGGCAATCATGGCAATTTTGGCAATCTGGTGCCCCTCCCCCCATGCCTCAATTAGGATTGCAAAGGGTTTGCGCGATTCAACCCCGGGGATACCTCCGGATTGAACTGCACCTCTGAAGCGTTCCGACCTTTTGACCTTGGCTGTTCTCCGCGTCTCCGCGCCTCCTTGGTGAAGGTTCTCGGTTTTCCGATCACGCGCGATGTCGGCGATGACGCGCGATCACGGCGATTTTCCACCCCACCCCCCTATTTTCAAGGTCGTGTTGCAAACAAAGCACTTCCGCTATTCGACCCTTGGGTGGCCCTTGCGTGGCCCTTGCGTGGCCCTTGGGTGGCCCAAGGGTGACCCAAGCGTCACCCAATCCCAATCCCAGTCAGGCAGAGGGTCGCAACCCTTTCACCCAGTACCAAATACCAAGCACCAGCCTTCCGGCTAATTGCCAATTGCCAATTGCTATCTGCTAGTTTTCAATGATCAGACCCACTTCTACCCCTGAGGGCACTCGTATCCTAGCGGGTTTCGATGAGCGAATCAATTACGAATTAGGACAATATGAAACCCGCCCAGTGGACCCATCCCACGCTCCGCAATCCCTGGCCGTTGTCTGCAAACGGCCGGAAAAACTGTGCGTCAATTTCATGCCATTCCAGCAGAAATTCGGCTTGATTCGTCCTATAATGCCACCGATTTAGCTCCAATTCAGTGGGTGATCCATGGGCGTTATCCTTTCCCTGCGTGACATCGCCGATGCCATCGAATCCCAAAGCAATGAAGGCGCGGCCTATGTGAACCCAGAAACCGGGGAAATTGTTCAGGTGAGTGAAGACGAACTTGCTTTGGTGGAAGATGAAGTCGCAGACGAAGACCTTCCGCAGTGGCAACGCGAGGCGATGCCCAAGATACGCGAGGCCCTGGAGAGTGACCGCTTTCTGGCCTTGCCGGACCGCTTTGAAGTCCACGAGTGGGCCATCATGGAACGTTTCTCCCTCGAGCAGAATGAGAGCGCCCGCAAAGTTCTGGTCAGCGCTATTCACGGCTCCGGAGCTTTTCGCCACTTCCGCGGCGCCGTTGAACGGCTCGGACTGCTGGATGCCTGGTATCGCTATCGTCAGGAAGCGATTGAGCAAATCGCCCGCGACTGGCTGGAAGAACACAAGCTTGTGTACAAGTGATGGGACAATCGGCCATACGCCTGCGCTCAAAACTAAAATCCGGCAACGCCGGCCCAAGGCTTTGCTTGATCCTATTGCATTCTGGGGGCGCCCGCTCTCTCATTTCTTTCTCGTCCTGAGCGATGCGCGCGTGAATGCGCGCGCGAGTCGAAGGATCCCGGTGCAGCCTGTTGTAACCATGCAACTTCAGGGCGTTCTACCGAAACATTTTCCTGCGAACGCCTCTTTATGATGCTGCATGGGAGACGACGCACCTTCGGGCTTCTTGGACTGCGCCGTTCGCAGGCATTCCCTGGGGACCAATTTATACCGTCCAGTCATTGTGGGTGAATCTTAAGGGCGGGCATGATCTTACGCCAGAGGCAGCAACGGCTCTTCAGCTTCCTATCGACAAGAGCACGCTCTATCCCGAAGCGCGCAGGGCTGCGGGGGCGTAAAAGCGCGCAGGTCGACAACCCTTCGCAGCGAACACTCACTTTGCGGTTGTGGGGGGCGGCGGCTCCTCATTGGAGATATCAACCACGCAACGCCATTGGCCGTCCGCATCATGCCGCCAGATTGAGACACCGCGATAATGCATGGTCATCAGCGCCGCGCCCTTTGGGCTGGGCACGGTCACTTCATCGGTGCCGGGCATGTAGGCCATCTTGCCGTCCGGCGAGAACACCGGTTTGTCCGACTTCCAGTGGATCTTAAAGCCGGGCGTCTTCACGCTTTCCGTAACGTAGGCTCGCAGCGCAGCCTTGCCTTTGATAATGGGCTGTCCGGGAAATATGAGCGAGGCGTCATCGCTCCAGTAGGAGATGATCTTCTCCACGTCTTTTCCGTCGCTGGCCAGGTCGGCCCATTCCGCGTCCATCTTCAGTAGCTTCGCGCCTTCGGCATCAGCGTCAAAGGGGCGCGGTGAACAAGCTGACAGTGAGAGCACCAGGGCAAGCAGAGCCACGAGAGGAAAGACGGGAAATCGGTTGTTAGGCATGGTGCGGAGTATACATGGAAGAGGATGGTTTCGATTTCCCATGTGCCGGCGGCCCTAAGTTCCTGCATTAGGGAAATTAATTTCTTAGAATGAATGTAGTACTCCTATGTCCCGTTTGCAGAATCTCATAGGCCTCATTACCTAAGAAAAGCCTTATTCACATACAAGCGCATCCAGATGCCGCAACTATGGCGCTGGGGAATATTGGTTTGAGTAGTTTCGTATACAGCAGGCAGATGATTTCATTTCTTTGTCAGGAGTTTTCAAGCCCTCGCTTTTTCGCTTGATGGCTGTCCGGAAGACGGTTTTTCACGAAGCCACCCCAACCTCGACACCCGGCGTTTCGCCGGGTGTCTTTTTTGTTTTTTGTGCAGAGGCGACGCGGTACGGAAGCCCGCGAGGGCTTTCGCGCGTCGGGTCTGCACGGTAGCATTCCCGCCCTGACTAACTAAGTCGCGATCGCAACGGTATACAATCCTCCCACTTCCCGCATGCACAGAATTGGAGCCACCACCGTGGACGACAGCAGACGCAGATTGATTTGGCACGGCATGTTCCTGTTTTTGCTGGGACTGCTGACGGGTTTCATGGAGACGAAGTTTGCCAATCCTCGCATGGGACTGGCCGCGCACTTGGAAGGCGTAATGAACGGAACGTTTCTCATCGCGCTGGGCGCGGTGTGGATGGAAGTGCGGCTCAGTGCAAAACTCAAGGCTGCGGCGTATTGGACCGCGCTTTATGGAGCTTACGTAAACTGGGCGGCCACAGCGCTGGGAGCGGCATTGGGTGCGGCTGCGCTCTCTCCCATTACCGGCGCGGGACACAACGCGCTGCCCTGGCAGGAGACGCTGATGACCGCATTGTTTATGTCAGTAGGGCTGGCGATTGTCGGGTCGGCGGTGCTGGTGCTTTTGGGATTGCGGCGCGGGGCTGCCGCGGTAGTTCCCGCCGCAGTGCCGCGTTACGGACACATTCCTGACTAACATCCGCATAGACCGCATGTACACGCCCTCTGGTCTTGCTTTCCATCAGGCTGGCAGCAGACTGCGACTGGGCGTGCGCGACCAGCGCAACACATGCGGTGAACATCGTAAGTGGTAGGAATCGGTATCTCATGGCGGCCCGGCAGCTCCTCCCCGGGGCGTTTTCGGAATGTGCAAAGGCATCACCGCCCTGCGAAGTGTGCTCTTCTATACAGCTACTCTCAATACCGTGTGTTCTAATCAAGCAATGGATACAAAGACCCAAAATCCCCAGATGTGGATCAACCCTAAATCGAATTTCACTGGCGGGGCGCATGCAGCTGAGTACGGTGAAGGGCAAAGTACGCACAACTCACGGTTCCTGGAACTGGCTGATGTGGTTTTATCCAAAGATAAGCCAGCCAAAGCCAAGGCAGCCGCCGCCGGTCAAGATTCCAAAAAGTAGCGCTCATACCCTTCCGCCAAACTCAAAACAGACCAATGGGCCTTCCAGCGGGCATTTTCCACTTGAAGGTGGCCATTCCAGTTCCATTTCAGAGCTAATGCAGAGTCAGAATGAGAATCGCCCTTGCTAAAGTTCAAAATGCTCCCTTTTTACAGGAATTTTAACTTTGGCCCCTTTTACTTATGGATTTTAAAGATATTCCAGTGGTAATATCTGCTTCGCTTTCACCCCGAATTTCATAAGAAAGGACTCCTGCATGGCGCTGGTTCTGTGCACTGGCGTCGATCCCTCGGTCGTACGCACCAGGCAACTTATTCTGGAACGAGCAGGCCATGTTGTGGTCTCTGCGCTGGACGAATCCACTTTGATCCAGGCATGCCGGCAGCATAAATTTGATGTTGCTGTTGTGGGCCAGACAGTCTCTCCCAAAATCAAGCGGCGCATTGCGGGGCTGATCCGCGAGAGCTGCCGCGGCGCCAAGTTGCTGGAGCTTTATACCGTCTCCAGCGGCAGAGTGCTGGATGACGCCGATTCATGGCTGGAGGTTCTTGCTGACGTGCCGCAGGAACTTGCTACAAGGGTTGGGGCGCTTGCGGGTCGATGATCGCAACCCCGAGCCTGAAGCGGCACAGGCCTAAATCGATTGTAGTTATCGCAACATTCCTCTTCGCCGCCACAATCATTGCTCTTATTACCGGCGGTAGTTTGCTTTTTCCTGGTCCTCTGCTGGATCGCCTATGGAAATTCAACCCGCAGGGCGCGGCGCTATTTCGCTCCATCGGCAGAGTTTCCGGCGTGTTCCTGGTGGCGCTCGGTGTTGGCACGTTCTTTGCTGCACTTGGATTATTGCGCGGTCGGCGCTGGGCGTGGTGGTTTGGCGTCTGCCTTTTCGCCGTCGATGCCAGTGGCAATCTTGTCAGCTATTTTCTTACCCATGACGCGCTGCGTTCATCCACCGGCGCAATCATCTCCGCGTCATTTTTATTTTTTCTGTGTCGCTATCCCGTTCGCGATTATTTCCGTCGCCAGGCGCTCACGCCAAACCATAAGCCATAGAACGCCAGCAGCAGAAGTCCGGCGATTGCGCCCGCCGGGGGAGGCACCGGGGTTCGCTTACCGGCGCCTTTGCCGGTTCCATTATGGAATTGGATGCGTCGTACTTAACCCGTACGGCTTAAACAAGACCGCGCGAAACGCGCGAAAAATTAGCTTTTTTCATTGAAAAGGGCCTGAAAACTGGAGATAATCAGTGCACCACATGCCCAAAAAATCTGATAAACAAACAGAGGTCTCCAAAGACCTTTGGATAGCACCGCGTTATAGCTTGAAGGGACCGGCTGGCGAACGCGCCTGGGAAAACCGTCCCGGTGGCGCGCCCAACAGCAGCCGTTTTCTTGAACTGGCGGATATCGCGCTTGGCGTCAAAAAGCCCGCAGCCAAGAAAAAACGCACAGCAGGCGCCAGCGCCCATCAGACTGCCAAGACTGAACCCTACTCTGGCATGGATTACGGTGCGAAAGACAATCCCAGAAGATAATCAGGGCGAGCGTAATACGCTCAAAGCCATCAGAGAAGAAAACTATTGCGGATGATTTGCTGACTGCAAAGTCTGCGAAACTGTCTTGCCATAGTCGCGCAGCTTATCAAGCGAGGCCGCGAGGCTGTCAGCCTTTTCCGTAAGGCCACGTGCGCGGGCCACGGAGATCACCTGTTCGGCCTCCATACTCAGCCGCTCCAGCGTGCTCACTAGATATCCCAGCGCGTCCGCGTGCGGCTTCCACAAATAAGCTGAACTCGCTTTATGGTTGTATTCATCCACTTCAATGACCATGCGCGCAAGATAGGCCACAATTGTCATCATCACGTTGGCGTAATCGGCCCGAAAACTTTTTTCCGTTTGATAGTCGGCTCTGAACGATTCCACCTCGGCCGTTGACAGCGTGATCTTTGAGTTCTTTACCGGAAAAACGTGGGCGACCTTCGGGTCTGACGAGCGCACGTGCTCGCGGATGATCTGGCGCGCGCTTTGAAGTTTCCCTTCCTGGACGGCATTGTGTACGGCTTGCGACGGCGCAACCGCCAACACTTCAGTGGTTAGATTCTTACCGGAGTTTCCCGATGGCCCCGTTGCTGTAGGAGCGGATGAGTTAAAAGTTGTGGCGGGTGGACCGGTCCTCTGCGTTACGGTGTTTGCCTGCGGAATTGTGGGGCGCGGCGGCTGTGCCGTTTCCTGCGCCGCACGGGCCGGCTGCCGTGGGCTTCCTGCCGCGGACATTCTGACCGGACGCCTGCTGTCCACGGCCTTTTTATAGCGGGATACCTTGCGGAATTCGTCCTGGGCTGACTGATAATCTTCTTTCAGGATCTCACTGGTTTCCACTTCACTAAGATTTTTTACGGTAATGTCGCCTTCAACTTTTGAGAGCAGGCTGCCGCCTTCTTTTTGTACGGTCTCGGCAAATGTCTTGATCTGCATGGCCGCGTCGTGGAATAGCTCGTCGAACTTGCGCCCAAAAATGTCGTTCCAAACAGCCAGCGTGGCCAAAGAATCGGGATGATAAAACGATTTTCCCAGTGACAGCTTCAGTTCGCGCACGCGCTGCACGATTCCTGAATCAATGATCTGGTCAAAGTGGCGGAACTCTTCCAGCTCCTGGTAGAGATATTCAAATTCCTGCAACAGCGCAACGTGCTCCGGCGGCATGGCTTCTGAAGGCACGTCAACCAGGGCGCGGTACAGATCAGCCTCAAAGGCCAGCGCCGACTGTGAGATAAAAGCGTAGGAACTATCAACTTCCGGCCGATGCCACGCCGGCGGAGTATCACCCTGAGCGGGCATGCGAAAAAGATGCGTGATGATGCAATCGGTCTTGTCGCGATCACCGGAGCGCTGTGATGCTTTAACCGTGAAATAACGCAGCAACGCGTGCGCGGTTTCTAATCCGGGCAAGGTTTTGAGAGCGTCGCGCACCAGCGGCGGCGTGAGCGCCAGATCCAGCAGATTGAGCCACAGCTTGAATTCAGGGATCAGATCGGAGGCATTTTCCGTCGCGTCTGAGATGTTCTTGATCTCAAGCGGAACGGGCACACTGTGTCCCAGGCTTTTTTCGAGCAACCCCAGATAAAAGGTGTGAACGACTTTTAAATCTTGCAGTTCCTTAAGGGAATCCTGGACCAACGTATACTCCTGCCCCTTTCTCGATTTCGTATCATTGCCGTGGGGGTGAGCAGCCGGAAATTGCCGCTAGTTTAAACCAGCTCAATCCCTGGAAACAATCGGGTACTCCCCAAAGCCAACAGTGATCGAGCCGTAACTAATTAAGTTACAAGTACTTAGCCTTTTGTGACTATGGACTTAAGGTCTATTTCCCGCCCAGCAGCATCTTGGCGATGGTCTGCAACTGCATGTTGGACGTGCCTTCATAGATCTTGCCGATCTTCGCGTCGCGATAATATTTTTCGACGGGATAATCCTTGGTGAATCCATAGCCGCCATAAATTTCCACCGCCAGAGAAGCCACGCGCTCCGCCACCTGCGAAGCAAACAACTTGGTCATGGCGGCTTCCTTCACAAAATTCATTCCTGCGTCCTTCATGCGCGCCGCGTTATAAACCAGCATCTTCACGGCCTCAATTTCTGTGGCCATCTGCGCCAGTTGGAACTGGATACCCTGGAAGTCTGAAATACTCTTGCCGAATTGCTTGCGTTCCTGCGAATACTTGAGTGCGCTTTCCCATGCTCCGCGGGCCAGTCCCAGCATCTGCGCGCCAATGCCGATGCGCCCTTCATTCAGCGTCTCAATGGCAATCTTGTATCCCTTGCCGACTTCGCCCAGAACGTTCTCCTTCGGCACGCGGCAATCTTCCAGAATCAACTCGCAGGTGCTGGAAGCGCGGATTCCGAGCTTATCTTCTTTCTTGCCGACGGTGAATCCAGGAAAATCTTTTTCCACGATGAAGGCTGTGATGCCCTTGTAACCAGCGGCGGGATCAAGCGTGGCAAACAGGATGAATACGCCAGCTTCCTTGCTGTTCGTGATCCAGAGCTTGCGGCCATTCAGGACATACTCGCTACCCTTCAGTTGCGCTCGCGTCTGCATGGCGAAGGCGTCTGAACCGGACGAAGCTTCACTCAGGGCGTAAGCGCCCACGGTGTTGTTCGTCATCTTTGGGAGATAGCGGCGCTTCTGTTCTTCTGTGGTCCAGCGCAGCAGCGCGTTATTGCACAGCGTGTTCTGCACGTCAACAATCACGCCCGCGGAAGCATCCACGCGCGAAATTTCTTCCACTGCAAGAATCGCCTCAAAGAATTTTCCGCCTGCTCCGCCGTATTGCTCTGGAACTTCAATGCCCATCAGCCCTAGCTGAAAGAATTGGTCTATCAACTCGCGATCAAAAACGCCCTTCTCATCCATCTCGCGGACTTTGGGGCGGAGCGCCTGATCGGCGAACTGGCGCACATTGTCACGAAAGAGAATTTCATCATCGGTAAGCGCGACCAACGGCTGAGGTGGAGGAGCGATCTGGGTCGAAGTCTGGGACATAAGATGATCCTTTTGAGAGACTCAGGGAAACCTAAAATTGTATCAGGTTAGCCTACGAGGTATTTATTTGGAGAGGCCCATTGAAGGGCTGCTATCGGCCACTTTAAAAATTTTCTGATCCTCAGGGTGGCCCTGTCTTTTTCTCTTTCAAGCCAGAGACGTTAAGAAGCTTAGGGGAAAAATTCCTTATTGTTTCTGCTGGATTTGTGTCACACTGCGTAAAATCTGCAATTTTCCATCAATCAATTAAAGGACGATTCGACTATGTCTGCCACACCTGAAGCCGGACAAGCCCATGAAATAGCCCGCCTCAAGTCTTTGTATCGCACCGCTAACGCCCGCAAATACCTGAGTCCGGAAACCCAGAACGCTGAGTCTGACAATGAAGACCAGAAACGCGCGAAGGCTGCGTTGCGGGCAAAACAGCGTGAAAACGAGGCCTTCAAGGAACGTCTTCGGGCGCGGTTAAAAGATCTCGGCATCGGCAAGGACGAAATCGACCAGCCCGACGCTGGCGTTGCCTTGATGGTGCCCACCCCGAGCAAGAAGCTGGCAAAAGCTCGTACCGCCATTCTGGTTGTTCACGGAATCGGCGAACAGAATCCTTATGAAACCCTTGATCAGTTTGGTCGCAATCTGATGCGGTATTTGTCTTTTGAGGGCGGAATCAACGATTTGCAAATCGCGGCGGACCGTTATGACCACAATGATTCAACCGAGGCCCGAATACGATTAAAGACCCAGGCTTTTGGCCCTGACCCGAATACCGAGGGTTTGATTGATATTTATGAGTACTACTGGGCGCCGCAGACGGAAGACAAAATCAGCTATCGTGAAACTCTGGCGTGGCTGATCAAGACAACGCTTACGCCTATACGTCTTTTCAATGAAAACCTGCGCGAAATGAGCAATGGGAGCGAATCCCGCCACACCAGTGACCAGCTTGACGAAAGCGATGAGCCGCTCACTGGGGCCACAGTTTTTATGCGTGAAATCCGGCGCATAGTCCTGATCCATGTCCCTTTGTTATTTGTGCTTGGCGGTCTTCTATATCTGGTGCCGCAAACCATCAAGTTGCCGGACGCCGTAAAGGGCATTCTTGAAAGCTGGACCGCAAAGCACATGTTCGCTAAGGGTGTCATGACGTTCTGCTTTGTCTGTGGCCTGGCGCTGAACCTTGTTGTAATGAAACAAGCCTGGCAAGCCTGGTTACGGCGCAAGCGGCAACAACCCGTGATGGTGGTGCGGAGCTGGATTTGGCAGACTTTCGTGCTCGGTCTGCTTTTTGTAGCTGCCGGCATCGCTGTTGGCTACATGTGGTCTGTCAGCCTTCGCGATTATTTTTCTCCCCTGCTGAATGTGAACGTTCTGCTCTTTGTAGTGGCGGCTGGTTTTGCCCGGCTGGTGCAGTTCTTTTTTGCCAGCTTTATCGGCGATGTGGCCGTTTATACCAATGCAGACGCCAAGGCCAAAAATTTCCTGATTCGCAAGGCAATCCTCGCGGGTTCCACAAACGCTGTGATTCGGCTGTTGCAGGAAAAAAATGTGGCACAGGCGAACGATCCCTATGATCAGGTCATCGTCGCTGGCCACTCGCTGGGCAGCGTAATTGCCTATGACACGCTCAATCAGCTCTTGAACAAGCGCTACTCGCGCGAAGACCAGATCGTGGGATGCGTGCCTCCAAAAACAAGAGTTACCCAGGACGAACTCAACAAGATTCTTGGATTAGTTACCTTCGGATGTCCGCTGGATAAAGTCCACTACTTCTTCCGGGAAAACGTCCCCGCGCATCAGGCAATCCGAGCACAACTACTTCAGTTCCTGCAATCCTTCAGAAAGCGGCCGTCCAACTATGACTATGGTCTCTATAGATTGCAACGGTATGACGCCAGTGGTTTGAATTCCGTGTTGTGGCTCAATGCCTGGTCCAAGCAGGACCCGGTAAGCGGAGCATTGCATTTCTACTCGGGCCTCACGCGCCGCCATTTCAAGTACAAAATCCCCATCTACGCACATCTCAGTTACTGGGAAGACCTGCGCTTTTACGAGTTTTTTGCTGAACCCATGCTGTTGGGAAATCAGGCAGCTCTGAAACAGAAAGCGATGCGAGCAGCAGTGTAAGCTCAAGGCGGTCTGTAAAGTTTATAACGGGCCGCACTTGACGCGCTCCGCTCTTACCAAGTTTAATGCCAAGCATGCGCGTAGCCTTTTTAGGTCTTGGAATTATGGGGCGGCCCATGGCCGCCAACCTGGTGAAAGCCGGACATGAAGTGACGGTCTGGAACCGCACGCCCCGTGACGTTGAGGGGGCCAAAACCGCTGCCACGCCCGCTGAAGCAGCCAAAGACAAAGACGCCGTGTGGGTTTGCGTCTCTGATACCAAGGCAGTACAGGCTGTCTTGTTTGGTCCGGGCGGCGCGATTGAAGGCCTTACCAGCGGCACGGTTGTTGTTGACTCCAGCACCATCTCGCCTTCCGCCAGCCTGTTGTTCATGGAAGGCTTGCAGGAAAAGGGCTGCGAATTTCTTGATGCTCCAGTAACTGGGTCGAAGGTGGCGGCGGAGAGCGGCCAGCTGATTTTTATGATTGGCGGCGCGCCGCACAACATTGAGCGTGTTGAGCCATGTCTCCGCGCCATGGGCAAGAAAGTGATTCACATGGGCGACAACGGCAAAGGCCTTTCCGCCAAGCTGGCGCAGAACATGAACATCGTCTTTATCTATGAAGGCCTGTGCGAGAGCCTGACGCTGGCCAAGAAGCTGGGCGTGCCGGCGGAAAAGATGTTTGAGTTGATCGAGTCGTCAATGATCCGCTCCGGCGTGGCCGAATACAAAAAGCCGTTTATCCTCAACCAGGATTACTCGCCCAACTTCCCGCTCAAGCTGATGCATAAAGACATGCACCTGATGATGGACGCCGCAAAAGAAAACGGCGTGGAGCTGCCTGGACTCACCAAGATCGATGAAATCTACGAAGAGGCCAGCAAGGATGGCCACGACGACCTGGACTATGCCGCGACGATCATGTTGCTGGAAGAGCGCGCAGGATTACGGCTGAAAGGGAAGCAGTCGTAACAGCTCACATTTGCGGCGTCGGCGAGAAGCGTCCTTCCATTGGGCTCATCTTCAACATCTTTCGCGCTAATTTGCCAAGCGCGGATAGTCTGCCCACTCGCCGCGTCCTGCCCTTGATGGCGTAGATAATCGCAATTATCAGCGTACCTACCCACATTGCCATAAAACCTGGCCAAACACGGGAATAATAAAAATGCTGGAGGAAAATCAGGCGGTTTTCCGCTGCTTGGTGGAAAACCGTGGTAAGGATCGTGGTAAACCAGAACACTATCTTTTGCCACAAAAGACAAAAATTCGCCGGCTGAGTCTTGGCGGAGAAGACCAAGCCGGCGAGTGATGCTGAGACCTACAGCGAGCGAAGGAAGTTCACTAGATCCTGCTGCTGTTGTTGGGTCAGGCTATTGAAAGTATTGATGACCTGGGTAGCCTCAGAGCAAACCTGCCCTGTGGCGCAAGGTCCGGCATGCAATTCAATGGCAGCCACAATGTCACTGGTGCTGCCGTTATGCAGGAAGAAGATCCGCTGGCCTGCGCCCCAAAGCGGCGCGGTGCGAAATTCGTCGCTTCCCGCCACGCCCTGGCTTATGCCGTCAGCCAGTCCCGGCCCCATGTGATGCAACGCGAAATCCGAGAATGGATGGAACTCCACCTGGTTCAGAGGAGCCAGATTTGACTTGGCAGTGTGGAGCGAATCGGTATGGCATAACACGCAGCCGATGCCAGTGTTCGCCGTTCCGGTAGAACCGGGAACAACTGTACCAAACAGTGCCTGGCCACGCAGCGCGGAGGCGCCGAGCGCCTGGCAGCTGTTTTGGCTGGTGAAGAAATCACACGGCTGTGCCGGCGCATTCAGCCGCATGAAGATGGTGAAGTTTTCAATCAAAGAAGAGATCTCGCTGGCATCGTCACCTGCGTTGCCCCCTGGGGGGATGATGACGTGCGTGTTATCTTCCGGAGTAGCGTTGGTTGCGCAGCCACTGTTGGTTCTTTCGTTGGTGAAAAGCTCGTTGGTGATGCCCATTTCCACGTTGGAAGCTTCACCGGAAAACATCAGCATGGATTTGTTCTGCGCCTTCCAGCCAAACTTGGTGATGGTGCCGTCATTGCCGCTGGTGTTGAAACGCCCTTTTATGCCCAAAGAGCTTTTGATCGTGCCCAGGGCAGCAAGATTTTTTGTCAGGATGTCCTCTGACGCGTTCTCGACAAAGCCTTCGCCGAAGGTCGGAATGGGAATGCGGAAGGAGACGTTTCCGTTCTGGAGCTGGGTGGCAAAGTCCGGCTGTTTCAGGTTGCAGCCAATCGGCGCATCCGTGCGGCCGGTAATGGTAAACAGATCGTGCACGCCGCCGTCGGGGGTGCCGTCAGCGTTGCGCACAAAGCGCGCTTCCAGAGCGGGAGCGTTCACCGTGAGGAAGCTAGGGATGATGTTGCTTGCATTGTCCAGATTGGCGATGGCTCGCTGCGGATTCGGAGTTGGACTGCTGCCGCCGATCACCGGCTGCGAATGGCAGAGAAGACAGCTGTTGCCATTGAAAGCGGGCCCAAGTCCGAGCAACGGCTCGCCGGTGAGCGTGCCTTTTACCGAAACTGTGTCACCAAAAAGGACTAGCCCATCAAACCAAAACGTGTTCTGGTCAGGGGGAAGTCCGAAAATCGGGTTTCCTGCTCCGTTAGGGGGTTGCGGGCCTTGACGCACACCGGGATCGACCGCCGCGGGTGTGCTTTGCGCCCGTGCGGTTTTCAGGTTGAGCGAAAGCAGCATTGCCGCCGTTAGACAATACAACAGCACTCGAAGCAGTGGATTTTGCAAAGCTCCGTGAATGTGGGGAACCTTCATAACGTTTCGTCCTTTCAATCTATGTTCCGTTAGGGCCGTTGCAGAAACTCTCTGCAAGTTTGGGTGAGTTGGTGTTGTGCGCACTTTCCAGCGGAGCTGTTTGGCAACAGCGAAATCGGCCAAACCAGCAACTCACATTGTGAGTTGGATTTTTGAATGAAGGTTGAAAGGCACTAAGAAAAAGTTTGCCGGAATTCCAAAACGGCACGGGTCGCGAGTATCAGATTGGGAATGTGGAATGTTTCAAATTGAAATCGATTGCCTCTGCGTAGATTTACGCGCGCAGATAGCGCAGATAGATAACAAACCTGCGGGGTGGAAGCGAGTGGACAACAATGAAAGAAATCGCCGCACACCCCGTAGCGCGGCTGTATGCAGTGAAGTCAGGGCTTGGCCGGCGCCGGCGACGGATTCGCGCTGCTGCTCTCCTCGGGAATTGTGAGAGAAGCGTTAGCTGTTCCAATCAGCCCGGTTACGTTGTCTCGCACGCCCACCCGCAAAAGATAATCTCCGGGCTGTAGCGCGAGGGCATCGCGGCAAGGAAAAAAGCCCTTCATGATCTTGGCGTATGCATCAGCATTCAATGCTCCGCCCATCTTCTGTGCTTCCGTGGCGACCGGCTTATCAGGATTCTTCCTGGCGAACGCGCGGACGGCGCACTCCATATTCACTGCCCGCAGACCACTGGTAGGCAGGCTAGTCCGGTTTCGCCACAAACTGATACCCCAGCCCTCGGACCGTTATCAGGTGCTTCGGTTTGGTGGGATCATCTTCAATATAGCGGCGCAAGCGCACGATGAAATTATCAATCGCGCGCGTATCGGTGTCCTCTTTCAGGTCCCAGACCCGCTCCAGGATTTCTTTACGCGCCACTGGACGCCCGCCATTGCGGATGAGATAGCGGAGCAGCTCCGTTTCCATCAGCGTGAGCTGAAAGACTTGTTTGCCATTGTGCAGCTGCAATTTCTGGAAATCAACTTTCTTTCCGGCAAAACTGAACTCGTCCGCCGCTGCGGGCGTGGCTTCTTTCGCGGCTTGCAGCCAGTTCTTCCGTCGCAACAGCCCGCCGATGCGGGCCACAAGAATATCCAGATTAAAGGGCTTGGGCAGATAGTCGTCCGCGCCGGATTCAAATCCTTTCAGTATGTCTTCTGGGCGTCCGCGGGCCGTGAGCATCAGGATAGGCGCAAAATTTTGCCGCTGGCGCAGTTCATGGGCCACGGCAAATCCGTCCTTGCCCGGCAGCATCACGTCCAGCAATACCAGATCATAAGACTGGTTCCGGGCCAGCATGCGGTCCAGAGCATCTTCACCGTCCTCCGCAATTTCCACCTGATGGCCCTCTGCCTCCAGGTTGAAGCGCAGTCCTTCAGCAATGTGCGATTCGTCTTCGACAACCAGAATGCGGCTCATACGTGATAAACCCTCGGCAGGCGAAGCGTGAACGTGCTGCCGCGTCCTTCGCCTTCGCTTTCAGCAAACGCTTCACCGCCGTGGCGTCGCGCAATGGAACGCACAATGAACAGTCCAAGCCCCGTCCCTTTTACTTGTCCCGTGGCTTGGCTGTGCACGCGATAAAAGCGTTTGAAAATGCGCTTGAGTTCGCGGCGCGGTATACCCACGCCATTGTCATGGACGCGCAGTATCACCGTGTCAATGTTTGGTGTTGCCACCTCTACGGTGATCGAAGGCTGCTGGCCGGAATATTTCACGGCATTCTCAATCAGATTGGCTACCGCTGTTCGCAACTCTTCAGGATTGCCCAGCAGCGTGATCGGCTCCGGCGGTGCGGCGCCAAAGCGCAACGTCTCAGCGGAAAGATGATGGCGTAGCCGCGCCAGTTCCAGACTTTCTTCAACAATGGCAGTGAAATCGACGTCCTTCCAGCGGTCGCGCGATCGACGTTGGCGGATTTCTCCGGCGCGCAACACCTGTTCCACCGTGCTCATGAGACGATCAGTGTCATCGAGCATCAGGCGATAAAAATCGCGGCGCTGATCGTCGGTCAACGTTCGGCGCTCCAGCGTTTGCAGATAGAGACGGATGGAAGTGATGGGTGTCTTCAGTTCGTGGGTAACGGCGTTCAGAAAGCTGTCTTGCTGTTCACTGCGGCGGATTTCGCGGACAAGAAAGATCGTATAGAGCACCAGTCCGGCAATAATCAGGCTGAAGAAGATGATGCCCAGCACCATCGGCACCACATTGCGCCAGTTATGTACCAGCCAGACGATGTTGAGATAAATGGCCAGCCCCACCAGGCAGGAACCCAGCGTGATAAAGAATGCGATTGTCTTGGCGCTGCTTCGGATGCGCATGGTCGCTGTGCAAATTGTAAAGGAAGGGGAAGGGTTTCAGGCGCAGATTTCCACGGCAGCTATGAACGCAGATCAGCAGGGAAGTCTTGCCACGAAAAAAAGTTTAGGGCGATACGTAGCCGCATCGCCCTTAAAACTTCGTGTTCCTTTGTGTCCTTCGTGGTTAAGTTCTAATCATCCCCTGAAGCGGTCGCAGAAAATGTTTCCAGCGGCACCTTGGCTGGCTTGATTTTTACGGCTTCCTTCAGCTTGGGCGCTTTTACGTCCCAGATAAGGCCCATGGCGCGCAGCGCGCAGATACCGTACCAGTTCAGGTCAATTTCATACCATGCCAGACCGTGGCGGGCCGCCTGAGGATGAGCGTGGTGGTTGTTGTGCCAGCCTTCGCCAAATGTCAGCAGCGCAACCCAGAAGCTGTTCTTGGACGTGTCCCCGGTCAGGAAGCGCTGTGAGCCCCACATATGCGTGGCGGAATTTACCAGCCAGGTAAAGTGAAGACCCATCACCGTGCGGAAGAAGATTCCCCAGAGCATCACAGACCAGCCGCCCACGGCCAGTAGCACAAGACCCAGGACGGTGATCGGTACCCAATGCCATTTGCTGATGAACGTATGGAATTTGTCTTTGCGAAGATCGGGGATATAGGGCAACAGCGCGGCGGAATGATTGTGCAGCGTGCGCCCGGTGATGATCCAGCCCATATGCGACCAGAAGCCGCCATCGCGAGGAGAGTGCGGATCGCCTTCCACGTCAGTATTCTGGTGATGGACGCGGTGTGTCGCCACCCAGAAAAACGGACCGCCTTCCAGCGCCAGCGTGGCGCAGAAGGTAATGAAGTATTCGAACCACTTATAGGTCTTGAATCCACGGTGCGTGAGCAGCCGGTGATACGCAATGCCAATCCCAAGGCTCCCGGCAACCCACCACAAAAACAGCGAGATGAAAAACGCCTTCCACGTAAACATAAAGAGCGCTGCGACCGCGCCTATGTGGAATGCAACCATGAAAAAAGTGGTGAGCTTCCCGATTGGTTCCCGAAACGTTCTATCCCGCTTGAAAAAATTCACGAGTGTGAGTCTCCTTGGTGGTTCGTGCGTGCCTATTTGATTCAAGCCTACCAGCAGGGAAGCGGACGGATTGTAATACTTCTGTAATCGTGGGGCCGGAAGGATAAGTCCAAAGGAATTGGGCGCGGTACTAAAGTGCACACATCACCTGGAAACGCGGTCTATCCTTGGGAAGCCGCCTTTCAAATGCAAGGTGCGGAATATTTTTCGCGCCGCACACCAAGCAGCAGTCCAGTCCCTGATTATTCGGCAGAAAAATGACCGATCACGCACTCCCTTGTCGATGCTCGGCTGTGCCAAATCGGAACAGAGCTTCTCGATTTTGCTGCCGCATTTGCTTGGATGCCGCTGAAATTTTGCTAACATGCGAAATGTATTTGGCGGACCAACGTCTTCTCATTTTTCCGCGAGGAAACAGCCGATGAAATGGACTGTTGCACTTTCTGCCTGCTGCGTTGTGCTGCTTGCGGCAAACATCGCTCTGATTCACCAGAACAGCCAATTGAAAGCGCAGCTCTCACTGCCGCCGCCGGTTATGGAAGCCGCTGCTGGAACGCAAGTGCCTGACCTGCGAGGGGTTGACGTGGAGGGCAAGCCGGTCGAAGTGCTCTACGGAAAAGATTCGCGCAAGGTGCTGGTGATGGTTTTTTCTCCAACCTGCCCTTTTTGCGATCAAAACTGGCCCAAGTGGCAGCAGGTAATTTCCTCGCTGAACCGCTCGGCCGTTCGCCCAGTGCTGGTGGACGTGACCTCAACCACGACCGCGAGTTTTGTTTCGCAGCACCAGCTCTCCAGTTTGCCGGTCATCCTAAAGGCAGATCCACGGGCCACGGTGGACTACCATATGCATCTCACGCCGCAAACAATCCTGGTGGATCCCAATGGAAAAGTGGAAAAGGTCTGGACGGGAGTGCTGAATGACTCTTACCTGGCTGACCTGAAACAGCACCTTGCCGATAGCAAAACTACTGTGAATGCCCAGGGCCATCAGCCGGCCCTCTAATTCTGAAAGGAGCAATCATGAGGAAGGGAATCATCAAGTCAGGGTTGCTGGTAACGATCGTCACCGCCGTTCTCTTTGCAGGAACAGTTTCCGCGCGGCAGTTGCGGAGCAACGCAAAAGGCTTTGCCGCGTGCCGTGGTACCTGCACCAGTTCAACTCAGTGCTCCACCGGCTGCGTCTGCGCCTTTGCACTGGATGCAACTACAGGGACTTGTTTGTCGCATCCCACGGGAGCCCAACCCCTGGCGAAGTAGCGGCCCGGTGCTGCCGGTCTTGTAAAGGAAAGAGAGTCAATCATGAGGAAGACCACGCAAAACTTCTTATTCGGGGCCATCGTCATTGCTGTCTTTAGCGCGGGGACAGTTTCCGCCCGGCAGTTTCGGAGCGAGCCCAGGGGCTTTGCCTGCAGCGGCACTTGCAGCGCCATCCAGCCTTGCCCTAACAGTTGCTTCTGCTCCTTTACTACGCCCACCACCGCATTTTGCACGACGCGTCCGGCCGGGCTTGCGCCTCAAGGGAAATAGGCACCCGTGAAGATCCCACATGAAGCTTATGACCGAAAAGGAGAATGAATCATGACCAGGAATGTAGCCAAGAACACATTGCTTGCGGCGATGATGACAGCCGTTCTCTGCGCGGGAACGGTTTCCGCACGCCAGTTGTCTCTGAATGTTCAAGACACAACTTGCCAGCACCATTTCTGCAGCAGGACACAACCCTGCCCTAACGTTCTGGGCTGCGGATGCGTCTTCAACAGCCCCACCGCCACCACAGGTGTATGCGGGTTCATTGCAGCCAAGCCGGCACAATAGCCAGACCACATTCATCCTCTTCTCTTGCAAAAAGGAAAAGGTGAATCATGGGTAAGACAATCAAGAACTCGGTCCTTACGGCGATGGCCGCCGCTGTTCTTTGTGCGGGAACGATTTCCGCGCGCCAGTTGCGTCAAGCTTCCACCGTCGCTGTCTGCAACAGTTCCTGCACCAAGAAAGTGCCTTGCAGCAACGTTTCCTGCACGTGCTTCATTTCTTCCGGAGAAAGGATAGGTACGTGCCTCTTGGTGGCAGCCAAGCCGGCAAAATAGTCGGACCTTGTTCATTTCTGGGCTTGTTATAGAAAGGAAGAGAATCATGAGCAACACAATCAAAAACACATTCCTGGCAGCAATGGCCACGGCTGTTCTCTGTGCGGGAACGGTTTCCGCGCGGCAACTTCGGACGCCGACTAACCTGCTTCCTGTGTGCAAAGGCACTTGCAGCGCCACCATGCCTTGCAGCGGCGCATGCATCTGCCAGATACTTACTGGAACCACCGGTGGGTGCGTTAGAGACCCAGGGCCTCTCAGACCGCCGAAAAAATAGTTTGGAAGCGGAGCCTCGGCATCCGCTGCTCTTTTGCTCGAAAGGAGAGCGATCATGGGTCGGAAAATCAAAGGAACACTCTTTGCTGCCCTTGTTATTACCGTCCTAAGCGCCGGGACCGTCTCAGCCCGGCAATTGCAGAGGCAGCCAGGAGCTATTGGCGTTTGCAGCGGACGTTGCAGCGCCACCCAACCATGCAGCGGCGCATGCTCCTGTGTGCATATAAACGGAGCAAGCCTCGGATCTTGCGTTTCCGATCCGCCGTAGACACCGGAGACCTGAAAATGGTTTGTCGCCCGTCAGCACTCAGGGCATCTCGACCTGGGCGAAGCGCGGACGCGGCAAGTGAGCGCCCGTGGCCTCACGGCTGAAGAAGCTGATTGCATCAGCGGAGGAATACAGACCAAAGCCCCGAAGAATGGTAGTAAAGGAGACAGCGGCAGACCGGAGAAAGTGATGAGTTAAATGCATAAGTCTCTGATTTCGCTGATTGCTGAACGTCGGTTGCCGATGGCTCAGAAAAGGAAGAACCGATATGAACGATATGAACGACGAGAACAGAGTATTGATATACCGCGGCGCCCGCGACATCACGGCCGAAGAGGCTGATCGCATCACTGGCGGGCTTCAAGCCGGTACGATCTGCACGATCACATTCCATCCGCACAGCAGGGACGGAGATTGTGCTTAGTCTGCCGGCAAGAAGGTCCAAGCGGGCAAGAAGGTCGAAGCGGCGCTGTTAGCCCCTGGTCATGAGTAATCTATGTGCGGGGGCAGTCTTGACGCGACAGTTGCGGACTGAGACGCGCGCTCGTGGTTGCTCAAGCCCGAACACGGCACTCATTCGGCTTTTAACGAAAGGAGCCTCGAACCCATGGTCAGAAAGATTGGCAAAACCACATTGTTTGCGACTATTGTGGCGACCGTTCTGCTGGCGGGAACTGTTTCCGCCCGGCAGTTGAAAACGGGCGTCCATGCCTTCCCTGGCGCTTGCGGTACTACATGCAGTGCCACCGTGCACTGCGGCGGCCTCTGCACATGCTGGATTGACAGCGGCCAAACCACCGGCTTTTGTGCGCAGGACCCGCCGGCAGCCAAACCTAAGACGAAATAACCGGGACCAACCTCTCGGTTGGCCGAATCAAAGAGGAATTTGGGTAATCGGGTAATTTGGTAAGTGAGTAATTTAAGAACCGGGAGCCGCGAGCCCATGGGGAGTACGCGAATCATCACAACTTGATTCGTATAACTTCGCGTTGGTTCGCGGCTCGTTTTTTTGGCTGGTTGCAATTCCGTAGTTTTTTGGGATTTCCAGAGGTCTTGTAGATCGAAGCGACGCGAAGCCGATCACGTGCTGAGCGGCGTTGCAACAGGAGCGGTAGTGCCGAAGTCAGGCGAAGCTCTCAAGCGGTTTTCCGGAAAAAATGAGACGACGCGAAGCCGATTTGCGCGCTGAGCGGCGTTGCATCAGGTGCGCGGTACTAAATGCTTGTCGACGATCTCAAGCGGTTTTCTAGTAAAATGCCGCGCTGCCGGCCATTTCTCGCATCGCATCCAGCAGGTACGTGCGTGCCGGTGCGCCCGGAGCCAGCGACTCCAACGGAAGTGTGGCGGAAAAGTGTGGAGAACTGCGCTGGAAGCTGACTTCCATAAACTCGCCGTTGTCTCCTCTGCTTAGCGACGTCATGGTGCCGGCAATTTCTTTTTGGCTTTCCGGCCTCGTGGTAATCATTACAGAGGGCAAACGTTCAAACTGCCATCCTGAGTTCTCAATTGCACTTTTAGGGCTGCTGCGCGCGAACCAGCGGAAATTCTGCATTTGCAATGAGAACATAGGAGGAGCATCCAGGTCTGCCTGGAAAGTAATTACCTCTTGCTGGCTGTTGATTTTGTGTACCAGCCAATGCACGGGAGTTTCCTGCGTTCGCATTTCCACCAGGACCCAGGCGCGTCGAAAGACGCCGCAGGTCAGCCGAAGGGGAACGCGAAAGCGGGAAGATGCCGTCCATGAAATGCCCACCACATGGCCGCGCCCGGCCAGCGACGCTTGAATCCAGCGCAGGATCTCCCGGGCCTTCGCCCGCTTGCGGCGCAAAGAGACTGCGTACCACGTGATGCACAGCGCGATCAACGCGACCGCTGCTATAAATAGAATGGCCATTCCCGGAGTAAGATGCTTTTGCACAGGCCCTCAGATGCCAAAAAGAGCACTTTGCAGCCGATTTTGAGCAGTGGCAGTTCTGTTTTGGGAACAGCGGGGCGCTGTACAGAACTACAATCCGCGGTAGATTCCACCGTCCGCTAAGATGGTCTGCCCTGTGACGTAGGAAGCTCGCTCCGAGGCTAGCCACACGATAACGTCTGCAATTTCTTTTGGATTGCCCAGGCGCCTGACTGGCGTTTCAGCAGCCCACAAGTCGCAAATCTCTTGGGGGGACTTGCCCGCCGCCAAGGCGCGGACCTGCGCCAGTTCCTGTAGCCGCTCGGTCGCCGTATAGCCGGGCGCAACGTTGTTGACCAGAATCCCGTCTTTGCCGAACTCATTGGAAAGGCTCTTTACCAATCCCACTACGGCTGCCCGCACGGAATTTGAAAGGACCAGATCGGCGATCGGCTGCTTTACGGAAATCGATGTAATAGTGATGATCCGGCCCCAGCGATGGCGCTGCATATATGGAATTACAGCCTTGGCCAAATGGACCGTGCTCATCAGGTTCAGATCCACGGCCTTGCGCCATTCCTCGGCAGGGATGGAAAGGAAATTTTTGGCTGGCGGCCCTCCTGCATTGGCCACACATACATCGATGCGGCCAAACCGCTTTGCCACCTGCTCAGTAAAGTGCTGTACTGCTTTGTCGTCGGTCACGTCCAGGGCTTCGGCATAAATTTCCGCGCCGGTTTGGCTGCGAAGCTTGTCAGCGGCCTCGTTGAGAATCTTCTCTGTGCGAGCGCACATCGCTACTTGAGCGCCTTCGCGCGCAAATGCTTCTGCCGTCGCCAGACCGATTCCTTGACTGGATGCGGCTACGATTACGCCTCGGCCTTTGAGTCCAAGATCCATGGTTTATCCTCGTGGCACGTGCAACTTATGCGCTCGTTACCATGTTTTCAAAAACAAACTTCTTAGTAGTTTACTTCCTCGCAGTCTGCTCTTTCATGCAGGCAAGGATTTCAGTTTTGTACGTTCAAAAATGTGCCGATATATTTCTGGAGGCACTTCCAATCAATCCCAGCAGAGAACATAAAGCACTTTCACCAAGATACATCGGCCGTCACGTTGTAAAAATCTGTACCGGTATCTGTGTGCAGAATCCCTCCCACGAGCCAACTGCCAACTTTTTTTGCATCAACTGTGCAGGCGGACGTGCACGGCACAGTTAAGACCTGACCATTGTTTCGGTTCAAAACATGATAAGTGGAGACGCGAATCGGAACGGGGCAACTGTTGGTGATTTCAAAATAATTACCCGGGTAGGGGGTCTGTCGCGTAGTAGTCCGGGTACTCATACAGTTGAGGGGCGCGATGACTTGACGCGCATAGTTCATATACTGCTGAACGGCAATGGGTTTGCTTGTCTTCCATGCCGGGGTGGCAGCCCAGTATTGAACCTGCGGCTGCGCTGGCCTTAAACTCTGAGCCTGCAATGACCGTGCTACGAATTGGTCAAACTCTCGTGCTTGCTGTTCAAGAGCATCAAAAGCAACCACATACAATGCAGCGAAGCCTTCGACGCCAAGACTGCGGTATTGCAGCACGTGGGTTAGTTCGTGCGACCAAAGTACGGCATCGTTAAAACCTGTCTGACTGTCTTGAAAGACGATCACGTCTTCTAAGGTGATAGCAGCCATGTTGAAATCGTGAATGGCCCAACTATCAAGGGAGTTCCCAGTACCGACAACAGCCCAACACACTGCGTCAAACAGTTCCGGTGGAAAGAACGGAGACAGAGTTGTTCTTATGTTGTTCGGAACGGGCACGAATACCTTTTTTGCTGATTCCTTCGCTTCCCGTATCTTGTATGCGAGAGCCCCTCCAGCAAGAGGGTTTAAAAGATAAATAGCGAGGTCTTTGGGAAGGTTCTGGAGCATCAAAGGTATACGGTCGGGTCGAGGCATTCCCAAAGTTATCTTGCTCGCTGGAACATTGATATCCACGCCAGTGATGTCACTCAACCAGCTTGCACTGGCAATGGAAGACAGAGCAATGATCAATAGGAGCGAGATGATATAGCGAACTCTCGAGTTACGCATCGTTCCCCCAAGAGGTGTAATTTGGTCCAGTATCTTTTCACTATTGATTTTGGTCGCGTGTTCCTTTGTGAGTGTGAAAAATTGCAAAGTTAGAACGTTTTCACAGCTCTAGCAACTTTACGATCGCAATGCGGCGAGAAAGTTATTTTGGTAACTGCCCAATGACCACCTGTGCTGGCGCGCCCGCTTTGATTTTGTTTTTCTCGAAGCAGACTTTGATCCGGCGGCGCAGCTCGCGCGCCACGTTGTATTGCTTTCCCGGACGCACCTTCACCAGCATCAGATAGTCCACCTCATTGCCGCGTACCCGCTCAATGCCGGGGACTTGCGGCTCCGCGACCAAGTCAGCCTTGAAAGCAGGATCGTTATAGAACTCTTGTGCCACTTCCTCCAGCACCTCTACCACGTGATCGCTGTTCTCGCCGTAGTCGGCTGCCACGTGGAGAGTCACCTGCGACCAATCACGAGTCATATTGCTAACGATCTGAATCGATCCGTTGGGCACGATGTGCAGAGTCCCATCGCTATCGCGCAGAGTAGTGCGGCGCATCGTGATCTCTTCCACCACTCCGGTCACGCCGGCCGCGCGGATGGTATCGCCCACCTCGAACTGGTCTTCAATCAGGATGAAGAATCCGTTAATCACATCTTTGACCAGAGTCTGCGCGCCAAAGCCGATAGCCAGTCCGGCGATGCCCGCGCTCGCCAATAGCGGTTCGATATTGATGTTGAATGCGTCTTTAAGAGCCGACATTCCCGTGAAGAACACGATCAAAAAGACGCCCACGCTGCGCACAACACCAGTGATCGTCCGTACCTGCTGTGCCCGAACCGGCCCGTGAGAGCTTTTCTCGGCGAGCGCTACCAGCTTGCGGGTGATCAATCCCAGCAGGCGCACAAAGATAAACGCCAGCACCAGGATCACGACTAATTTGGGCGCTTTGTCGCGCGTCCACGCAACCAGGTAGTTGTGCCACTCGTGCCAAATGTTGCTGAATTTTTCTTCCATTCGATTAATTCTGGATTATAGCCGAGCGGGAATATGGCCTATAATGCCGCCACAGTTTTTGCGTGGGGGCATTATGGGGGTTAAACCTGCTGTATTCGTGGGCCTGAGTTTGTGTTTTTTCGTGACGGCCGTTGAAGCTGGAGGTTCAGGAGCCGCGCCCGGCGCCCAGATCAATATTCCCAATATCAATCCGAGTGTGGAGCGGCGATTCGAACTGCTGCGCCAGAAAGAAGCAAACGAACGGATGCAGCGGGAAAACACCGAGGACACGCGGAAGATGGTCTCTCTGGCCGCAGAGCTGAAGCAATATGCCGACGCCGCGGATGGATCGGCATTGCCGCCGGACGCTGTGCGGAAGGCAAATGAACTGGAAAAACTGGCCAGAAGAGTTCGCAATCGGCTGAATGACAAAATGCTTATGATCAGGGCTCATTGACTATCTGCATTCCAAGGAAGCACCAGTCTTGGAATAACTTTTATAATCGCTGCACGTCTAAAATCCTGAAAGAGGTCATTTTGTGTTTGGAAAAATTATCACGGCCTTTAGCTTTGGCCTGGTCATGTGCGGCACACTTTTAGCGGCTGCACCGGCGCCCGCCGCCAGTGCGCAGGTGGAAACACGGCAGGATCCGGCGCAGAAAGAAATGCAGGACCGCATGGCGCGCGAAGCCAATAAGAAAAGGCAACAGGACATTCGCGAACAGACCGACAAGTTATTTCAACTTGCCACAGAACTCAAGGCCGCGGTGGACAAGAGCAATGAGAACCTCTTGTCACTCGATGTGGTTCGCAAAGCCGACGAAGTTGAGAAGCTGGCCAAAAAAGTGAAAGAAAAGATGAAAGAATCAGTGGGCCCGCCGGCAAGGCAGGAGCTGCCTACCCCTGTTCCGGCCTATCCGCACTGATATTGACTATTGAGCAATAACAAGCCCGCCGATTTTGCCGGCGGGCTTCTTATGTGTGAAACGCGTTAACTTGCGCTCTTGGCTTTGGCAGCCTGAGCGTCTTTTTCCGTGCCAATCCGCATTCCGTAGAACGAACGCCACACAAAGAACACAGACACCAGGAAGAACACCACTGCAAGAATCGTGGTTGGTCCGCCTTCCTTGCTCATCTTTACCGCGAGTGATACCGCAAGGAGTCCGAAAAGTGTGGTGAATTTGATGATCGGGTTCATGGCCACTGAAGAAGTGTCCTTGAACGGATCCCCCACGGTATCGCCGACCACGGTCGCGTCGTGCAGCGGCGTGCCCTTCTGCTTCAGCACCACTTCCACCACTTTCTTGGCGTTGTCCCATGCGCCGCCGGCGTTGGCCATGAAGATGGCCTGATACAAGCCGAAGATCGCAATGGAAATCAGGTAGCCGATAAAGAAATAGGGTTCGGCGAAAGCGAAGGCCAGCGTGGCAAAGAACACGGTCAGGAATATGTTGAACATTCCTTTTTGCGCGTACTTGGTGCAGATCTCAACCACTTTCTTGCTGTCTTCTACTGAGGCTTTTGTAGCGCCTTCCAGTTTGATGTTGCGTTTAATGAATTCCACAGCGCGGTAAGCGCCGGTGGTCACCGCCTGGATGGAAGCGCCCGTGAACCAGTAGATGATGGCGCCGCCGGTGATCAGTCCAAGAACAAAGGGAGCGTGCAATAGCGAGAGCTTGTCCGTGTTCTCTTTCAATCCGTTGGTCAGGCTCATCATGATGGAGAAAATCATGGTCGTGGCACCGACGACAGCGGTGCCGATCAGCACCGGCTTGGCTGTGGCTTTGAACGTATTGCCCGCGCCGTCATTTTCTTCCAGCAGATCTTTGGCGCGTTCAAACCTTACGTCAAAACCGAAGTCTTTTTTCAGCTCTGACGCAATGTTGGGCACTTGCTCAATCAATGAGAGTTCGTACACAGATTGCGCATTGTCCGTGACCGGCCCATAGGAGTCCACGGCAATCGTCACCGGACCCATGCCGAGGAAGCCGAACGCCACCAGGCCGAAAGCGAAGACCGCAGGCGCCAGCATAGTGGCACCCAGTCCCATGGTGCTGACGTAGAACGCCACGGCCATCAGGATGACCATGCTCAGGCCCAGCCAATAACCGGAGAAGTTTCCGGCTACCAGGCCGGAGAGGATGTTGAGTGACGGGCCGCCTTCTTCTGAGGACGTCACGATTTCTTTCACGTGGCTGGAACTCATCAAGGTGAATACCTTGACCAGTTCAGGGATGATGGCTCCGGCCAGCGTGCCGCACGAGATGATTGAGGCCAGCTTCCACCACAGCGTGGCATCGCCACCAAGCGCGGGAATCATCATCTTGGATACGACGAAAGTCAGGATAATGGACACGATTGAGGTAAGCCACACCAGCGAAGTCAGCGGCGCTTCAAAGTTCATGTGGTCGGAGTTCGCGTAGCGGGCCTTGGCCACGGCTTCATTGATGAAATACGAACCCGCGCTGGAGACCAGCATCATGATGCGCATGACAAAGATCCACACCAGCAATTGCACCTGGACTACAGGATCGTGTACGGCCGCCAGAATGAACGCGATGAGCGCCACGCCCGTCACGCCATAGGTTTCAAAGCCGTCAGCGCTCGGACCAACGGAGTCGCCTGCGTTGTCGCCGGTGCAATCTGCGATCACTCCCGGGTTACGGGCATCGTCTTCCTTGATTTTGAAGACGATCTTCATCAAGTCAGATCCGATGTCGGCAATCTTGGTGAAGATGCCGCCGGCAATACGCAGCGCTGCCGCGCCCAGGGACTCGCCGATGGCGAATCCGATGAAGCATGCCCCTGCGAGGCTACCCGGAATAAAGAGCAGAATGCAGAGCATGATCAGCAATTCAACGCTGATCAGCATCATTCCGATACTCATGCCGGCCTTGAGCGGGATGGCATAAATCGGATACGGCTTGCCGCGCAGACCGGCAAATGCCGTCCGCGAGTTGGCAAAGGTGTTTACTCGAATGCCGAACCATGCTACGCCGTAGCTGCCGATGATGCCTACCAGGCTGAATGCCAGAATGATGATTACCTTGGCGGCGCCGTATTCGTGGTGAAGGATGCCGAAATACAGCACGATGACCACGGCGATGAAGGCTTCCAGGATCAAAATGAACTTGCCCTGCGTAATCAAATAGGTTTTGCAGGTTTCATAGATCAGCTCGGAAATTTCACGCATCGAGCGATGGACCGGCAGATTCTTAAGTTGAACATAGATCATCAAGCCAAAGAGCAGGCCAAGCGCGCAGAAGATCAGTCCAAAGGTCAGTAGCTTGGAGCCGCTGATGCCGTTCAGGAACGAAACCTGGCTCATGTCCGGCAGCTTCAAATTGGCTTCACCGCCGGCTTCTGACACCGGCGCATCTGGAGCCGTCTGGGTTGCGGCGCTAGTCTGCGGGTTCGTGACGGCAGCAACCTGTGACGCGGGTGGAGCGGCCTGCCCCTGCTGAGCAAATGCCACGGGAACGGCGAATGTTAGAACGGCCAACACGGCCACCAGCGCCAGGGTCCGGCGCGAGCGGATTACGCGGCCCATCAGGCCCGTTGCGAGCCAGGTGTGCATATGTAAATCCTCCAAAGAGTCTAAATGTGGACTTTTATCGATTAACGTTTTACCGGCAATTCCCGAATCGCGCTTCCACATCAAGAACAAGTGGTTTGAGGCTTGGCCGCGTTGGAATCATTAGCTGGCCCTTGCAGAAGCTCCTGCTTCCGTTGTCCTGGCCAGTCCAGTAAAACTCGCTTTTATAACATGTTAGGGAAAGAAGATCAATTCGGCAAGAGGCCATCTTAGAGTCGGGTTCTTCCCAACGTCCGGTATGTGACATAGCACACATTCTTTAGGGTCATGTTGTGCTAATTATGAGTAAGCTGGGAGAGTTCTGTCAGCTTGGGGGAGTCTGGTGTTTTCCAAAGCAACGCCGCATAAGGTGGTGCCTCGCACGGCGGTGTACGCGGCCGGAGCCATGGCTGGAATAGCGATGGCAGGCTGGGTGCTCCACCTTCACGTGCTCACCAGTGTGCTTCCCGGCCATGTTTCCATGAAGGCCAATACGGCCATCGCTTTCCTGCTTCTGGTTGGCGCGCTCCAGTGCGCCGCGCTGCGCCGGAACTTCAGATGGCAGCAAGGCCTCGCCCTGGGCGCGATGTTGCTGGGTTTCCTGACTCTTCTGGAATATGCGCTGGGCATCAATTTCGGCATGGACGAAGTTTTGTTTCGCGATCCCATCCGCTCCCTCTTTCCCGGACGGATGGCCCCGATTACCGCCACCAACTTTTTCCTGCTGGGCGCAGCGATGCTGCTTCCCACGTTCAAGTGGAGTGACCATGTGAAAGAATCGCTGGCCCTGGTGGTCGCTCTGACCTCAACTTTTGCTATTGTTGGATACCTGTACGGAGTTCCCGCGCTGTATGGTGCGGTCAGTAGCAGCTCCTACGCCATGGCGCTGCACACTGGGGTGAATTTCCTGCTGCTTGCCATTGGCTTCCTGTTTGTGGAAAGAGAGACCGGTTTTGTCCGGGTGTTTCACGGCTCCTCCATCGCCTCCATGGTTGCCCGTTACCTGGTGCCGATAGCTTTCCTGGTGCCGGTGGTCCTGGGAGCTATATTCATTCGCACCCGCTGGAGCCTCGGCCATCCCCACCTGGTGATGGCGCTTACCGTGGTTTCCAATATCGTCCTGCTGGTGGGACTGATCTGGCTGCTGGCCTCGATGATCCAACGCATCGAGGCGGAAAGAGCGGCGGTCCAGCAACAGGCAGAGACAGACAAGCTTACCGGAATCTATAACCGCCGCCATTTTGAGGACAGCCTGGAGCTTGAGATACAGCGTGCACGGCGTTATGGTGCGCCCCTGGCATTGTTGATGATCGATGTTGACAATTTCAAGTTGCTGAACGATCGCCATGGCCACCTGATGGGAGACCGTATGCTTTGCCGGCTGGCGCGCGAATGCGAGTCTTGTCTTCGTATCTCTGACGTTTTCTGCCGTTACGGCGGCGATGAATTTGTAATCATCGCTCCCGAAACTTCAGCGCAAGCGGCCATGACCATGGCGCGAAGGATGCGCCAGAATATCGAAGCCGTTGGCACAGATCAATCTTTTGGGGCTCTCGGTATCAGCATCGGAATTGCCGTGTGGGAAGACAACTTCAAGACGAATGACGACTTCATTGCTGCCGCTGACAGCGCTCTTTATCAGGCCAAGAGCGCCGGCCGCAATCGCGAATGCCTCTATACGCCCAAGAGCCTGCTAGCTGACATGAATGCCGATCCGTTCGCGTCGTAACAGTTTGCCGGCAGCAACGATTCAAGAGCCTCGCACTGCTCAGCAACATGTCATTGGGGCCAATCCGGCCCACTATTCGCCTTACCTCAAAGAAAGCAGTGGATGTCCCAGCGCCGCTTGCACAAACGTCGCTCCTACGGCGATGCTTACAGCCAACGCCAAAACCCCGGCCGAAATTCTGCGGTGCTTAACCGGCAGAACGGGAGCCATCTGCGCCAGGATATAAGCGAACAGCGGCACAATCTGAATAGCGTGAATGGCGATGAAGTGCGCAATGCGCAGATCGCCGCCAATGACGCTCCAGTTTACGAACGGAAGCCCTGGGCCGCCATCGGCAACGCCAACTGTGTGCGAACCGCGCGCCAGCATGTATCCGCCGATAGCATTGCCGGCCAGAAAAATCACGATGCTGTATCGAATCGCCGAGACCATGGGCCGATCGATCTTGTCCGTGTGCACGCGATTGGCGCAGAACAGCGCCAACATCCAACATACGACCGCTGTGTTGACCATGACCATGCTGTTGGTCATCTGGGCAAGGGAAGTGTCCAAGAGTGATTGTCCGGTAAGATGATGGGCGCTGCGCCATGCCTGCGCCGCCAGGCTCATGATTTCCAGGGCAACGCTGGCGGCAATTGCGCGACGAGCAACCGTGAGTTGCCATTTCGGTATTCGCAACGCCAGCAACAGCACACTTATGGTAGAGGCGAAGGTCGAAAAGGACATTGAGAACTTGATGGGCTTGATCCAGGGATTCACGGCCGCCGCTCCCGCCGGAACAAACATAGCCAGCGCCGCGAAAACCGGAACCACCAGCAGAAGCGCCCATCCCAGGCGTGAAAGCACAGGATCAGTGGCATCCAGTTCACTGAAGAAGCCGCGGACGGACGAAGGCGAAAGCGTTTGTGCAACTGCGCGCGCGAAACCAGAAAGATAATCGCGTGCGCCAGGAGCCTCAATGTTCAATGCGGGCGCTTCTGACCATTCGCCGATTCGTCTCGCTACTGTTTGCTGCGTGAATCTGTTTTCCCGGAGTTCTTTCATCGTCCTTGTCCTTTCCTTCTATGCTGAGATCAGGCGGGATTTTGGACGAACGTCTCCTCGCGCGTCCGCAAGGTGATTTGCGGCGCGAAAAGCCGGCCCTGTATCCACGTGCTACATGGCGGCTGCAAATGTTGATGGGGTAGAAAGAGCGCGGTTTATCGGTGGCGGCGGCAAGAGCGGTGGCCTGCTCTCTCCTCGCACACGATTCCTGTACTCCTGAGTGCCCTATACAACCAGCCCGCGTAGCCTGATTGCCCGGAACGGGAACTTTGAGTCAAATAGGCTCGCCCTATGGATTAAGACAGGGCGCGCGTGTTACTAAAGTAATCCGCCGAACGTAGCCAGAATGAGGCCGCAGGATTAGAGGAGAGTTGGAAGAAAATTAGAACTTCTCAGAATCAGTGATTTTTTTGATGTAAGCCATAGCTTTGAACTATGAACGCCGATCTTGAGTTTTAAATGGCAGCCATAGGAAGAAGAGATGGCCACTCTACCTTCGCGACAATACCACTAATAGCTTTCGATTATGGCAATACTAAGCAGTTTGGCTTTCGATTGCACCGCCATGAATAGCTGTTCAGCCTTCAGAATCTTGCTGAGTAAGCTACACGGCGGTGCAAACATAAAGTTTCTTTATTGCAGCTCAATATCGCCTGACCCGGTGTGAATATCCAGCAGGACGCCGCCATTTCCCACTTTGCCTTGAATATGGTTCTTGGCCAGGGTGCCCTGTGTTGTTACCTGATGGCTATTGAGCTTCAGCGTTCCTGAAGAAGTTCGGGCGTCAATGTTGAACGAGGCCTGCGTCGGGACTTTAAGGGTAATATTGCCGGAGCCGGCGCCCAGCCGCCAGTCAGAGGTGGGTTCGCCTTGAGCCTGGATATTACCGCTGCCTGCATCGGCGCGCAGTCCGCCTTTAACGCCATCCAGTCTGATGTTGCCCGATCCTGTCTGGGCCTTCGCGCTGCCACCCCCGCTTTGCCGCACTTCAATGTCGCCACTGCCAGTGTTTACGAATACATCGCCAGCGATATCGTTGGCGCGAATGTTGCCGCTGCCGGTGTTCGCATACAAAACGCCCTTGATTGAATTGATCTTCAGATCTCCGGAACCTGAACTGACTCGCGTTTCACCGGAAATGCGATCCACCGTCACGTTGCCGGACCCGGTTTTCGCTGTCATCGGCAATTGCAGGCCGCTGATGGTCTGGTCGCCGGAGCCAGTGTGCGAAGTAAGCCGCGTTTGCGCTGGAACGGTAACGTCGTAATCAATGGAAATATTTCTGCTCAGGTCACGCTCCTCAAACCTGCCAATATGGATGATATTGCCGGTCTGCACGATGGGCGGATTCTGTTCAATCTTGTGAATTCGCTCGTCGATGTTGCCGCTGCCAAACAGCCATGAAGTGCCGTTATTGCCATGGATTTTGGCCGTCACTGAAACTGTTCCCGGCCCGCCCTGGTGAACGTTGATGTTGCCCGAGCCGGAAGTTACTTCCAGTTCCACCGTCCCGCTCACCTGCAGGGTACGTTCAAAATGCCCGGTCGTGGCGGCGTTCAGCGGAAGCACAGCCAGTACGGACGCACAAATCCCCAGCGTCAGAAATTTCACTGATTTCATGTTTGCCTCCAAATTTCAAAATCAGGGTTATTGCAGGATGACCTGCTGGCCTTCATTCAGGCCGGAAAGCAACTCGGTCTTGGATCCGTTGGAAATCCCTACAGTCACAGGCAATTTCTTGCGTCCATCCTTTGCGCTTGGTTCGGGCACCTCAACGGAAGCCTTGCGATCTTTGTCGTAAATCAGCGCGCCTTCGGGAACCATAAGAATTCCCTTATGTTCTTCCAGCAGGATTTCGGCATTGGCCGTCATTTGCGACTTCAACTCGCCCTTGGAGTTATCAATGGAAACACGCACTTCAAACGTGGTGACATTGTCTTTTTCCACGCCCATGGGGGATATTTTGGTAACTTTGCCGTAAAATGTGCGGTCTTTGTAGGACTCAACCTTGATACGTGCGGCCTGTCCGATATAAACCTTGCCGATATCGGACTCGTCCACTTTGCCTTTAACGTAAACTTCGCGGGTATCGCCCAGCGTCATTACCAGCGTGGCGGAAGATCCCAGAACCAGGATTGAACTCACGGCCGTGCCGACCTCTACGTCACGCGAGAGCACCACGCCGTCAATCGGTGAAACGATGGTTGAGTTCTGGTACTCCCTTTCTATCTGGGCAAGCTGTGCCCGTGATTGCGCCACCTGGGCTTCAGCCTGTTTTACCTTCGATGTGGCGGTAACCACGTTCGCTTTACCTAACTGCTGCTTGTTGGTCGCCAATTCATAGTTTTTCTGCGCGTCGTCCAGCGCGGATTCAGACACCACACCATCCTTGGCCATGCGCTGTGCGCGCTCATAAGCGCGCTTCAGCATGGGGATGTCCGGGCCTTCCGCGTCCACCTTCGCGCGTTCAAGATCGGCTTCTGCCGCGCGGGCAGCGGCTTCAGATGCTTGCAGAGACGCTTTCTGCTGGTTTACCTGGGCCAGGATCTCTTCTTTATCCAATTCGGCTAATACCTGGTCTTTTTTGACCCTTTCTCCGTAATCGACAAGCAGCTTTTGCACGATACCGCTTGCTTTGGACTTTACCTCGACCTTGGTTATGGGCTCAATTTTCCCAGTGGCAACGACACTCTTAGCCAGGTCTCCGCGCTCAACCTTGGCTAGCTTGGAAGGGTCAATCTTTGTGCTGCCGCGCGTTGCCGCTACCAGTACCACCACAATAACGACGAGAAGCGCGAATGCGCTCAATATATAAATGGCGCGTTTGCTCTTTTTTTTGCCGTTTGCCATAAAAACAGACCCTCTCTAAAATGTGCCACTTCTAAATACGCTGGATAAAGGAAAGAAGTTCCCGGAAAGACACACTTATTCCGTGACAGCTAATAACCATTAGACCGGAAATCGGACTAAAAGATAGCAGTGCTTCTGCCCAGCCCGCCCTTGCGGACTAAGGCTCCATCCGTAATTTCACGCCCACCGATGGTCAATCCTTTAGTTAGTCCGCTAACCTTCCCCTCGCGCCTGCGGCTCTTCGATCACTAACTTTCTGCTCCCCTCCACCAGAACGCCAATCTAAAAAATCCTTGCTTACCGATTTTTGGGGTTCACTCCAAACGCGGCCAAACGCGGCTCGCGCCCTGTACTTTTGCTCTTTCTGCTCTAAGGCCTCGGCAGTATATGATTAAAGGCCATGGTCACCCTGGTCCTCCTGAGGATCATCCTGGTGGTTCTTCTTGTGGCAGCGAACGCCTTTTTCGTTGCCGCTGAATTCGCCATGGTCAGCGTGCGCGACACGCGCATTCAGCAACTGATTGACCAGCGTCGCATCGGCGCGCGTACTGTCCGCAAGATCCAGCAGCACCTCGACGAATTTCTCCCTGCCGTGCAATTTGGCGTCACTCTGGCCAGCCTTGGCCTGGGCTGGATAGGTGAAGGCACTCTTGCCGCGATCATCGCTCCATGGCTGGGCAACATTCCTTATGCCCGCATTTATGCCCACGGACTGTCCGCCACGCTGGCGTTTCTTGTCATTACTTATTTGCTCGTCATCCTGGGAGAACTTGTTCCCAAATCGCTGGCTCTTGAGCGCGCGGAGCGGGTCGCTCTTGCCGTCGCCGGCCCCATGGACGCCTTCATGACCATCTCTCATCCTTTCCTGATGCTCATGAACCGCTCTGCCAACCTTGTTCTGCGCGGCTTTGGCTCACGGCTCCGTCGAGAAGGCGGCGCTCACTCTCCTGACGAGCTAAAGCTCATCGTTACCGCCAGCCGCCGTCTCGGCCTGCTTCCCGATGCCGAAGAAGAAATGATTCACAACGCGCTCGAGCTCGGGAACCTCACCGTGCGCGAGATCATGGTTCCTCGGCACAAAATCTTTTCTCTTCCCGCTGACATGCCGCTCGATGAAGCCATGGCCAAAGTCGTCGACGAGCAGCACTCCCGCGTTCCGGTTTACGACTCGGAAAAAGGTCGTGAAAACATCGTTGGCCTGCTTTATTCCAAAGACCTTTCCCGCATCATGCAGATGCGCCTTTCCGCCCGCGACGTTTTTGCCCAGCGCTCCGGCGACCTCAAAGTCCGCCACATCATGCGTGAAGTGCTCTTCGTTCCGGAAAGCAAAACTGTCGACGATCTTCTGATCGAATTTCAAAAACGCAAGCGCCACCTCGCCGTTGTGGTCGATGAATTTGGCTCCATCAGTGGCCTTGTCACCGTTGAAGACGTGCTGGAGCAAATCGTCGGCGAGCTTGAAGACGAATTTGATGTCGCTCAGCGACCCGCCGTCGCTCTCGCCTCCGGCGCCGTGGTGCTCGACGGTGGCTTCAACCTGCGCGACCTGGAAACCCAATATGACATCGCTCTGCCGCGTGAAGAAGGCTTTGAAACTCTCGCCGGCTTCGTGATGTCGCAACTCGGCAAGATCCCCAAAGGCGGCGAGCGCTTTGACTTCGACAACCGCCGCTACACCGTCCTCCAGATGGAAGGCCACCGCATCGCCCGCGTAAAAATCGAAAGCCTCAACCCGCCCGCTCCGTTGGAACAGGCTATTTAGCCTTTTTTCTAAAATCCCGACCCTGAGCTTGCCGAAGGGGAGGGATCCCTATTCCCTTAAATGCAGCGTCCTTGAGTCCCCAGTTCGCCTGGGTTAGCTGTCCTTCAATCCCCGTTGTTTCTCCTCCGTGTTCCTTCGTGTCCTCTGTGGTTAAAGGTTTGGCTTTTTCCGCCTTCCTGATTCGCGCCTATTCGCGTTAATTCGCGGCCAATCGGTTTTCTGATGACGGCGATGTCGGCGATGACGTGCGATCATGGCGATCTCCGTGTTCCTTCGTGTCCTTTGTGGTTAAAGGTTTTTCATCGCGCTGCTCAACTCAATCACCTCCAGCGGGCACTCTGCCCAGTTATGTTTCCAGCACACAATCAGGTGGCATTTATCTGGCTTGTGCCCATGCATCAGAAAATTTCTGCTCTCGTATTCCAATTCAATCCTTATTAGCTGCCACAGGCCCGGCTCCATCTCTCGCAGCGCCTCGCAATCCGGATATCCCGGCTGTATCCTCAGCACCACAAAGCCCAGCTTCCGCGCTACCGCCCCAAACAGAAATACCACGCCCTGCTCATTGGTCGGAGCTAGCATCAGGTCGGCATCCACCGTCGGAGGCCCATATACTGGCTCGCCCTTGATCAGCCCTGGCAGCAAAATCGGCGTTGAAGGTCTCATCAAATACCCGGCCCCGCCTGGCCTGCCTTCAAGGTGTCTCTCCACTACTTCCAGTACATCCTTCGCGCTATCTTCCAAACCATTCTCGCGGGCAAACTTTGCCATGCCCGCCGGCAGCCGCGTCCAGCCTCCGCCAAAGTGCCGGGTCAGTGGCTTCACGCTGTACCGCCCATGGAGCGAGTACTCCGCCAGTGTCGGCACTCTGCCCAGCAGCCGTGTCACCTGGCTCCAGTCTTCAAAAATCTTCTCCGGACTCAGTTCGTATCCTGAGCCGCCTCGCTCCAGCCCGCATGCCTGCAATGCCTCCGCATACACTCCAAAGTTTCTTCGTATGTCATAGGCCCCCACGCCGGTCTTTAAGTTCAATTCCTTTAGCGTCGGGACGTGCCCCAGTTCTTCTTTTGTCTGCCTGATTGCTCCAATCACCTCGTCACGGCTCATTTCTCTTCCTCCTCAATTATGTGGTTACAGCCAGGGTTCTGTTGTCACACCGCTTTGGGGTCTGGCACGCACGGACGACAAGGATTTACAAACCGAAAAGCGGCCCAATTGAGCTTTTTTGATCGGCGTAAATCAGTGCGATCAGCGTTATCAGCGGTAAGGGTTTATCTGGAAGGGTTTGAACACACGTAGGCCCGCAACTTTAAGGGGCTGATTCAAACCGCATGAGGCCGCGGTAACTGTGGACCCAACGGTGGCCCGCAGACTGCAGGGTTGCTGGCCTTTCCGGGCGTTTCAAAAGTTTTTCCCGCCGATGCCGCTCTCGGTCTTTCGCCTCTCATTATCGGCGAAACAAATACGGCAGTCAATAGGATTTTCGGCCAGTAATGTCTCGGAAATTAGTACATCTTGACAAACAAAGACCCAGAAACCATTCACATTTTCGCGCGTGATTTTCGCCTCTCGATGAGCAGCGCCGTTAGGCGCGTTACTTAAAGATAGCCCAGTGCGTCCCAGAGGCGCGCGCCTCGCGCCGAGGGATAAGCGCTGGGTAAGGATCTTTCCCGTCCGGTTCCAAACAGAAGGGCTGTCTTTGCAAATATTGGTTGGGTATACTCGCAAGCGACATGAGCGCTCACGATCTTGGAAAGATTGAATCCGAACCGATCGAAGGCGTCGACCAGCCGGACGGTAGTGGTTGGGGCGACTACCCAATCGACACCGTTTTGATCCGGACGGAGACACGAACTATTTTCGACGTGATTCGCCGCATTGCTGGAGATTCATTTGTCATGGATCCGGATTTCCAGCGAGACTTCATTTGGCCCGAGGACAAGCAGAGCAAATTGATCGAATCTGTGCTTATGCGTATTCCACTGCCAGTGTTCTATCTTGCCGAGGATGGGCGTGGTCGAATGATTGTAGTGGATGGACTGCAGAGGCTCTCCACGTTTCAAAGGTTCCTAAATAACGAACTCCGTTTAAGGCTTCCGGAACAAAGCGAACTCGACAAGAAGTATTTCAAAGATCTTCCTCCCAAGCTCCAGAACCGTGTCGAAGACTGTAATTTGGTCCTATACATTATCGACGCGAAGGTTCCGGAGCGTGCTCGCCTCGACATTTTCGAGCGAGTAAACGGTGGTGTCCCTCTTACGCGTCAACAGATGCGCAACTGCCTCTATATGGGCCCTGCAACCCGTTTCCTGAAGGAGGAAGCGAACACCGCAGTTTTCTTGGAATCGACCGGGCACAGCCTAACTACTACAACGATGCGAGATCGAGAGTTCGTCAACCGTTTTTGCGCATTCCAAATGCTGCCCATAGAGGACTACAGAGACATGGACGAATTCCTCGCCACCGCTCTGACGAAGATGAATGGGTTTGCGCCGGGTCAGTTGACGCGGTTGTCCGCGGAGTTTCGGAGTGGGCTGGTGAACAACTACGCTGTTTTCGAGAAGCATTCGTTTCGAAAGCACTCAGTGGGCCAAACTTCTCGGAGCGTGCTAAACGCGTCCCTTTGGGATGTCATGTCAACCGGACTCTCAAAGTATCCCCTCGAGGTGGTTGAGACGAAAGCCGACTTACTTCGGTCAGCATTTAACATGCGGCTGGCGGATCCGGTATTTACGCACGCCATTACTTACAGTACTAACAGCACCAAAAACGTTCGGACCCGATTTCAAATGGCTTGGCAGATGTTCGAGGAGGTGTTTGGTGCTAACCCGACTCGACCTTGAGCACTTCAAGTGTTTCGACCTTCTTAAATTACCGATAGGACGGCTGACGTTCCTCTCGGGCTCAAACGCTTCTGGCAAGTCTTCGGTCCTCCAATCCCTTGTTCTCCTTCATCAAACAATTCGGGAACAAGAGTGGTCTACTCGACTGCTACTGAACGGGGGTGAGCTTCGCCTAGGAACGATAACAGACGTCGTCGACAAGCTGACCGGGCGCCGAACATTCGGCATAGGACTGATCGACTCTAACTGCGAAACGCGATGGACTTTTGAGGGTGCGGACAGAAGAGATATGTCAGCAGTTGTTACAGCCGTTCGCGTAGGCAATACCGAACAGCTTGCGCCAGCGGCACTTCGCTTTCTATTGCCTCCGTCCCCCCCTCCGGAACAAGAAGACCTAGCCACTCGACTCCTGCGGCTTTGCTTTCTCACCGCCGAACGAATCGGCCCCCGGGAGGTATATCCTCTCGAAGATCCGAACGCCACGCAGGTAGTTGGCCCTCGCGGCGAAAACGCGGCTAGTCTCTTGCACTGGGGGAGGGATCAAGCGGTCTTGGACACCCTGGCGATCAATGACAGACCTCCTACGTTATTCCACCAAGTCGAGGCCTATATGCAGGAATTTTTCCCTGGGTGCTCGCTGGAAGTACAACAAGTACCTCAGTCAAACGGGGTCACACTCGGCCTGAGAACTTCCAGCGCGACCGATTTTCACCGGCCCGTGCATGTGGGCTTCGGCCTGACCCAAGTTTTCCCTATAATCGTCGCGGCGCTGTCTAGGAAAGCGAACGATTTGCTTTTGATAGAAAATCCTGAAGTTCATCTTCACCCAGCCGGCCAAGCAAGAATGGGGGAATTCCTGTCGAAGATTGCGGCAGCTGGCATTCAGGTTCTAATCGAAACTCACAGCGATCACGTCTTAAACGGAATTCGACGATCTGTTAAGGGCGGCGTGACCAAACATGAGGAAGTCGCGATACATTTCTTCAAAGACCGAGAGACAAAGGGGGATCAGATTATCAGCCCGCTCATTGATGCCAACGGAAACATCGACGTTTGGCCCTCCGGCTTCTTTGACCAGTTCGACAAGGACATGAATTACTTCGCAGGGTGGGGTAGTTAGAGTGGATTTCCTCGCGAATGATCTATCCCTCCATGGTCAATTTCACGATTTTCGAGACTTTGGAGACGCTGTCCGCAGAATGATGGAGATCCGCCAGGAAATACGGAGGTTCGGATCATCTCTATATTGCTGCCGCAGCATGGCTCAGGCTCGCATTACAGCTCAAGTCCCAATGCAGCAAGCTGTTCAGGGCCTTTCCAATGAACAGCGTCGCGCGTTGATGCAATGGCTGACCCAGCATGGTCCACACTGGGAGGACGTGCGCTTGCACATCGCTGACGATTGGATAGAAACGCGAGGCGAGATCGTCACTGACACCGCAATCGGAGAGGCGGCATTCGGCCGGTTGAATGGGATCGCTCGTGACCTAGTTAGCTTCGCGCCATCAGATTGGAACTTCACACCGGTTGAGGCAACGTGGCGGCAGGAAGACAACCAAAGTGCCGACGTCGCGGTTCCCAATCACTGGAATATCGCTTCGCTAACTGCGTGGCTGGCGTCTAACCCTGAGATTGTAGATTCGTGGGCGAGTCTAGAGGCTCAGATGAGGCGAGTGAACACGCGACTTACCCTCGCCGATGGCGTTTTTAAGTCGCTCGGCGGACATCCGTTCGTCCCGTCGGCGGCTGAGCGAATTCGTGTTTTGCTCCATACGCTGGATAGGTTTAAGGGATGCTTCAACGATCAAGGTCAGCGTAATGCAGAAGGGCATGCGCTTTACGCGAACCATTTTTCTGTCCAAAAGGGTTGGTTTTCAGATTCATCTGAGGCAGAAAAGAATGAATTTCACGCAGAGTTGACTTTCCCACACCCACAAAGACCGGGTGAAACGCTCTTCTGCCCGTGGCACGGTAAAGTCAAAACCCCGCAGATCCGCATCCACTTTTCCTGGCCTGTTAGGGCTGACGAGCCACTCTATGTCGTGTACGTGGGACCAAAGAGAACAAAGCGCTGAACTGGCTCCGTCTTAAGGCAGGATAGGAAACATCTGCTCACTCTATTTTTGGGGTGGCTCTCTCCGCGCCTCCGTGGTAGGTTTTTGCATTTTCCGATCACGGCGATCCTACGATAACTCTTTTGCTACCATACTCTCGACCCCATGCTTCGCTACATCGCAACCCGCCTGCTGTACATGGTTCCTGTCATCTGGCTCGTCGTCTCGGTGGTTTTCCTTCTGATCCATCTTGTTCCTGGCGATCCCATTCAGCAGATGCTGGGAGAAGGCGCAGCTAGCGCCGACGTTCAAGCCGCCCGCCACGCCTATGGACTCGATGTCCCCCTCCCGCAGCAATACATGAATTACTGGAAAGGTGTCCTGCGCGGAGATCTCGGCCGCTCTCTTCGTTTCGATCAACCCGTCACCGGCGTAATCCTCCAGCGTTATCCCAAGACGCTTCTATTGACCGTCGCGTCCATGATTGTCGCTTTGCTCATCTCCATTCCTGCTGGCGTGCGCTCTGCCCGTCGCCGCAATCGCTGGGACGACCGCCTGCTAAGCATCGTGAGTCTGTGGGGATTGTCGTTTCCTAACTTCGCGCTCGGGCCTATCCTGATTTTATTTTTCGCTATTCGCCTGGGACTGTTGCCGGTCTCTGGCTACGGCACATTCGCTCACCTTATTTTGCCATCAATCACCATGGGCGGCGCTCTCGCCGCGATTCTTACCCGCATGGTCCGCACGGCGATGCTTGAGGAACTGGGGCAGGATTACATCCGAACCGCTCGCGCAAAAGGATTGTCAGAAAACGTGGTCGTTTATAAGCACGCGCTGCGCAATGCGCTGGTGCCTGTGCTGACCGTGGTGGGACTTCAGTTCGGCGCGCTGCTCGCGGGCGCCATTGTTACGGAAACAATCTTCTCCTGGCCCGGCATCGGACGCCTTACCATCAGTGCCATCAGCAGCCGCGACTACTATCTCGTCCAGGGCTGCATCCTCATGATCGGCCTGACGTATGTGGCCGTGAATTTCCTGACCGATTTCTTCTATTCACTCGCCAATCCGCGTATTCGGCAGTAGTTCTTTCTGAAATCCCGAGCGGAGCGAGGGAACCCTATCGCCAAAAGCAATCTTCAGGCGCAAGGAGTCACACCACCTGAGCAAATTAGGACGCTAAATTAATTTTTAGCCTGGAGGTAATGGCGGCCCCTCGAAGGAGTGTGTCTCTATTGGCTGTGCAGCGGACCGTTGATCTTGGATCATGGATGGAGTTGCCCGCAGTGTGCGCTGACAAATGGAGGTAAGACCTCGCAAGAAAGTTTTTGCTTTCAGGTTTTCTCCGCGTCTCCGCGCCTCCGCGGTGAAAATTAAACCTCCAGAATCTCCGCACTCACCTTCCCCTCAGTAATCACCAGCCTGCCCACGCTGATCGGCAGCTTGAATCTTCTTGGCCCTGCGCTACCCGGATTGAAATACAGCACGGCGTCCTTCACTTCCTGTTTCGGCTTATGTGAGTGCCCGCTGATTACCGCTGCAAATCCGGCCGCCTTTGGATTCAGATCAATTGCGTTTACATCATGAATGACATAGAGAAAGACTCCGTCCAGCTCGACCACTTCCGTCTCCGCAAACCGTCGCGCCCACGCCTGTGTATCCACATTCCCGCGGATCGCCGTCACCGGCGCAATCTTTTCTAGTTCAGGAATAATTTCCGCCGCGCCAATATCGCCCGCATGAATGATGTGCTCCGACCCACGCAGCAACTCCACCGCTTCAGGACGAAGCAGCCCATGCGTATCCGAGATGATCCCAATTCTCATCAGCGTTAATCTGCACTGCTAGCAATCAGATTCGTGCCATGCCACGAAGAATTTTTCCTTTATTCCTGCACTCCGTTTTTTTTCTTCAATTCCCCGCGCACTCCAAAGTCTCTCTGTGTTTTCTGGGTTGAGGTTTTGACTTTGACTGTTGGCTGTTGCTTTTGAGTTGTCTCCGTGCCTCCGTGGTAGATGTTTCTTTTGGTTGCGACTCTGCTGCGCTGCGTAAATCTGCGGCGAAGGGGAATTCAGAATTGCTTTTCCTTTGCGGCCTTCGCGTCCTTTGCGGTGAACAGGTTTGGCTAATTGCCGATTGCTAACTGCTAATTGCTCCTACAACCCTGCTTCAATCCGCGACCTCGGATCCATATAATCCCGCAGCGCATCGCCAATAAAATTGAACGACAGCACGGCCAGCATCACTGCCAGGGCAGGGAAGAGCACAAGGTGCGGCGCATCAAAGAGATGTGCGCGTCCGTCGTTCAGCATTGATCCCCAGCTTGCCGTCGGCGGGGGAACTCCCAATCCCAAAAAGCTCATCGTAGCTTCCGCCAGCACAGCTCCGGCCATTCCTATCGCTGCCTGGACAATCACCGGCTGGATAATGTTGGGCAGAATGTGCCGCGTGACAATGCGCCAGTCGCTCGCGCCCAGCGCCCGCGCCGCCTCCACAAATTCTTTTTCTTTCACCGCCAGCACCTGCGCGCGCACCAGCCGGGCGTAGCCCACCCATCCACCAATGCAGAGCGCCAGGATCAGGTTGAAAATTCCCGGCCCCAGAAAAGCCACAAAGGCAATCGCCAGCAGGATTCCGGGGAAAGAGAGAAACGCATTCATCACAACGACATTGAAAAACTTGTCAGCCCAGCCGGCATAATAACCGGCAATCGAGCCCAGAATCAGCCCCAGCAGCAGCGATCCGGCCACCACGCTGCTTCCCACCAGCATGGAGATGCGTGCACCATAGATCACGCGCGAGAAAATGTCGCGGCCAAGCTCGTCTGTGCCGAACCAGTGTGAGCTGCCCGGCGGTTGCAGCCGCGAAGGCAAGTCAATGTTGCTGGGATTTTGCGGAGCAATCCACGGCGCGAACAGCGCAAACACCACGAACACCGCCACCAGCACCATGCCGATCGACGCAAGCACGTTGCGCCGTCCCAATGTTGCTGCGGTGTTCCATGTGGAGGAAAGTGCCATCGCAATAGAAAGCCCAAGAACTTAACCGCGAAGGACGCAAAGGTCGCAAAGGAAATCGCTTCAGAATTTCTATTTCCCCGCGTCCTTAGCGCCCTTTGCGGTGAATGGTTTTGCCAATTGCTATTTGCTGATTGCTGGTTCCACTCGCACCAGCTTCTTCAGCGCGCGAATGAAAGTCTCATTCTGTTCCGGCGTGCCAATACTCACGCGTATGGCGTTTGGCGCGCCCCACGGCGCCAGCGAGCGGACAATCACTCCTTCAGCCTGCATGCGTTTGGTAAAGGCGGCAGCATCTTCATCCACCGTAAAATGGATAAAGTTCGCGCTGGTGGGTATGGCTTTGACTCCAAGCTCCTTAAAGCGCTCCATCAACCACGCCGCTCCCACGGCGTTATTTTCCACCGTCTTGCGGATGTGCTCCACATCGCGGATCGCCGCCAGTCCCGCCGCTTCCGCCACCACGGAAACCGAAAAAGAATTCCGTACCCGCGCGAAATACCGCAGCAATTCCGGGTTCCCGCATGCATATCCCAGCCGCACGCCGGCCAGCCCATGCGCTTTAGAGAATGTTCGCAGTACCAGCACGTTCGCTTTGCCCGCACGCACATAATCAAATGATCGCGAATACGTGATGCCGCGCTGCCGCGCAAAATACTCGGCAAAATCGGAATACGCTTCATCCAGGATCACCAGCACACTCTCTGGGACCCGCTTAAGAAACGCTTCCGTCGCGTCCGCGTCAAACATCGTGCCGGTAGGATTGTTCGGATTCGCCAGAGTGACCACGCGTGTTTGTTCATCGATGGCCGCCGCAATCGCGTCCAGATCATACGTGTCATTCCGCATCGGTACTTCAATAAACCGCGCTCCAATGCTGCGCGTGATCACCGGATAGCTGATAAACGACCGTTCGCTGCTGATGCAGTTTGTTCCCGGCACCAGCAAAGTACGGGCCACCACGTCCAGAATCCCCAGCGAGCCATCGGCAATAAAAATCTGCTCCGCCGTCAGTTGATGACGTGTCGCCAGCGCCTCCCGCAACTCGCTGGCGTCGTTATCCGGGTACAGGTTGACCTCGGCTGCCGCTTCCCGAATTGCCGCCAGCGCCAGTGGCGACGGCCCAAACGGGTTCTCATTCGACGCCATCTTGATCATCGCAACGCCGGATTCCCGCTCTGCCTGTCGCATAGGTTTGCCCGGCACGTAGCCAACCAGCGCGCGTATGTGTTCCGGTATTTGATCGAGGACAGTCTTTTTCATCGGAGAAGAAGAGACAACAGAAGTTTGTACCACAAGCAGAGTTGCTAAGCTATCTCGCAAAGCATCTGGTTAGTTTCGTTTTGGTACGAATGGAGATCACTACCGGCTGGGTTTTCTTTCCCGCTGATGTTCACTGCGCCGCACGTTGGCTCTGCTTCGCGATGGCGGCTTTCGTTCAGGCGTCTGCTTTTTGTCGCCTCGTCCCGCTCGCTTGAGGCCTGCAATTTCTCCCGGCTTCAGTTCGCGAAACTGGCCTGGCTCAACATCCAGCGTGAGCGGACCATAACGCACGCGCTTGATCTTCTCCACGTGATGGCCAATTTCTTCAAACATGCGTCGGATCTGCCGGTTCTTACCTTCAATCAACGTCACTTCATACCAGGGATTTTCAGCGTCTTTCACCAGGCGGATTTGCGCCGGCGCGGTGTGGATGGTTTCCATCCGGCGCGGCCCCGGCTTGGCGCCAATCTTGATTCCGCGTCGCAGTTTTTCGATTCCTTCTTCCTTGGCTCGTCCGGCAATCTTTACCAGGTAAGTTTTGGGCACGTGGGACGAAGCATGTGTGAGCTTGGCGGCAAGCTCTCCGTCATTGGTCAGCAGCAGCAGGCCTTCGCTTGCCCAGTCCAGCCTTCCCACGGGATAAATACGCGCGCCCACGCCTTTGATCAAATCCATCACCGTGGGTCGGCGTTCTGGATCTGTCACCGTAGTTACGTAGCCCTTTGGCTTGTTCAACAGTAGATAAACATGGCGTTCTGCTCCCTGCAACAGCTTGCCGTCAACCTTGATGTGGTCGCGCTGAAGATCGGCTTTGGTGCCTAGTTCTGTCACGGTCTGGCCGTTCACGCTCACGCGGCCTTGCGTGATCAGTTCTTCCGCTTTGCGGCGAGATGTAACGCCGGCTGCCGCAATGATTTTCTGTAATCGCTGTGGAGGCATTTCACCCGCCCGTACTTTCAGAGGCAATCTGGTCGGCCACCTGTTCGTCGGCTTTGTTGTGCTCTGGATCAGACGAAACGGTCGGCTCCGTCACATTCTGCGGGACTTCGGCCTTGTCTTCTTCCAGTTGTTCCACGCCACCGTCTTCACCGGGTGTGCCAGTCGCATCAGCTACGGCAACAGGGCTGTCGCCAGAATCAAAAAGTTCATCCTGCAGTTCGCCCGCCGCAAGTTTTTCGAACTCTTCTAGGCTTGGCAATTCGCTTAGGTCGCGCAGGCCAAAGCGCATCAGGAAATCCTTGGTCGTCTTGTACAACATGGGCCTGCCGACCACAGCTTTTCTTCCGGCGGTGGTAATGAGCTTTCGCTCCAGCAGCGTGCCGATTACTCCGGCTGCGTCCACGCCGCGGATGTCGCTGATTTCAGGAACAGTCACAGGCTGTTTATAGGCAATCACGGCAAGGGTCTCAAGCGCCTGCAAAGAGAGGCGGATCGGCGGCTTTAAACTCTTTGAGAACGCCCGCACCACGTCATGGTGCTCCGGCTTGGTGGACATACGGTAGCCGCTGGCCACCTCGCGGATTTCGATTCCGTGTTCTGGATTCGCATAATCGGCGATCAGTTCGTCAAGGTATGGCCGTAACAGCCCGCGCAGTTCGACCTTCTCAGATTTTTCTTTGACTTTCTTCGTCGCCGGCTGCGGCGCGGAATCTTCTACCGCGCCCAGATGATCTTCGGCATTCTCTGGCTGCGGTTGCGATTCCGGCGCGCCATCTACGGTGGGATCAGGCGTTGGCGGCAAAGCCGTCTTCAGCGCCAGCAGATCCTCTTTGAGCAGAGCAGCCATCTGGTCCAGCGTGATGGGCTCTTCCGCCGCGTAAATAATTGCTTCGAGTTTGGCTTTGATGGACATCAGTAATTAGTATTTAGTACTTGGTATTTAGCCGAGCTCCTCTGCTGCACGCCTTCATTTCACGCATAACATTTCTGCCGCGCGCCAGCCACGAAAAATCAAGCTCAACAATGATTTGCTAAATACCAATTACTAACTACTAAGTACCGCTTATCTCCAATCATCTCTCACCGCCGCGCCTTCGCCCATTACGGTGTCAAACATGGCGTGCTTCTTGATCAGGACCTCGCCAAAAACTCTTTCCTGCCGCAGCAGGATGGCTTGCAGCCGCACCAGTTCAAGCAGCGCCAAAAAAGATGAGATGAGCGCATGGCGTGAAGTGATGTGCTGCAAAAGCCGTTTCAGCGGAATCGGGCGGTCTTCCATTAACAGGCGGCGGCGGAAAAATTCAATCATCTGCGCAACCGTAACGGTCTCTTCATCCACTTGCAACATTGGACGCGACTTGGCGCGCTCAAGGATCTGCTGAAACGTGCGCACCAGGTCCACCACGTCGGCCGCTAGTTCTGGCTCGGTGCCTTCAGCGTCCTTGAATTCCTTCATTGAGGGATTGCTGACCACCGCCTCTTCAATCTGTTGTTTCTGCATCAGCATCTGCGCCGCATTCTTGAATTTTTCATGCTCCAGCAGCCGCTGTACCAGCTCTTCCCGCGGATCTTCCTGCGCGCCTTCAGCCGCCTCAGGATCGCGCGGCAGCAACATCTTGCTCTTAATGTGGATCAGCAGGGAAGCCATGTAAATGAACTCTGCCGCAATGTCCACGTCCAGGTGCTTCAGGTTTTCGACATAGCCAAGGTATTGCGCCGTGATCTTGGCGATGGGAATGTCATAAATATCAATATCCTGCTTGCGGACAAGGTCCAGCAGCAGATCGAGTGGCCCGTCATAGACCTGCCCGACGCTCACTGAGAACGGAAATTCATTCGTCTGCGGCTTCGCGGATTGTGAAGTTTCTGCCATCTAAAGCGATTGTCGATAAAGATCAAAGGATCATGGACCGTAACGGTCCTTGAATGCCTTGTCGAACAAAACTTGTGGACCGCAGCCGCCCTCGGCTGCGTCCTGCAACTCCTCAATTCTAAATGTTATTTGTCGCTCTTGCCGATGGCAGAGCTGTGGATTACACGTCTTTTATTTGCTTGTGGTTTACTGCAATGCGCTGTAATCACCGTTATATTGCTGGATTGCGAGTTCGCCTTCGCTGGTCTGCAGCGAAATGCCGTTAGGCCCTCTCTTCAGCACAATCTCGACTCCGTCACCATTACGCATAAACTTCTTCCAGTGGTCCTGCAATACCTTTGGCGGCAGAACGTAGTCACGCAGGTTTCGGTCCTTGTCCTGTGCCAGCAACACCAGCACGTTGACTGGCCGATCCTCCAGCAGAAATCTCCACGCCCCATTTTCTTCTGCCGCAGCGTACAAGCCCACTTTTCTCCCTCGGCGCGTTATAAATGTGCGCGGTCGGTCCTTCTTAAGAGGATAGGTTCTATTGATTCGCTCCAGCCATTCTGAGGTCCGCAGCTCCCATCTTTTGTCTTCATTCTTGGCGCTGGTTATCGTCTCAGGGACTTTGATTGCCGTCGTCGCTTCCTCTTTCGCGGCCAATCCCGCCACTGCGCCCAGACGGAGCAGTCCTATCGCATCGCGCACTGCTGACATGGTTTCTTCGGCTGCGGCTATCGCTTTCTGTGCTCCGTGCTGAATGGTCTGCCGCAACTTGGCCGGGTCTTGCGCCAGCGCATGCCGCCGTTCACGGATGGGAGCCAGGTGGGCGTTCACGCTTTCCACCGCCAGCGCTTTGCATTCCACGCAGGTGATCGTGGCTTGCGTGCAACCCTGAGTGATATGGGCGAGGCGTTCTTTGTCACTGAAGATCTGGTGCAGATTACCCACAGGACAGCGGTCGGGACTGCCGCGATCCGTCAGCTTGGGCCGATCTGTAACGCTGTTCTTGATCTTCTGCTCGACGGCGGCTGCCTCGTCGCTCAACAGAATTGAATTGCCGTACGACTTTGACATCTTTCGCTTGTCGGTACCCAGCAGCTTGGGTGAAGGCGTGAGCAATGTCTGCGGCTCAGGGAAGACAGGCTTGTCATTCAGCTTATAAAACTGGTTAAAGCGGCGTGCTACTTCGCGCGTGAGTTCAATGTGCGCTGACTGGTCCTCGCCCACCGGCACAAAATCGGGGCGATATATAAGGATGTCGGCTGCCTGGAGCAGCGGATAGCCCAGAAATCCATACATGTGCAGGTCTTTGTTCGGCATCTGCTGCTGTTGTTCTTTAAAAGAGGGAACGCGCTCCAGCCATCCCAGCGGCGTGATCATGGAAAATAGCAGGTGCAACTCGGCATGCTCGCGCACGTGCGACTGCACAAAGATGGCGCACTTTTCAGGATCGAGACCGGCGGCGAGAAAATCCAGCACAACTTCCAGGGAGTTATCAGCCAGTCGCGACGTATTGTCGTAATCGGTAGTGAGCGCGTGCCAGTCCGCCACAAAGAAAAAACAGTCGTGCGAATTCTGCAGCTTTACCCAGTTCTGCAGCGCGCCAACGTAGTTACCAAGATGCAGCTTGCCCGTGGGGCGCATGCCGCTCAGGACACGGGGACGTGAAGTTTTCGTTGGATGGTTCATCATTTGTATGGAGAGCGGCGACAGCTCATCGGCCGGCAATTAGCAGTTTAGCAAACAGCAATTAGCAAATGGTAATTGGCCAAAGAACTTGAAGTGCAAAAGCTGCAAAGGCAAAAGCGGAGAAAATCAGAATCTTCTTTGCGATCTTCGCGCCCTTTGCGGTGAAAGGATCTGGTTGCTATGTTCCTGTCTTGCCCCCAGTGGCTTGCTCCTGTGGCGCTATTGTTTTCACCTTCACCGGTTTTGCTGGTATGCCGACGGAAATCGTGAATGGATCAATGTCCTTCGTCGCAATGCCCATCGATCCCAGCAAGCCGTGTTCGTGCACACGGACTCCGCTCATGACGGTTGCGTGATATGTGATGCGGGCGCGCGGCCCGATCTCCGTCTTACGGTTCGTTACGATCATTCCATCATTCAGATCATGGTCATGGGAATAAACATTGGCGTAATCGGAAATTGAGCTGCCTTCGTGAATAACGATTTCTCCCCGGTCGTCCAGCAAGACGTATTTGTGGATCACGCAATTATCTTCAATGGTCAGGTTGTAGCCATAAGAGACTTCCACGCCGTGAAAAATCTTTACGTTTTTGCCGATGTGTTTCAGCACATGCTTTGCCACCATGGCCCGGACGCGGTATCCCAGCCAGTGATTGATCCCCAGGGGTGACCGGTCAAACATCATCCAGAACCAGATCAGGGGTTTGCGTTCCGCGTATTTCTGCGCGTCAACGTCGCCATAGTATTCCGGTTCCAGAGAGGCATTGCGCGGATCAAAGCTGTGCACCAGGGCCTGTTCCGCTAATGAGGCGTGAGACGCCGGATCGGCATAGGGCCGGCCCAGGTAGAGTTCATGCAGCGTGTCACGAACGACCAGACAGCGATGCTCGATATTGCGGTTGGCAAACTGCTCATCGAGCTTCTGTATCCAGTCCAGGAACGCTTTTTCAGCCGCGGGCAGCGGCTGAATGTTGCGGTATTCGTAACGCGGCATGCAAGCCCCTCAATCTTAGTATTTAAGAGTTCAATGATATAACGGCGGCCGGATTCCGCCTCGCATCAGCTCGGTCTTCGACAGGAATTCGATTTTTCACGCGCCATCTTCGCCTCAAATTTTTTGTGGCGTCACTTGAGATCGGCGAGGGTCTGGCGTCGGGGCGAAGCAGCAACCTGGAATGCATTTAGCCCGCCCCCTTTTGGGATTGCTTTACAAAGTTAGCTCAAATTCGGAAATGGCACAGTGGTTACCTCGGTACCGTTGTTCTCTGGTCACAATTAACGATATAAACATGCCATTCCGGGATTTGTTTAGCTGCATTAAAGGAAAGCAGAACGGTTTATGTGCAGTCGTGTTATATGGCCCAGGAAAGTCGCGCAAGCGGGTCTTCTCGGTCTCTTTATCTTAATTTCGCTCGCGGTCCAGGCCCAGGATGATGAATTTAAGGCCGACAGCTTCAAGGCTGTCCCAATCCTGACCGGCTCAACCGCTTATTTCACCCGCGTCACTGCCGGCCAATATCAGGATGCTCCCACGGTGAGCCCGCTTCTGCTGTTGCCGGTGGGAGACAAGTGGCTGCTTGAAGCCAAAGGCTCCTACTCCGACACCTTCAGCAAGAATGCGCAGGGTGATTACAACGGGACAATTTCCTACGGGATGCCTTACGGCCAGATTGACTACATTGCCAATCGTTACATGACGTTTGTAGCGGGCCGGTTTACAACGCCTTTCAATATTTACGGCGAGCGGCTGGCGCCCAACTGGATACGAGCGCTGCAACCCAATCCACTGACTTCACCTGTTACAAGTGGTTCCGCGCTGGGCGGCATGATACGCGGCGGTTTTTCTGGCACGGATAGCCTGAACGTTACTTACGCGGCTTATTTTTCGGCAAATAACACGCATCACTTGCTGGCTACTGACCGCTCGACCGGCGGCCGGCTCGGATTTTTCCTGCCACGTCAAAGGCTGGAAGTAGGCGCATCATTCCAGCAGGTTTTGCAGGCTGACCGTCCGCATTCTTCTGGCGTGTTTCTGGAATGGCAGCCGAATCGTGCGCCGTTAACTGTACGTTCCGAGTATGTTCGGTCATCGGGAACAAAAGGAAGCGCTTACTGGATTGAATCAGTCTATCGGCTCAGCCAGATTCCTTCTTTGCGGAGACTGGAATTGGTTGGTCGCGGAGAGCAGTTCTTTGCCGCCGCAAACCTTTCTGCCGCCACGGTAAAAAAACTGGGTGCGCTCGGCAAGGATACGAACGAAGGCGATTTCGGCATGAACTATTACCTGCGCAGCGATATCCGGGCCTCAGCTAGTTATGGCCGCCAGTTTGTGCTTGGCCGCAACGCCAATCTTTGGACGATTGGCATGACATATCGCTTTATTATGCCGATGCTGCCGCAAGGAGGCGCGCGATGAAGATGAAATTTTTCCTGGCGGCGTTCCTCGTCGCAAGTGCGCTGTCGCTGGGCTTGATGGCCAACGCCAGCAGTGGCGGCAAGGATACCGCGAAAGACTCTCCGGCGCCCACCGTTTCTGCGGAGCAGAGCGCGCAGCATGAAAACATGAACCTTGAGGGCGAGAAGCGTTTTCGCTCCAACTGCGGACGCTGCCATGCCGCGCCGCCTAAATTCCCGCCGCGAATGATGGCCACCATTGTGCGCCACATGCGTGTTCGCGCCACCATCACAGACCAGGATATGCGCTTGATCCTGCGCTACATGACGGAGTAGTGATGCAGGCTTTTAGTATGAGGCGTCCGCTCAACTATTTAACGCAGCTTTCGCTCCTGGCGGCCTTTGCATTATTTTTTCTCTCGTCCATGCCATGTTTCGCGCAGGGCCGCGTAATTCAAATTTTGGCCGATAAAGACAGCCATTTCAAGATAGCCGGTATGAGCCACGCGGAGATCACGGTCAAGGCCGGTGAGCCGATTCTGCTGCGCGTCATTGCGCGCAAAGGGAAGACCTGGAACCGTGACGGCACGGTCCATGGATTTACATTGTTGCGCGCCAATGACCACCACAAAGTGAGTGGCTGGGATTTCGAACTTAAGGAGGGTATGCAGGAGTTTTCTCTGATGGCTCCAGCGGAGCCCGGCGAGTATGAAGTTTTATGTACGGTCATCTGCAGTGACGAGCACGAAGGCATGCGGATGAAGTTTGTGGTTTTGCCATAAAAGTTCTGTTGTGACTGGAAACGCTCGCGTCTGCTCCCCAGCAAAACTGAACATTTCAGGAGATTTCCAATGAACAAATCGATGTACAAATTGCGCGCGACGTTTTTCTTGACTGCACTTGCCCTGTTGTCTTTCTATTCATTTGCGAAAGATAAGCCCAAAGACGCCACTGTGGCGCTGCATGGCTCCATCATGGATAGCCAGTGCGCCTACAACGTGCACTCTGATGCGCATTCCCATGACTGGATGACGAAGCGCGGCATTCAGGGCGCCACCGATGAAGAGAGCTGCACTCACCATTGCGTAAAAGATATGGGAGGCAGTTACGTCCTGGTGGTAAAGAAGGACGTTTATAAACTTGACGATCAGGTTAAAGCCGAGCAATTTGCGGGCAAGAAAGTAAAGATCAGCGGAACTTTAGATGCCGACACCCATACCCTCCATGTCTTCGACATGGAAGAAGATAAGTAGCCGTTCAACTTTCTTTTAACGAGATTGGCAAATTACACGGCTGCGCTTAAGCGCAGCCGTTTTTGGTTAAACAGCAGAAGAAAAGCCTGGGTCAGGCAGTTTTCTCCATAGTTAATGGTCGGTACATGGCGGTGGCTTCCGCATTGCGGGCTACCGTCATAGTCGCTTGTTCAATTGAAGCCAGAGACTCTTTGAGCGGACACGCTGAATGGTGGAGAAGCCGTAGCATCTCAGTGACCTGGCCCAGGCGGAGGCTTTGTTGTGCGTAATCCACCCCGTCCGCATTGATTCGCGCCGCGGCGGATTCGATATAGCACCACAAAAACTGGCTGAGCAGGTCAACTGCCTTCTTCAAGTCCTGGCCTAATCCGGCATTCAACAAATTGTTCAAGATGCGGTCTTGATCGCCGGAATCGGCGTCCTGGAACGTGGACCATCGCAATTTCGCATGTAGGGCCTTCAGTTCTTGAGTAATATTTTCAATCTGATCTGAGAGATCTTCCATTGTCTAATCCTTGCACTGCAAGTATTTGGGACACCCTAGACATCGGAAGAAGTGGCATTACAGCTCTACAGACGACCGGAACAGTGGCTCACAAGAAGTAGCTTAAAACGTGAGATGCTGGATGTCTTCTCCGCGTTGAGTTACTGAGGTACATGGTTCTTCGTCCAATGGGGCCAACATGGATGGGACACGCTAAATCCTTGATGTGGAACAAGAAAGGTTACAGGCCCGCGTCATTCGATCTCTCCGCGTTGATCGGACATGAAAGAGAGGCTTGTCCTGGAAGATCTCTTAAATCCGAGGGCATCAAGGGAATCACCAGAGTTGCTGGGTGGGTTACCGCCGTTACGTTGTGGCCGGAATGCAAACTGGGCTCCAATAGCCCCAGGGAGTCCTATGCGATTGCCACGCCTGATGTTTGCGCTCTTTCTGGCCGCCGCTATAACTGCGGCGTATCCCCAAACCACGGTCAAGTCCAAAGCGGGCAAATCCGAGAAGTTTCCGGTGACCACCTCATCAGCGGCAGCAGCGCGATACTTTGAGACGGGCATGGTCCATTATGAGAACCATCGCTGGAATTTTGCCCTGCGTGACTGGCGCGAAGCGGTTGCGCTCGATCCGAAGTTCGCACTCGCTTACACATGGATTTGCTTTACGACTACCGACCCCGCCGAGGAGAGCCAGGACCGCGCCAAAGCCAAGGCGCTCTTGAACCACATCACACCAGCAGAGCAGTCAATGGTCCGCTGGATGGCCGGCGTGCATGAGAACAACTACGTGGAAGGCATCCAGGCCATGAACGACGTGGCCCAGGCGTATCCGCATGACAAGCGCTTGAACTTTCTCATCGGATACTGGCTTTACAAGCTCGACGAGTACGAGCGCTCCAAGACCTTTACTTTGCAGGCGCTGGAAGATGATCCGGCCTATGCTACCGCCTACAACCAGCTGGGATATCTGTATTCGCGCAGCCGCGAGTATGACAAGGCGATTGACGCCATGGGGAAGTACGTAAAGCTTCTTCCCAATGAACCCAACCCGCATGATTCTTACGGCGAAATGCTGCGCCTCTCCGGACGATTTGATGACGCGCTGGAGCAGTACCACATCGCCCTGAAGATCGATCCGACCTTTTATATATCTCAGAAAGAGCTGGGTGAGACATACGCGGTGATGGGCCAGGAAGAACGTGCGCGTACGGAGTATGCCAAGGCCATTCAGGAAGCTCCGGGCAACGGACTGAAAGCGGAATACCTGCAGAAATCCGCCATGACCTACCTGCGCGATCAAAAATATGACGACGCGGACAAGGCCTATCGCCAGGCCGCTGCGAGCGCCCACGCCATGGGACAGTGGGTATGGGAAGCGCGTGCCTATCGCATCATGGCCATGTATCAGAATGATCGTGCAGCCGCGGCCGACGATTTGAACCGCGCCGATACGGTTTTGACAGAAAACAGTTTGTTGGTGGCCGAGTCTGATCTAGACGAAGAGCGCGCGCGCATCCTGCGCGTCCGCCTGGAGAAGGCTGTCGCTGCCAATGACTTCTCGATTGCAAAGAAAATACTCAGCGAACTCGCGAAGATGAGCGCCTCCGGCTCCATCAGCATCGAGAGAACTTACTCGGGCGCGGCTGGGACGCTCTACCTGGCGCAAAAGAAGTATCGTGATGCCGCCGCACAGCTTGAACAGGACTTCATGAACCCTGTCTCCATCCGGTTGCTTATAACCGCGGATCGCAAAGCCAACGCAAAAGCTGCGGCCGAGGAATGGCGCATGAAGCTTCTCGACTGGAAGATACCTACGGTTGAAGAAGCGCTGGTTGTCCCTGCCTATCGCGCACAGCAAGAAGCGGTTGCGGCGAAGAAGTAGTTAGTATGGTTGTTCTTCCTTGACTGCGTTCCCGCGTTTGGTCTAGGTTTCAATCCGTGCCTAGGCGCATAGGGAGAGACGACCATGGGCTTTGAGCCGCAAAAATTCTTTATCGGCGTAATAGACCTCTTTTCCGTGCTCTTGCCCGGCGCGGTGCTTACCTTCTTGCTGAAGGGGCCTCTGTGGCGATTGCTTGGATACAAGCCCGGCTCGGATGAAATCGTTATCTTTCTCGTCGTAAGTTATCTGCTCGGACATTTTATTTTCCTCATCGGCTCCGCGCTGCTCGATGACCGTATTTATGATCCGGTCAAAGGGGCGACTTTTGCGGAGCAGGTCAGGAGGGTGGCCAAAGGCGAAAAGCTTTCTCCTACCTGGGCGAGATTACTGGCAAAGGTTTTTGTCAAAAGTGATTCGGCCCCGCCGGTCAGCCACGCTGTGAAGATCAAGGAATACTATCTTGATCGACTCAAGGCGTCTCTTTCAATCAATGCTTTTCAGTGGGCCAAGGCACAGTTGACACTCGACCATCCTGAAGCCCTAGCATCGGTCCAGCGCTTCGAGGCCGACTCCAAGTTTTTCCGCAGCCTGTTTGTGGTGCTTTGCATTATTTGTCCTTGGAGCGTGGTTACGCGTCAATATCCTCTTGCGATCGCCTGCCTGCCTCTTCTGGTGCTGGCCTTTTGGAGATACTTTGACCAGCGCATAAAGGCCACAAACCAGGCTTATTGGTATGTCATCACGCTGGAGAGTCAGCGGAAAGACGGATACCGCGCCACGGCAACCATGCCGCCGAGCGAATTCACACATGCAGGCGGCGTGGTCTACCGCCGGACGAGCGTCGATCCTTCTAATGGCGGGACAAAGGATAAGCTTGAGTATCTTTTGGTGCAAGCTACAGACGATCCACTGAAATGGGTGTTGCCCAAAGGCCACATCAATCCGGGAGAGAAATTGCAGGAAACTGCAGTTCGCGAAGTTCGCGAGGAGAGCGGGGTTTGGGCCGGCATCAGGGGTCCGCTGGGCGAGTCGTCTTACACCTTCAAGGATGAGCCGATCAAGGTGCAGTTTTATCTGATGGAAGCCCTGAAGCAGGAAAGGCCAAAAGAACGCAAGCGTGAGCATCTATGGCTTATTCTGGAGGAAGCTCTGAAGCGCAACGCGGTGGAACGACATCGGAAATTGCTCAAGCTGGCCGATGAAGAGCTGATGGCAGCAACGACCAGTCTCAGCGCAGATATTTAAGCGAATCTTTAACGAAACTGTTATAATCTGTAGATGCTTCCTCCCGTCCCGGAATCCCTGGCCTGGGCCCATCCCCTGGTGCAGGAATGGTTCATTAATAAATTCGGCACGCCCACGGAGCCACAGGAGCAGGGCTGGCCGCATATTCTGGCCGGACGAACTACGCTTATCTCGGCGCCGACCGGATCAGGCAAGACGCTGGCAGCGTTCCTGATTTGCATTGATCGGCTCGTGCGCAAGGCGTTGAGTGGCGATCTTACCGACCGCACAGAGATCCTTTATATATCGCCGCTAAAGGCCCTGGGCAATGACATTCAGAAGAACCTGGAAGGCCCGCTCGGTGAGATCATAGCGCTGGCCGGCGAAAAGGGGATGCTGATGCCGGAGATTCGCACCGCGGTGCGCACCGGCGACACGTTGACGCAGGACCGAGTGCGGATGCTTAAACGGCCTCCTCATATTCTGGTGACCACTCCGGAATCTTTATACATCTTGCTCACGGCGCAGAAGAGCCGCGGCATTCTCACCCACGTAAACACCATCATCGTCGACGAAATCCACGCCGTGGCCGACGATAAGCGCGGCGCGCATCTTGCCCTTTCTCTTGAACGCCTGGACGCGTTAACCGAAAAACGCGCTGTGCGCATTGGTCTTTCCGCCACGCAGAAGCCGATTGAAACCGTCGCTCACTTTCTGACTGGCAATCACCGTCCCGATCCAGTTGTCGTCAATGTCGGCCACAAGCGACAGATGGATCTGGCGATCGAAGTGCCTGGGCAAGAGCTTGGACCTGTTGCCAGCAACGAACTGTGGGACGAGATTTACAACCGCATCTGCGAGTTGGTCCAGCAGCACCGCTCAACGCTGGTGTTTGTGAACACGCGGCGACTGGCTGAGCGCGTTTCTTTTAACCTGGCCGAACGCATGAGCGAAGACGTGGTGGGAGCGCATCATGGCAGTCTGGCGCGCAAGCTTCGTCTGGATGCGGAAAGCAAGCTCAAAAATGGCGAACTCAAAGTTCTGGTGGCCACCGCTTCGCTCGAACTAGGAATTGATATCGGCCATGTAGATCTGGCTCTGCACATTGGCTCTCCGCGATCTATCGGCGTGTCACTCCAGCGCTTTGGCCGCGCGGGCCACTGGCGTGGCGCTGTACCCAAAGGCCGATTCTTTCCCACTACGCGCGACGAGTTGATCGAATGTGCCGCGCTGGTACGCTCCATCCATCACGGGGAACTTGACCGCCTGATCATTCCTGACGCTCCGCTCGATATTCTGGCGCAGCAGATTGTGGCGATTTGCGCTGCTGAAGAATGGGGCGAGGACGAGCTCTTTACGTTGGTCAAACGGGCCTACCCTTATCGCGAACTTGAGCGGAAAGAGTTTGACGATCTGCTGACCATGCTGGGCGATGGTATTGCCTCACAGCGTGGCCGATTTGGCGCATATCTGTATCGCGATCGTATGAACAAGCGGCTGAAGGCCCGCCGCGGCGCGCGGATGATTGCCATTATGAATGGCGGCGCAATCCCTGAGACCGCACTTTATACCGTTGTCGCCGAGCCGGAAGGGACCGTCGTCGGCACGCTGCATGAAGACTTTGCCGTAGAAAGTCTGAAGGGCGACATAGTCCTTTTGGGTAACATGAGCTGGCGTATCCGCCGCGTGGAATCTGCGGGACGCATCCTGGTGGAAGATGCGCACGGCGCACCGCCTTCGATTCCTTTCTGGCTCGGCGAAGCTCCGGGACGCACGGAAGAACTTTCTAGACAGATCGGCGAACTGCGCCAGAAGATCAGCGACCTCACGCCCCATACAGTGCCCGGATTCGTCAACCAGAAATCGCCGGAAGTTTTGAATGCCGTGGAATGGCTTAAGCACGAGTGTGGGCTGGATGATTCCGGCGCAGAGCAGGCCATTGAATATATTGTGACCGGACGCACCGTGCTGGGCGCGGTCCCCACAACAAATACCGTCATAGCCGAGCGCTTCTTTGATGAAGGCGGCGGCATGCAATTGGTCGTGCATGCTCCGTTCGGCGCACGCATTAACAAAGCCTGGGGACTCTCTCTGCGCAAGCGTTTCTGCGTCTCTTTTAACTTTGAATTGCAGGCAGCCGCAACAGACAATGGCGTAAATATTTCTTTGGCCGAGCAGCACAGCTTCCCGCTGGCTGATGTTTTCCACTTCCTGCACGAGAATACAGTGAAAGAAGTTTTGCAGCAGGCGGCGCTGCTCTCTCCGCTGCTGGAAACGCGCTGGCGCTGGGACGCAAACCGCGCGCTGGCTCTGCTGCGCTACTGGAATGGCAAAAAGATTCCGCTGCAGGTACAACGCACCCGTTCCGCTGATCTGCTGGCTTCCGTATTTCCCGATGTGGCCCAATGCCAGGAAAATGCCGACGGACCGATCGTCGTCCCCGACCATCCTCTTTTGCGCGAGGTGATGAAAGATATTTTCCAGGAAGCGCTCGACCTTGAAGGCCTCAAGGATGTTTTACGCAAGATGCGGTCGGGCGAGATCAAGTGCATCGCCGTCGATACGCCGGTGCCCTCAGTCTTTTCCCACGAGATTCTCAACAGCAATCCTTACGCATATCTCGACGATGCTCCTTTAGAAGAACGTCGCGCGCGCGCCGTGGAGATGCGGCGCACGTTGCCTGAATCAGTCTTGCAGGAAGTTGGCGCGCTTGATCCAGCGGCGATTGCTGAAGTTAGGGCCGACGCGTGGCCTGACGTGCGAGACGCCGACGAACTGGCGGATACGCTGCATACGCTGATTGCTCTGCCAGAAAGCTTTGTGCCCCCCGATGGCCGTTCGCCAGCGGAAGCATGGCGTGGCTACTTTGGCAGTTTGCGTGAATCCAATCGTGCGACCAGGGCGAGAATACCCGCAGTTGTACCCGCGCAGCCGGGGGCGGCCGCGCTCCACAATTCATACAATTCATGTGGACCGCAGGCGCCCTCGCCTGCGAGCGATACATTTTGGGTATCAGCAGAAAAAGCCAAAGCCTTCGCGGCAATTTATCCAGAAGCGGAGTTTGAAGACCAGCTGCCGGTGGTTGAAAGAGAGATACCATCGCAAGAAGATGCGCTCAAAGCCATGGTCACTGGGTGGCTCACGCATCTGGGGCCGACCAATGCATCAGCACTGGCCGCGTTACTGCGTCTGCCTGTCACCGAAATAGACAAGACGCTGTTGCGCATTGAAACCACCGGCCTGATTCTGCGCGGCAATTTTGATAAGACGATGGGTGAGGAGACGCAGTGGTCAGAACGCCGATTGCTGGCACGAATTCATCGCCTGACGCTGGGAACGCTGCGCAAGCAGATTGAGCCGGTCACATCGGCCACGTTCATGCGCTGGCTGCTGCGCTGGCAGCATGTTGCGCCGGGAACGCAGGCGCGGGCCGAACATGGCACGCTGCAAGTGCTGCGGCAGTTGCAAGGTTTTGAGGTACCGGCCAGCGCGTGGGAGCGCCATATCCTCGCGCGAAGGATCAACAATTATGATCCGCAAGTTCTGGACCAGCTTTGCCTTACGGGCGCAATCGGATGGGGACGGCTTACGCCTCATCCGGCAATGCTTGAAGATTCTTCCGGCGGCGGACGTCGAGTGGTTCCTACAAGCGTTGCTCCCATCACGTTCTTCGTTCGCGATGAAGCGGAATGGATGGCTTTGCCCAGCGTGAAATCGGCACATCGTGATGCCGAGCAGGAAGTTCGCGGCCTTGGCGCAGGTGCGCGTGAAGTCCTTACGTTTCTGCGAACGCGCGGCGCGTCTTTCTTTGCCGATATCGTGCGCGGCACGGGCAAGCTAAAAGCGGAGATTGAAACCTCGCTCTGGGAATTGGTGGCTGCGGGCCTGGTTACGGCCGATGGGTTCGACAACCTGCGCGCGCTCATCGATCCCAAGCGGCGCGCCGGGCAGGGAAGCGGCAAGAACAATCGTCCACGGCACAGCGCCGGACGCTGGTCATTACTGTACCCGCCACATGGTGAGGACAGCGGACGAGCAATTGAATCTGTCTGCCGCGTGCTTCTTGAGCGCTATGGCGTGGTCTTCCGTGAACTGCTGGTGCGGGAAAGCATGCTGCCGCGCTGGCGTGACCTGTTGATTTCGTTCCGGCGACTCGAAGATCGCGGTGAAATCCGCGGTGGACGTTTTATCAGCGGCTTCATCGGCGAACAATTTGCCTTGCCCGTGGCCGTTGAATCTTTGCGCGCAATGAAGACCATTCCTCCCACTGGTGAAATCGTAACGATCTCCGCTGCCGATCCGTTGAACCTTGCAGGGATCGTGGTACCCGGGGAGCGCGTGCCCGCGATTTCCGGCAAGTACCTTAGCTTTAAGGATGGAGCGTTGGTTGAGACACCTGAAACTCCGATTCTGAGTATGGCGGGCAGGCTATGAGCGGATCCGATCTGGTGGAAGGCGAAGACTACTACCTGGAAAGAGGGAACTGGGTCTTTACGGCAAAATACTTGCTCAATCGCGGATATTGCTGCCGTTCCGGATGTAGACATTGCCCGTATGGGTTTGCGAAAGATAGTGTCCAAAGTCCCGAGCGCAGCGAGGGATCACTATGACCTCCATACTCTTTGGTGGAAGAAACAGCAGTATGTATTACATTCTGACAAAAATTAATTCATTCACGCTAACGTCTACGCGCGCCTTTTCTACCCGAAGAGCATAGCGATTATAGGGGTCCTTCACTGCGTTCGGGATTAAAGAAAAAGGCCAATTGCCATTTGCTAATTGCTAGCTGCTTACTCGTATCTCAGCGCCGTCACCGGATCGAGCCTTGCCGCTTTGACTGCAGGATAAATCCCGAAAAATAAGCCTACGCTGCATGCCACCGCGAGCGCCAGCAGGATTGCCCAAATGGGCACGGACGACGGAAAATGCGCGAGCTGCATCAGGAAGCTGAAGATCAGAGACAAGATAACACCCAGGAATCCCCCAATGCCCGTCAACGTCATGGCTTCAGTAATAAATTGAAAGCTGATATCGCGCTTGCGGGCGCCAATGGCTTTGCGGACGCCAATTTCCCGAGTTCTCTCAGTGACTGACATCAGCATAATGTTCATCACTCCTACGCCACCGACAAGAAGCCCGACGGAAACCACGGAGACCACTAATTGGAAGATACCTTGCATAATGTCACGAAACTGAACGCCCAGTTGCTCGGCGCTGCTGATGCCAAAAGTGTCCGGCTTATTAGGCGGCACGCGGCGGCGGGTGCGCAGGAGCCCGCGAATCTGATCTTCGGCAACGCTCTTCATTCCGGGATACGCGGCGGCGATCAGCGCAATCTCATCATCCTGGGGATAATGCTTTTTGTACGTTCGGAAAGGAATGAAGACTTCCACATCGCCGGCCTGGTTCAACGTGCTCTTCTTTTTATCGAACACGCCGATCACGGTATATAGATTGCCATCCACCAGCAGCTGCTTGCCTTCAGCGGTTTCATCGGGAAAGAGGCTTTTCTCCGCGTCAAAGCCGAGCACTACTACATCGGCGCGATGAAGGTCTTCCTGCTCGGTATAGAAACGGCCTTCTTTCATGCGACCATTGACGACCTCAGCATAGCTGGAGGTCATCCCGCGAAAGAGAATATTTGTGAGCTCATGGCTCTTATAGCGCGCTGTGCGGATCGGCTGCGGACCTTGTCCAATGCGCGAAAGGATTTCTATTACCACGTCCTTTACCGCCGGCAGCTCTTGTTTGATGGCAATGCCATCCTCATACGTCAGCGGTTTGCGTGTGCGTTCTTCAGGCGACAGACGGCCAAATCGAATGCCGGGATCAAACTTTAAAACGAACAAATTATCAACGCCAAATTCATTTAGCGAATCCTGGACATTCTTCTCAACGCCCAGCAGGATCGAAGCGACAAGGATCGCGACCATGGTCCCAATCACCACGCCCAGCACGGTTAAAAACGATCTGACCTTGTGGGTGCGGATGGTCTCCAGAGCCATCTTCACGTCTTCCATCACCATGTTGGAGTGAGTCATGCTTCAAACCTCAGTGCCTCAATGGGATTCAGCTTGGAAGCTTTGTACGCCGGATAGACGCCGAAAAATACGCCAACCGCGGTAGATACAAGCACGCCGATGATGACCCAGCGTATCGGCAGATCCATGGGAAACGGAGTCAGTTTTCCCACGGCAAAAGAAATCACTGCGGCAACCACCACGCCCATGATTCCGCCAATGGTCGCCATTACCCCGGATTCAACCAAAAATTGCAGCAGGACATCGCGCCGCGTGGCGCCAAGCGATTTGCGGACACCGATCTCCCGCGTTCTTTCCGTGACGCTGGCCAGCATGATGTTCATAATCACGATTCCGCCAATCACGAGAAAGATGAAGACGACAAAAATTGAACCGCTGGCCAGTGAGCCGGTCAGGCTGTTGTAAAGCTCCATGATCGCAGAAGGCTCCACCACGCCGAACGTATCATCCTGTTTCCCGGCCAGATGCCGGCGTGCACGCATCAATACGCGGGCTTCGTCTTCAGCAGGCTGCATCAGGTCCGCGGCCGCGGCCTTGACGTTGATATTCATTGAACTATTGCTGCCGTACACCTTGCGCCACGTTTGGATGGGGATGTAGACAAAACTATCTTGCGACTGGCCAAAGGCGCTTCCCATCTCCTTGGCCACGCCCACTACTTCGTAAGCCTCGCCATCAATGTAAATGGACTTGCCCAGGGGATCGACGCCGGCAAAAAACCGTTTGGCCACGTCATTTCCTATCATCGTCACGTTCGCCCGATGCACGTCATCCGCATCTGTGACGTAACGCCCCAGCACAGGCTCTTCAGTATCAATGCCTCCCATATTCGCGGTGACGCCGCGGACATCAATATCTTCAATCGACTCCGTTTTATATTTGACTTTTCCGTTGCGCCGCGCTTCCAGCCCCACGGCGTCGGCAAATGTCATGTTGTCGCGGACGTACTCATAGTCTTCCCAGGTAATATTCTTATTGCTACGCGAGAGTTTCACGAACTGTTCCGCACTGGTGATCAGGGGAAAGCGCATCACCAGAAAAACGTTGGAACCGAAGTTAGCAACTTTTTCCGCAACATATTTATTTGCGCCCTGCACCATGGAAACCACAATGATTAAGGTTGAAACGGAGAGGATCACGCCCAGGAGCGTGAGGAACGATCGCAGCTTGTGCGCGCGCAAAGTTTCCAGAGCGATAAGCATCGGCTCTTTGAGCGAGACACCCCTGCGCGATGACCGGTCGAGGTCTTGGTCATTAGTCCCGGTCTGTTTGACTGGAATATTCTCCGGAGCTGATGCTGGAATATGCATTTCTAAGCGTTCGAATGTGGCTGATGTTTACCTTTTCCTGTATACAAGACGAAAATTCAGGCAGTTGGTTCCAAATATCATAAAAAATCCTTCTTGTTGGACGTTCCGCAGCACCTTTGGTTTGACGAATGCACCCCGGTCAGCGAGAATAGTAGAGTACCACTGTGGGCCTGTGGCGCAGCTGGGAGCGCGCTTCCATGGCATGGAAGAGGTCGTCGGTTCGATCCCGACCAGGTCCACCATTTTCAATCACTTACAGCATCTTTTCGCAAGGAGTTTCGGAAAGCATCTGGTCTGCCACCCAGTGCGGCTGGCGTTTTTCCAGGAAAGCCAGCACTCCTTCCACGGCGTCGGGCTGCCCCATGAGCTGGTCGAGGTAAAGTCGTTCGAGGGCCGGCAAATCGTTCTCCAGCGCGCGCATCAGCGACCGTCGACATGCCTGCGCGGCAAAACGCAATGCCGCAGCCGAGCGAGGCAGAAAATCTGACTCGAGCCAGGCATCCAGCTGCCGATCAAGATCGCCGCTGGAGAAAACTCTGTTGACTAATCCTGCTACATACGCGCGTTCGGCGGTCCAACTGGACCCGGTCAGCACCAATTCCGCAGCGCGCCCCGAACCGATACGCGCTGGCAAGAGCGCAGCACCTGCCGGAGGAAAAACTCCCAGCTTGATCTCTGGCAGCCCGAGCTGCGCGCTGTCTTCCGCAACAATCAAGTCGCATGCCAGCGCCAGTTCGAATCCGCCGCCCAGACATTGCCCACGGACCACCGCGATCATCGGCGCGGGTGCAGCCGCCATTTTCAGCAGGAGGTTCCGCAGCTGCATCAGCGTATCGCCGATTCGGTCCGGCAGATGCTCTTCGATACTCGCGCCAAAGCTGAAGTGCGCGCCCGCTCCCGCCAGTACGATTGCTTTCAGGTTTTTTTGCGCGGCCAATTCATTCAATGCCGTACCAAGCCCCAGCATCATGTCTTTGTCCAGGATATTGGCTTTGGGCGCAGCCAGTGTGATCCGCGCGACTTGGCCGCTGTGTGTAAGTTCCAGCCGGACCTTGTTCCCCATGATTACACCTTTGCCAGTTCCTCTTTGGATGTCTCTGTTCTAGCAACCCACGGCGCGATCTCTTCAATCAGCTCTTCTCCCCAGCGAGCGCCTTCACCCAGACGTTGCCGCAGCCTAACAAAATCAACTTCACGCTGCTCTTTCGTTCCAAAGTGAAACGCGCGGAAGCCGGCGTTGGCCTCGGTCATCATATTCAGCGCCAGCCATGCGCGACTGGTCTCACGATTGCGGTCCCAGTGCTCCAGCTTGTGTTTGCGTAGGCTTTCCACGGTCTTGGTCAGGCAGTCTGGCATGGTGTAAAGCAGTTTGGTGCACATACTCTCCACTGCGTCATCCAGAAGCTTCAGATCAACTATTCCCTCCGCCATAATTTTCTTGGCCAGACCTTTTTCCTCGCCTGTCTTCCATTCACCCAGCGCCATGCGTCCGTACTCATCCAGAAAGTGGTCGGTGATGACTAGCGGATTGGCCGTCCATCTTCCATTCACCTTCAGCGCGGGAACAATCTGCGTGAGCCCGCCCAGCGCATAAAAGCGATGCGCGCTCCACGGTTCGCACAAGGTTGCGCTGGCTATGGCCCGCTCGATTCCCACATACAGTGGCAGAAAGTCTGTGCTGCCGCCATCCGGTACGGAGCCGTGTTTGGGACCGGCCTGGCTGAAGATTGCCAGATCGCTGGCAATGGAAAAATCGCAGGCCATGCCGATTTCCTGTCCGCCGCCAACGCGCATGCCGTTCACTCGGCAGATCACCGGCTTGTCGCAATGCAGGATCGCCGTAACCATGTCATTGAACAGCCGCATGTACTGGCGATATTCCGCGGGAGCGCCGGCATAGATCTCGGCATATTCGCGCGTGTTGCCGCCACTGCAGAAAGAGCGCGTGCCTGCGCCGGTCAGCACCACCGCCACCGCGGCGCGATCGTTGCTGGCCTGGCGCAATGCCAGGATTACCTCTTTCGCCGTAGACGTGGTGTAGCTGTTCAGCTCCGCCGGATTGTTCAGCGTGATCCACACGTTGTGGAGTCCGGGAACGGCGCGGCCATCGCGATCATGCACCGGCCGCTCTTCCACCAGGATTTCTTGAGGAACAAAGTTTTCAACCAGATTGTGGTCTTTCATCGCAGCCTCCCAGGCATTAATTTGGCACAAGCACCACGCGGCGGCGGAACGCATGCCGCGCGACCCCCAACAGTACTTCCGGCGTTTCGGTTAACGAATGGCGCTCAATGAATGGTTCAATCTTGATCTTCCCGCCCAGCACCAGGGCGAGCGCTGCGGGATATTGCTCTGCCGGACAGCCCCAGTTGCCGCAGGCCGTGGCGTCAAAGGCCATCAGGTTTGACAGGCGCACTTCAACTTTCTTCGGCGTGAATCCAACCACCGCCAGGTAAGCGCCGAAATCGAGCAGGCTGAACGCGGTGACCTGTCCTGCCGCAGCGCCGCTCATCTCAAAAATTTTCAGCGTCGAGCCGGAAGCCGCCTGCTCGCTGAAAAAGTTGCGCACGCTCGATCGCAGTTGTTTCTCGTCGCTGCGGTCGGCGTTCAGCACCAGAGAAGCTCCATATTGCTGGGCAAGTTCCAGGCGTTCCGTATCGATATCGACCGCGACTGCCTTCGCCCCTATAGCTGCGGCAATCTGCACGGCAAAGCTGCCAATGCCGCCCGCGCCCACAATCACTGCCACCTCGCCGGCCTTCAGCCCGGAACGGCGAATCGCTTCATAAGGCGTGGTCACCGCATCGGCCACCACAGACAGTGCCTCAAGAGAAACGCCTGCGGGCAGCTTGTCCGGAACGTGGCACAGCCCTCGCGCCGGCACCCGCACATGCGTGGCAAAACCTCCGTCGCCATCATTGCCCGGCATGAACTGCCGCCGGCACGTAGTTGGCCGGCCTGCTTTGCAGGCTGGGCATTCGCCGCAGGCGATTACCGCCGGCACAATCACTGCCTGCCCAATCCACTGGCTAGCCTTGTCGCCCGCGGCAACCACATGTCCGGCAATCTCATGTCCCAGCACCAGTGGAAGCGCATGCCGCGTGGCCACGCCCTCAGCGGCAAAGCCTACGTCGGTGTGGCAGACGCCGCATCCCGCCACCTTGACGATGACTTCATTTTCCTCCGGCTCAAGTTTCGGCAGCTCCGCCAGATCCAGCGGTTTCCCAACGGTCGAAAGCTGATAGCCGTATGCTCCCTGGATCGCCATAATTCCCCTCAGTTCCTGCTGGCCAGGCGGCGCAAACCCAGCACCGCCGCGCCCAGCGCGCAGACGTATTCACAATCTTCAGCCACATTCACCTTCACGTTGAGCCGCTGCTCCAGCGCTCGCACCATTCCCTGCTGGTGCGCCACACCTCCGATAAAGGTCAGCTCGTCTTTTAGCCCCACGCGCTTCAGCAGCGCGCCGGCGCGGTCGGCCAGCGAGTCGTGAATGCCGCGCAAAATATCTTCCACGCTCACGCCGCTGCTCACGTGGTTGATAATCTCGCTTTCCGCCAGCACCGCGCATACGCTGCTGATGGGGTGCGCATGGGCGGCATGAAGCGAAAGGTCGCCCACCTGCTCCAGCGGGACCTCCAGATATTTCGCCGCGCGAGCAATAAACATCCCAGAGCCCGCCGCGCACTTGTCATTACTCTTGAAGGTGTTCACGCGGCCGTTATCTTTTACCGCGATGGCGCGCGTGGTCTGGCTGCCAATATCGAGCACGGCGCCGGGCCGGGGAAAAAGAAAGAAGGCACCGCGCGCGGCAGTGGTAATTTCAGTGATCGCAATATCGCGAAAGCTCAGGTTGTAGCGGCCAAAACCAGTCGCAGCAATGTAGTCCAAGTCTGCACGCATATTACCCGCCAATGCCTGCTCCAGCGCTTCGCTGGCTGCCTGGTCAACGTTGATTCCACTCCGCGTGCGCCCGCGGCCCAGGATTCTTAGCTCGCTTCCCGGCGCGTCCTGCGCGGCCACCAGCGCTTTGGTAAAGCCCGATCCGCAATCAATCCCCGCTACTAACGGCATGCTCCCTCCAAACACTGGATTCAAAACTTTCGCCCAGCTTCTCCAGCGAGAACAGCGTAGCGCCCACCGCGCCCATAAACTGTGCGTCCGGCGTGACGATGATTTTTTGTCCCAGCACCGTTTCCAGCGCCTGCACCATGCCCACGTTGCGGGCCACGCCTCCGGTCATCGTGACAAGCGGTTCAATGTTCACGCGGCGCGCCAGTGACATCGTGCGCTTGGCAATCGCCAGGTGCACGCCTCCCATGATGTCTTCAGGACGCTTGCCTTGTGAGAGGTAAGAGAGAATGTCAGATTCCACAAAGACCGTGCATACCGTTGCGATTTTCACAGGGCGAGTCGCGCGGAGAGACAGCGGGCCAATATCGTCCAATCCGATGCCCATCACCTCGGCGGCATTGGCCAGGAAGCGCCCGGTTCCGGCGGCGCATTTATCGTTCATCACAAAATCCAGCACTTCGCCGGAAGGGCCCACGCCGATGGCCTTTGCGTCCTGCCCGCCCATATCGATTACCGTGCGTGTGCCGGGACAGAGAAAGTGCGCGCCGCGGGCATGGCAGCTGATCTCCGTCATCTGTGTGTGGCCGAAAGAGATGTTGTAGCGGCCATAACCTGTGCCCACCACAAAGCCCACATCGGCCTGCGCGACGCCCGCCGCCTGGCAGCACTCATCGAAAGCCTTTTCCGCCGCCTTGCGCACGTTGGCGCCGGTATCAATCAGCGAACGCGACAGCACCTTCACGCCGTCTCCGTTGGTGCCCATCAGCACCGCTTTCGTCTGCGTTGATCCTACGTCCACTCCTGCTGCAATTCTCATTTGTGACCTCACGCGCTCACGGCGTGTGCTGCCGTGCGCTTGGCGTGCTCAAGAGATTCAAAGAATGCGTCGATCCGGTTCTTGGTTTGGGCTTCAGCAAAATAGCGCGGGTCTTCCAGGTCAGACTCGATGTATAAAGTCGGTACGCCCAGTTGCTTGGTGAAGTAGTCGCGCATATCGCCCTGTCCGGCAGAAAACAGGCGGCAGCTTTTCACAAAATGGATGATCACTCCGTCGGCGTTCCATTCCTGCACATAGCGCCGGATCTGGTCATAGCGCTGCAAATAGTTACGGTTGGTTACGTTTTGCGCCAGCATGTGCATGGCTACCGATTCAAACGGAGTTTTTGCATCGTGCCGGAAGCCAAACTCCCACAACCCGCCGACCGTGGAGTACGTGGACGCCACGGCCACCGCCTTCCAACTGGCAAACATGTCACGGAAGCTGCGGAAATAGGGATACGGCGGCGGCCCTTCCACCACGACGCGGAAACGCTCCTGGTCATAAACACCCTCACCGGCTTTGACCTTCTGCTGCAGTTCGTTTAATGCCGAGCGAAAGAACTCCACGCCCTCGCGTTTTCCGCGATAGACATATAAAGGTCCCATTAGAGTGATGGCGTCAAAATATGCGTCAAACGGGGACGGAGAATTTTTTGCCAGGTGCTTGATCTGTGACCACAGCTCCTCAACTTCGCTGGAGTAAGCCACGGACTGGCGGAAACGGTCGTAATCGAACTTGCGTCCAATCAGCTCCTCCATCTGCCCCACAACTTCCTTGAGCTGTCGCACGACATAGTCAATGTCCGCCTGCGATGGCGTGTCATTTCGCAGAAACGGTACATCCAAAACGAAGAGCGGCGCTCCGGTAAAGGCAGCCACGTGCTCAAACCACTTCACGTAGGTATTGCACCCCACGAAGTTGCACAGCACCAGCGTGGGCTTGGGCAGCCGGCCCCCGGTAGGCGTGATGCCTTTCAGCATGCAACCGATATCGGCCTTCACATAGGCGCAGTTGTCTCCGGCGTAACCCATCTCCTCGGCCGCAAGAATCGGCTCCAGCGACTGGTGCCGTATCGCCAGTTGCAGCGCATTTACCTCTGGATACTGCGGAATGGCGCCAAAGCCTTCCAGCAACTCGACGCAGTTGCCGGAGATCATCATCGATACGGTGGGCGGCTCTCCAGTTTCGGCCGCATGGTCCAGACGCTGGTACCAATCCAGCATCAGGTCTTTCTGCTGCTGGTGAATGCTTCCGCGATATTCGCTTACGGGTTTCTCGGCCATCGAGTCAGCTCCTAAAATCAATCTGTTTCGTTCGGTCTGGTTTGCTTAATCCTTGTTTTCTTAATCAAAGACCAGGGACTCGACAAACGTTTCCACTTCCGTCCGCAGGCGATCGAAGGTGAAGAGCTTTTCTTCAAACTCCAGCAGCAAGTGGGGCAGCCCCATTTCGTCGATCTTCTTTTTGAACAGCACAAAATCGAAATACGCCGGCTCGCAGAACTTCGCGATCAGGAAAATCACAGCTTCAGCCCGCGTGCTGCGTACCTTTTCTGCCAGGCCTTCCCAGCGCGGTTTGGAAAAATCATGTCGTACAGACGAATACACCGAGCGATGCACATAACTTTCGGCCAGCGCGCGGACCGGGTCGCCGCTGATGGGCACGTCTTCTGTAAACCACCGCTGCGCAATGGCCAGATCGTCTTCCACCACGTCACAGCCGGCGTTCTCCAGAAGACGAATGAGTTCTAGAGGCGGCTGCTCGCAGAACGCGCCTTCAATCACTACCCGGACCGCGTCCCGCTTCTTCCCTGGCCGCGTCGGGAGATAGTCCAGCGCCTGTTTCAGTATCTTGATGTGCTCTTCCACCGGCATGAAGTTGCCGCTGCGGATGAGCACGTAGGATTCCCAGGCGCGCAACAGGTGCGGGCTTTGCGCGCGCAGCTCATAGAGTTGCCGCACCAGACTCCGCTGGATGTTATAGAGCGCGATGCTATGGCGGAGCGCCGCGGGCTGTATCGGCGCTCCACCCAGGCGCTCCAGTTCAACGATGATCCGGCGATATTCCTGCTCCAGAAACTCGACGCTGGAGTCCGACGTACTGTGCGGCAGATGCAGAAAATCCACATATATCTGCGGGTAGTTGCGCTTAATTACGAAGCAGAGGTTGCGGGCCGAATCGCAGATGGAAGAAAAAAGCAGGCCGTCAAATGGCTCCAGGTGGCCGGTCATGGCCATTTCCATGGTGGTTTTGATGATGGAGCAGATGAAGGAACCGAAGCGGGAATCGGCATGCTGTATATCCAGCCGGTCGCCCGCGCCGCTCAATAGCACCGGGAGCATGCCTGCGGCATGGACCAGCTCCACGGGCGCATACACGGGAAAGAAAGCCACGGATTTCGCGCCCGGATGCTGTTCTTTCCAGCGCCGTACGCTGGCAAACGAGAGGTCCTGCATCTCTTCATAAAAACTATCGAACGTTCGTTCGAATACTTTCATGAAAATAATAATCACCCCTCGCCGCTAGAAGGGATGTGACGTGCGTCACTTAAGTGTAGGGGTGATATTCTTGCGGCTATTCTACTGTTGGCAGGCCTTCGACTGCAGCCCCACCATTAGCCATCCCGAATCAAACACTTCCAGGGATTGTCGGCGAACCTGGGTTCCGTTTACCAAAAGCGATTTTCAATCTCCTTCGCCGAACGTCTTGCGATCGACAAATGCCCGGAGCCTGCGCGAGCGCGAAGGGTGACGCAGTTTCCGCAACGCCTTTACTTCAATCTGGCGGATGCGTTCACGCGTTACCTGGAAGTTCTGTCCTACTTCTTCCAGCGTATGCTCAGACCCATCTTCCAGCCCGAATCGCATTTTAATGATGCGTTCTTCCCGTGGGTTGAGTGTGCGCAGTACGCTGGCAGTCTGCTCTTTCAGGTTCACGCGGATCATGGCCTCAGCGGGGGAAACACCGGTCGTGTCCTGAATGAAATCGCCCAGGCGCGAATCTTCTTCTTCGCCCACGCGGCTCTCAAGAGAGATAGGCTGCTGAGCGATTTTCAGCACTTTGCGGACGCTCGATACCGGAATGTCCATGCGTTGAGCAACTTCTTCTGACGTTGGTTCACGGCCAAGCTCCTGCACCAACTGTCGCGAAGCGCGAAGCAGCTTGTTAATGTTCTCAATCATGTGGACCGGAACGCGAATCGTGCGGGCCTGATCTGAAATTGCCCGGGTTACCGCCTGGCGGATCCACCACGTTGCGTAGGTGGAAAACTTGTAGCCACGGCGATACTCAAACTTGTCCACGGCCTTCATCAGGCCCATGTTGCCTTCTTGAATCAAATCCAGAAACTGCAGGCCGCGGTTGGTATATTTTTTGGCAATAGAGACGACCAGGCGGAGGTTTGCTTCCACCAGTTCGCGCTTGGCGTATTCCGCGTCCACGTTACCCTGAGTGATTTCCCGTTGCGTGCGGGAAAGTTCTTTGTAATTGACGCCGGCTTCCTGCTCCAATTGTTTCAGGTCGGAAAGACAACTCTTCTGCTGCCGCTTGTACTCAGCGCGATGTTCCTCATTGCGCGTGCCGTCAATTTTCTTTTCCAGCCGCTGCGCCTGGCGGTCCAGCGAACGCATGGTGTCGGTGGTGGTGGTCACACGATCGATCAGCCGTTTTCTTTCCTGCGGAGTGTACTTGAAGCTGCGTATGACCCGCGAAACCGCAACCCTTTCCCGCCCCAGCTTCCACTGGCAGCGGCGATACGGCTTGGGATTTTGCTTGCGGCTGATGCTTGCAAGTTTCTCCTCCAGCTTCTGTGCTTTGTTGTAGTGCTCCACCATTTTTTCAATCTCATCAATGGTGGCCTGGGTCCGCGCGGAAAGAATATCGTCAGTGACGTCTTCTTCATTAAAGACAACAACCTCTTTAATGGAACGCGAGCCCGACTCAAGGTCTCCGCCAAGAGTTTTGATCTCCCGAATGACGATTGGACAACGTGAAATTGCCTTAAGCACCCTCAGATGCCCACGTTCAAATCGCTTGGCGATCTCGATTTCTCCCTGGCGCGTAAGCAGCGGTACCGTGCCCATTTCACGCAGATAGAGTCGTACCGGATCGCTGGTTTTATCCAGAACGCTGGGAGCAACGCTGGTATCGAGTTCTTCCTGATCGTCGAGTCCAAAACCGGTTTTTCTGCGGCGCTGTGAAGGCAGTTCGCCCTCGGTCAGATCAATGCCTTCAGTATCCAGCGTCATTACAAGGTCATCAATGTCATCTGCTGAAGTAACCTCAGTGCCAATAAAGCTGCTGGCTTCATTTGGAGTGAGGTATTCCTTGTCCTCGTCTTCAGGATCTACTTGCTTCCAATCAGGGTCGAATTTATCGTGGGTGGCCAACAGTGATTTACCTCTCGCGTTGCGGGCGAGCAAAGATTACGGGCGGGACCGCGCAAACTGGCGACTCTTAGCCACATTTACGCGATCCCATCCTTGAAGATGGTTTAACCGCCGTAGGACTTTACTCGGCAGCGGGTCACGGTTCGTGCTCGGTTCAACGCAGTAACTCAGGGGGCGATGATCGCCCTCGAATTGCTTTCAAAATATCTGATATTAATCTGCGGAAACGGGCTTAACGCCAAGTGAATCGATTTCCTTGAGAATGGTCTGGAGTCGTTGTTCCAGCTGTTTTTTGGTTCGCGGTTTTCTTTCTGTTCTTGTAAATTGCCCGTAATTGGCAATGGAGCGCCGGTAAAAATCGGCAGTTTTCACCAGCAGGTCAGCCTTAGGATCATTTTGGGTGGACATGATTCTATTCTATAGGAGAATCTGTCAAGTGTGTTCCTAATAAGAACAGGTCTTTAGCGGTATTTCCGCCAAAGACCTTTAAAACACCTGTTTGCAGGATAGCGGCTCCCGGACTCGCAAGTCTTAGACCGTATATCGTTGAAAAACCTCTCCGGGAAGGCGAACCATCCTGGATCCAGGCTTCACCGGCTCCGGCCGCATGCTGGAAACGTCCACCGGCATGGCCCGTTCTTCCCGCACAAGAGCGGTATCAACGTGGCCGCGACGCATCTTCAGTTGCAGAGTGCGCTCGATTCTAGCCAGGTCGGAGCGCTCCACTCCTGAGAAGAACGTAATGGCTGAACCTGTGGCTCCGGCCCTTCCCGTCCGTCCCACGCGATGGATGAAGTCCTCCGGTATCGCCGGCAGATCGTAATTAATGACCTGGGCAATATCGTCAACGTGGATTCCGCGAGATGCTACATCCGTGGCCACCAGCACGCGCGACGTCCCATGCTGGAAGGCTGTCAGAGCGCTGTTCCGCTGCGATTGGCTTCGGTCGCCATGTAACACGCTTACCGCAAGTCCCTGGCGGTTTAGTTTTTCAGCCAGCCGTTCGGTCGCTCGCTTGGTGCGAACAAAAATCAGGGTGCGGCCGGTTTCCTCATTAAGCAAGCGCTTCAACAGTGAAAGCTTCTGGTCCGCATGGACTTCGTAGGCCACCAGATTGACCGATTCAGAGGCTTTGGTGGTCGAGCCAAAAGCCAGCCGTACGGCCCCACTTGCGTACTCATCGACCAGGTATTGGACGGAAGGCTCCAGCGTGGCGGAGAAGCACAGTGTCTGCCGCGACCTTGGCAGCCTGCTGATAATCCTGCGAATGGCCGGGATGAATCCCATGTCCAACATTCTGTCCACTTCGTCCAGCACGAGCGTTTTAATGCCGGCCAGTGAAATCAATTCACGATCATAGAGATCTTCAAACCTGCCGGGCGTGGCGATGATCAGCCTAGCCCCGGAACGCACGGCGCGCAGTTGCGATCTCTCCGCAACGCCGCCAATCAGCAGCGCCGCGGGCGGCAGTTTCTTGCCGCGCAGTTGTTCATATTGTTTTCCGATTTGCAGTGCCAGTTCGCGGGTTGGCACCAGAACCAGGGCGCCGGGCCGCGATTCTGTCTGCTGCATCAGCTTGTCCATCACCGGAACCAGGAAGGCAAGAGTCTTGCCGGTACCGGTCTGGGCTGTGGCGACAACGTTTTTGCCGCTGGCGGCATGCGGAATGGCGGCCGCCTGGACTTCAGTGGGGGTTACGAATTCGGACGCACGAAGGCGATCCAGTAGATATGGAGATATGGGAAGTTCTTTAAACGTAGACACTTAGAGTTTTTTGCTTTCTTTTGATCGGCGGCGGGTGCTGACAAAGACGTTTATCGAAACGTCAGGGCAGAGTGATCTCATGCCGATATTTTTTCAATTTTCGCCGTAGACAATCGGAGGTAAGTCAGTATGGGAATCCTGGACCAGATCTCGATCTTGAGGAGCCCTGCAACCGCGGATCTAAAGCAAGATCAGTATAGCACAATTTTGGTGCAATCGGTCGTAAGCGTGTGACTAAGGTTTGCTACTTTGCTTTCAGCAGCTTGGGGCCGATCACAGCAGCATTTCACTCTTTAGCTTTTGATATCCGGCCTGGGTCAGCCTGCTTAGTTCCTCGAACCAGTCTGGGTTTGCCGTGGTGAAGTTAAAACAAGCCTGTCCTTGCATGGTTTTCTTCAGGGAAGGGGAGATTCGGTCTGAGAGATCAGGAAACATATATAAAGAGGGAAGATAGAAGCTGACGTAATTTTTCTTGATTTTGGCACCGGCAAAGAACATGCGTCGTCCATTCATGCTTGAAGAACGTGTTTCCAGATAGCAGTTTCCGGGTTTGTCAGTGCGGATGGCCAACTCGCCTTCATAGGGTTTAAGCAACTGCCGAAGCACGGTAAAAATTGCGCTATGTCCCTCTACTCTGGCGGTTGCCGCTCCATTATTCTCAACAGCCATATCGCTTCCTGGGCTGAAAATTTCAAGGGCCAGCCGGTCCCGTAAGTTCAAAGTTTCAACGTTCAGTCCGGCCAAATCAACCCCTAACTTCAAAGGCCCGGCAGCTCGATTGTTCCCTGGTGCTTACGTTCCTGAATGTGGTCCCAGACAAGCTTATCCGCCACAAAAGACGCCTGCTTTCGCGAGAGCTCTGCGTTTTGCGGCGAAGATTCAATGCGAATGGCGTACCGTTGTCCGCATTTGCTGCAGACAACGGTTTCCATAAGGGTTTCATTGGAACCAGCTTCCGCTGTCCCTCGCATACGCCGAGCTACGCTGGGTCTTACCAACGGGGTTCACGACGCTGACGCGGTCCACGATCATTGCCGCCACGGTCGTTTCCACGGCCCCGGCCACCACCGCCTCCGCCTCCAAACCCGCTACGGGGAGCTTGCGGTCTCGCTTCATTTACCGTAAGTGCCCGCCCGCCGGAGTCTTTGCCGTTCAGTGCTGCCATCGCTTTTTCTGCTTCATCATCGTTGGGCATCTGGACAAAACCAAAACCGCGGGACCGGCCTGTATCGCGATCGGTCGCGACCGATGCGCTGTCAATGGCTCCAAAAGGCTCAAACAGCGCCCTGAGTTCAGGTTCTGTCATGTGGAATGAGAAATTGCCAACGTAAATCTTCTTCACTGCGACTCCTTTGTCGTTGTTGCTAGGGGTGGTGCTGTTCTCAGCAGAAATAGGCAGGGACGAATGCGGGAAATGTGTCTATCTGAGTCGAGGACAACTAAACTTCTACTTAATACTACACCTTTGGGCGGGAGCGCCGCCCAAAGTGCCTAAAAATCGTGAAACCCGAAACCTTCCGGAATGCCTTCTTCGTTATAGGTAACGGTCAGGTCTTTGGGCTTTTCAGGAGCGTTGGGGGCCGTCTCCTGGTCTTGTGTCTTGCGTTGCAGCTTGCGTTGGGCTTTTTCAGCCTGTTTCTCCTGCCGCTGCCGCTCTTTTTGGCGCTTTGCAAAGGTAGTTCGAGAGCTTCCAGCCATGAGCACTCCTGAGATTTCAGATTTTATGAGGAGAGCCAACCAGCCCGCCCTTTTCTCTATTGTACGTTATGCGCGCTCGTGACGCACCACAGAAAGCAGTTTTACTCATCTCAACGAATAACATAACGCCGCTGCATTTGAGTTTTCTCGACCCAATCGCGAAAACAGCGTGTTGTTGCCTCGCATCCTAATTTCTATAGTCCAGGATGAAGGAGAGTGTCGCGATGGCCAAAACTGCTGCTGATGTGTTGATTGAAGGATTGATCGACTGGGGAGTCGATGTCATTTTTGGGTTGCCGGGAGATGGCATTAACGGAATCATGGAATCTTTGCGGACGCACCAGGATCAAATTCGTTTTGTTCAGGTACGGCATGAAGAAGCTGCCGCCTTCATGGCCTGCGCTCACGCCAAGTTTACGGGAAGGCTCGGCGTGTGCCTCGCCACTTCAGGCCCAGGAGGAGTTCATCTGCTGAACGGGCTTTATGACGCGAAGCTTGACGGCGCTCCCGTCTTGGCCATTACTGGTCTGCCATATCACGACCTCAATGACACGTTCACGCAGCAGGATGTCGCGCTGGACCGTCTTTTTATGGATGTGGCTGCTTACAACACGCGCGTGATGGGCCCAACTCATGTTGAAAACATCACCGAGCTAGCCTGCCGCACGGCCACCGTCTATCACAAAGTGGCGCACATCGCTTTTCCCACAGATATTCAGGACATGAAGGCCGAACGCAAAACCGCATCCAAGCGCAATATCAAGGGACATGTATCGCTTGTTCATGCGGATGGCGGTCACTTTCCCAATGAGTCCGACCTGCGTCGCGCCGCGGATGTGCTCAACGCTGGAAAAAAGATAGCGATCCTTGCCGGGCAGGGCGCATTGCATGCGACTGACGCGCTGGAACAGGCCGCGGAAAAACTCGGCGCGCCTATCGTGAAGGCGCTGCTGGGCAAAGCGGCGGTTCCCGATGAGAATCCATACACGACCGGCGGCATCGGACTTCTTGGCACCAAGCCTTCACAGGAAGCTCTGGAAAATTGCGACACGTTATTAATTGTCGGCTCATCTTTTCCTTATATCGAGTTCATGCCAAAGCCCGGGAAAGCGAAAGCGGTGCAGATAGATCTTGATCCTGTACGCATTGGGTTGCGGTATGACGTTGAAGTTGGCCTGGTGGGAGACAGTCGCCGCACGCTGGAAGCGCTGCTGCCGCTGGTGAATCGCAATAAAGATCGCAGCTTCCTGGAGACAGCGCAGAAGGGAATGAAAGAGTGGTGGGAGCTGATGAGCAAGCGCTCCACTAATACGGAAAAGCCGATGAAGCCACAGGTGATTGCCCACGAGTTAGGGAAGCGGCTGCGCAATGATGCGATCGTCAGCTCCGACAGTGGGACGATTACCACCTGGTGGGCCCGCCACATTCTGGCCAAACGCGGACAGATGTATTCCTGTTCCGGCACGCTTGCCACCATGGCATGTGGATTGCCCTATACGATCTCCGCGCAAATTGCGCACCCGGATCGCCAATGCGTTGCGTTTGTGGGCGATGGCGGCTTTAGCATGCTCATGGCGGAACTCGTGACTGCTGTGAAATACAAACTTCCGATCATCGTGGTAGTGGTGAAGAACAACACTCTGGGCCAGATCAAGTGGGAGCAGATGGTCTTTCTCGGCAATCCAGAATATGGGGTGGATCTTGCGCCAATCGATTTTGTGAAATTCGCGGAGGCGTGCGGTGCTGTCGGCTTCCGTGTTGACGATCCTAAAGATTGTGGCGCCATTCTGGACCGTGCACTCACCTCCAATGCCGCCGGTCCGGTGGTGATTGAAGCAGTGGTCGATCCATTTGAGGCTCCTATGCCCGCAAAAATTACATTTGAGCAGGCAGCGAAATTTACGGAGTCCCTGGTTCGTGGCGAGCCCAACCGCAAAAAGATAATTGCCACGCAGATTGCCGACAAAGTGAGAGAGTTGGTGTGACGTTGGAAAAGAATGGCTATTAAGAAAGAGGCGAAGCTTCCGGGTGCTTCGCCTTTTTCTTTTTCGCCCTGACCTGTCAGGTCTTGGTTGCTGGGCGCCTACTTCTTTTTGGGCACCTTCGCGCCCTTCTCACGCGCTTCAGAGAGTCCGATCGCTATTGCCTGTTTGCGGCTCTTCACCTTGCCGCCTTTGCCACCCTTGCCGGATTTAAGCGTACCTTTTTTCTTTCTATGCATGGCGCTCTTCACTGACTTGCCGGCTGCCTTGCCGTACTTGCGACCGCTGGATTTCTTTTTCGAACTGGAACGTTTCTTGTTTGCCATTTTTCCTCCCTGATTATTGAGAAGCATCAGAGCGGAATTGAGTTGCGCCTTGGCAGGTGCTGTTCAAGCGGCGAAAGATAACCTCCAAAGCGAAGCTGAGCTGCGCGAAACTCCTTCCACCTGCACCATCCTCTCGCCAGAAAAGTTCATCCTTCTTGAATGAGACATTCAGTACAAGAATTTGAAGAGTTCGCAAAAGGAGAGGAATCATGGCGCGGCGTCCCGCTACACAGAAAAAGACATCAAAGCCCAGTCCAAAGGCAAGCTGATGGCGTTTGAAACAAAATCATCAAAAATTCAACAGAAAGAGCCGAAGCCGCCTTTTCCCAAACAGCACCAGCCTCATCCAGGGATTGAAGCGGACGTGGAGCCTCGCCCAAAATATAAAGCCCCACTGTATCGAGGAGCGGACAAGCTTCGCGATAAAGTCGCCTTGATCACCGGTGGAGATTCCGGAATCGGCCGCGCCGTCGCCGTTCTCTATGCGCGCGAAGGCGCAGATATTGCCATAGTCTTTCTTCCAGAAGAACAGAAAGACGCGCAGGAAACCGCCAAAGCGGTTGAAGCTGAAGGGCAACGTTGTGTATTGATTCCGGGGGACGTAAAAGATCCGGATTTCTGCCGCGACGCCGTGGAGCAAACCGTGGAGGAATTGGGCCACCTTGACATTCTGGTGAATAACGCAGCTTTTCAGCAGCACCAGGAATCCATCGAGGACCTAACTGAAGAACAGTGGGAAAATACTTTCCGCACCAACATATTCGGCTACTTTCACATGACCAAGGCCGCGCTGTCTCACCTGAAACCCGGCAGCGCAATTGTGAATACCGGTTCCATTACCGGACTGCAGGGCAATAAAGATCTTCTCGATTACGCTTCCACCAAGGGCGCAATCCATGCCTTCACTAAATCGCTGGCGCAAAATCTGGTGGAAAAGAAGATCCGCGTGAACTGCGTAGCTCCAGGTCCGGTATGGACTCCACTTAACATCGCCGATAAACCTGCAGAGAAGGCGGCAGAGCACGGAAAGGCGACACCCATGGAACGTCCCGCCCAGCCGGAAGAGGTTGCGCCTGCTTTTGTGTTTTTTGCTTCTGAGGCGGATTCCAGCTATATCACTGGCGAAGTGTTGACCCTGCTGGGTGGCGAAACTACTGCCGCCTGAAGAGATTTTGTGCGCGACAATCCAGATTAATTTTTAAATTGTCGCGCACAAACTATTTTTATGGATGGATTCAAGTTGCTATTTTTATAAAAAGTGCTATCCATCGCGACTCGATAGACTCAATGCGGCCGAATAGCTCTAATGATTCTGGGTGAACTCAAATCGCACTTCAATCTCGCTCTCACGGTCTGCTGATTCATACTTCCACTTGCGAACCGCCTGGACCAGAGAAGCTACCAGGACCGGATTGCCGCCAAGTTCCTTCACCCCAACTACTTTGCCCTCCGGTGTGACGGTAAGCAGCACGCGTGCCACGCCCTGGATGTTCATCTTGCGTGCAAGCTCCGGATATTCCGGCGGCACACTGACTTTGAGCTTACGTGTGTTGGCTTGCGCTTGTGTGGTCTGCGAAATCGCCGGCGACATAGCAAGCGTATTCCAAAGTAGTGTGGCGATCAAAATAGCGAAGCTCGATCTAAAGAAACGAAATGTGCGGTTTGAAAAGTTGAGGATCATAGTCTCGCTTGCACTCTTGCAATCCATGGGAGTTTGTCAAAACTCTTTTTGCAGCGGTTAGTTTTTAACGGCGTTTATGCATATGAATATTGCTCTAAATATCGCGTGCACTCCAGTACAAAAACATTCGCGTGCTCACGGAAGTTAACACGGCATTGCCCTTTTGTAATTGCTCACTACGCCACATTACTTTCGTATAGCTGGGTTTTCTGTAGTTCCAAAATGGAACAGGGCTAATAAAACATGGGTCACTTTATAAAGCGGGACCCGGTAACCCATATGCGAACATGCCGCTGCTATCCGGAACGAGTTCCAAAATGGGAAAGCGCCACTAAACAAATCAGCAGAAAGCCTCTGGTAATACGACCCAAGTAACTAACACGTATTGTTTGCAGCATAGATAATCAGCCCGCACAGAATCACTGCAACTGGATCGGTGGAGCGTCCATGGGACGAACAACCGAAGTTGCGCAAACCAAAGTGGAAGAGGAAAGAAAATGCTGCAAAGGCTACTTCGTCGTCAACCAATATTGATCGGTTCACTTGTTCTTTTGATGTTGCTTTTAGCTCAGGCCATGGTTGCCCAGTCTGATGCCGGCGCAGGTGGTCTGCGCGGTGAGATCAGCAATGCGGACGGTACACCCGCCGCGAACGCAGCCATTACAGTCCGAAACGCTGAGACCGGCTATGTGCGCGAATTGCATACCAATAGTCGCGGGCAGTTTGAGGCCCAGGCGCTGCCGGTGGGCCGTTATTTTGTCCAGGCCTCGCAAGCCGAGTTTAAGACAGATGAAGTAGAAGCGATTGTTACTGTGGGCCGCAGCCACACAATGGCATTGGCGTTAAAGTCCGCCAGCCAGGATACGGGCGGCAAAGAGCAGACCGTGCAGACGCAGACGATGGTGATGAATACAGATAGCCCAATTGACACGCATGATGTGTCGAGTTCTTCGAGCGTCTATTTGCGCTCGATTACGTCGGCTCCTATCCGTGGCCGCGCTTTCCCTGATTTTGTGCAGCTGACCCCAGACATTTACCAGGAATCAGATCGCAACGGCCTGGTAATCTCCGGCCAGCGTTCCATCAATTCTTATGTTGCGCTCGATGGCGCGGACTTCAATGATCCGCTGCAAGGCAACCAGCGCGGCGGTAATGATCCAGTGTTCTTCTTTCCGTTGGCTGCCGTACGAGAGTTCCAGGTAGTGCGCAGCGGTCTTGATGCCGAAGTCGGGCGCACGAACGCCGGCTTTGTGAACGCCGTAACCAAGTCAGGGACCAATGACTGGCATGGTGAAGGCTTCTACATGAATCGCAACTCTGACCTTACTTCACCGGACGCGTTCGGCAATCCGGCGGTCAATATGCAACACCAGTTCGGTGGGTCTCTGGGCGGACACCTCAAGAAAGACCGCACATTCTTTTTTGTCGCCGCCGAGCAGAATTTTCTGGACCTGCCTTTCACCGTTCAGTTCCAGCCACAACCTGCGGGCGTAACGCTGCCCGCCAGCCTACTGGCTTTGCAGGGAGTGGACAACGGAACAAATAACGTAACTTCCACCTTTGGCCGTTTGGACCATTCCATCACTTCCAAGCACATGCTGAATGTGGAAGTAATGTACGCGAACCTCGACGCACAGAATTTTGGGCTGTCGCCGCGCACGAATGACATTGCAGAGTCCACGAACTTTGATCGTCAAGGATCCAGCGTCGCGGGCAAGGTCAGCCTGGTATCCGCATTCAGTTCTTCCTTGTTGAACGAACTTCGCGGGCAGTACGCCACGGATTATCGCTTTGAACAACCCAATGCGCAGACGTCCATGGTGGTGATCACTGGTGTCGGAACGCTCGGCACTGAAGTCACGCATCCACGTATGTTCGATAACAAGCGTTATGAATTGACTGACAATTTCAGCATCACCAAGGGCCGCCATTCGATTCGCTTTGGCGCGGATGGCAATATCACTCCTTCCCGCCAGCTACGTGAAACATTCATGGCCGGCCGGTACGATTTCAAGTCACTGGCTGATTTCGAAGCTGGCAAAATTGCCCGCTATCGCATCACGCTTCCGACGAATGGCGATCCAAATTCGTTGATCTATGACGCCACTCAGCACGAACTGGGCTTCTTCATTCAAGACAAGTTCGCGCTTACCCGGAACCTGATGGTCAACGCCGGTTTCCGCTGGGATGGCCAGTGGAATCCGCAGCCGCCGAATCCGAATCCGGCTTTCGCCGTGACGCAAACGATTCCCAACGATCTGGCCATGTGGCAGCCGCGACTCGGACTCGCCTGGGATCCCAGAGGCCACGGGACAACCGTGATCCGCGCCTCTGCCGGCATGTACGATGCACGCACTCCGGCCAACCTGTTCCAGCGCATGTTTACTGACAACGGATTGAACACCCTTGTCTTTGATAGCAAGGTCGACAAAAAGCTCCTCAACTTCGTTCAATTCCCGAACACCCTGGTTGGTATTCCTGCCGGCGTAGCTCCGGCCCCAACGAAGGTCGTCGGCTTCGATCCCAACTTCAAGAACCCGCGTTCATTCCAGGCCAGCGCCAGCGTGGAAACTGCCATCGGTGATGCATGGTCGATTTCCGGCGGTTACACTCGCAACTCAACCTGGAACCTGCAACGCCGCCTGGACCAAAACCTCTTTCCCGCTACGTTCGACGCGACCGGTATGCCGATTTTTCCAACCGTCCGTCCCAATCCGTCAATTGGTCCTTTGTCAGTCAATCAATCTGAAGCGCATTCCACGTATGACGGATTTGATTTCGCCGTCAACCGCCGCCTGAGCCACCACCTGCAGTTCCAGGCGGGGTACACGCTGGCATGGAATCGCGATGACGAATCAGGGGAGCGCGTATTCAACCGCGAAGGAGCGCTTGATCCGCTATTGCCTGAATTAGATGCCGGTCCTTCAAAGAATGACATTCGCAACAACCTGCGTTTGAGCGGCATTCTGGACCTGCCGCACGGCTTTACTATCAGCGCCATTACGCTGAACCGCTCCGCTGCGCCATTCACTCCGCTGATCGGGTTCGATACGCAGAATGATGGCAACGACGATAACGACCGCGCCATCATCAACGGACATGTGGCGGGACGCAATAGCATGCGCGGAAGCCCCTTCAATGATCTCGACATGCGTATTCTGAAGTCATTCCGCACCGGCGAGCATTCAAAATTAGAGACGTTCGCTGAATTCTTTAACGTGACGCACAACACCAACAAAGGCTACGGTCCCGACGCAGTGAGCTTATACGGGAACGCGGCCGCTCCTAATCCCACTGCGGGCCAGGCGCTGTTTGCGCCGTTCACCACCAGGTTTGGTGGCCCCAGACAGGTACAGATGGGAGCACGGTTCAGCTTCTAAAGTTTTGCAGAGCATCTCCCCCAACGGATGAAAGGCAACGGTACTAGTAATTGTTCCGTCTTCCGGTAGGTCATAGATCGCCCGCGGCACTGTAATCGCCGCCGGCAAGGAGATATTTGTGCACAACCAAAAGCTGTCTTTCCATGTACTGATCGCTATGCTGGTTCTTCTGGTGGTCCCGGTTTCCGCGCAGGTGGTAAAAGGAAACGTGTGGACCGCCGAGAGCCTTCCGCAGCAAGGCCACATAACCGGCGGCCCCTGGACCCTCCAGCAGCGCGGGGCCAGCAATGCTGCTCCGTCCGCGGGATATTGCATCAATGGTGTTCCGCAACCCAATCCTGGTACGCAGCGGATGGCGCCTTACTATTTTGCCTTTGTTACAAATTCAGGCAAAACGATGCACGGCTTTTTCGACTATCGTCCGCGCAACAGCAATGAAGCCGTTGTGGCGGCAACATCCACTGATTTCGGCCAGACCTGGCAATTCACGCAGGAGGTTATGGAGTTGAACAAAGGGATCTGCCCGGCCAGCGACAACGTTGATCTGGCAAGCGAAGCCGGCCTCGGTCATCCTTATGCGATGACGATCAACGGTCATCGTTTCCTGTACAACCTTGATCGCCGCGCCAGCCAGGTTGATGTCAGCGGGCTCGTGGTTCATGAGTTGTTTCCGGAGGCGGGCGCTCCACTGAACCCGTTACCCGCAACCGTGGATTTTGCCGCGCCAAGGACAACAGGTCTTTTGAATCCGGACGGCATCATTGCTGAAATTCCGGGCTCTTCGCCGAAGACGATTCTGTATGTGCAGAAAATCCTGAATGGCGACAAAACTGGCGCGACGGCGTTGCCGTTAGCTCAGCAATGCGGCAAGCCGGTAGCTTTCGGTGAAACGGCGGCCAGCCATGACATCTCCATTCCGCGCATGGCTTCAACTGAAGACGGAATCAACTTTACCGATCTCGGCCCAATCAATGGATTGAACGACATCGCCGGCGTTGGCCCCACGGACATTCGCTATGTTGGTCCGCGCGGAACACTGATGCAATTTGGAGACGGCACCTGGGGATTGATTTTCTCCGGCGGAAACTGCCTGGATGGAGACTCTGACGCGTTCCATTTCCTGGGCTTTGCACAATCGACCGACCTCCGTAACTGGACCGTCATCAATGGCATCCAGAACCCCATTGCATCCACCATCCCGCTGACGGTGAATGTAAACGGTACGGATGTGACTATTCCGGCGAACCGGCCTGTGGTTGGCGATTCTCTGGGCTGGTTTAATGGCCGCATTTACGGCCCGTCATTTGTTCGCATGGGCGAACACGATGGCGTGATGACTTTTACCGGATATCACACACCCAAGCCTAATGACGATCGCGGCGACACGCGCGGTATCGGTAGCGTTCGCCTGCATAGCTCACAAAACATCGTGGCCATCAGCAACGGCGATGATGAACAGCCGCCCAACGATGGTGACGACAGCCATCACGATCAGGGCAAAGACGACAGATAATCAACGGGGGTCAAGCAAAAAAACTGGGGTCTCTCGCGAGGCCCCAGTTTTCTTCCATTAACATCTACTCATTGAGCACTATTCGTTGATCGCAGGATGTCTCTTAAATTCGCGCGGGATAGCAAATCCAATTTCCTGCGCCATCCACTCGGGCTCGCCGCTGCCCTGGCAAGTGCCCCATAAAGCCATCGGCTCATTTCCGTACCGAATCATTCCGCTATGCCTCGCTTTGTCCTTGTCGATCTCAGGATTGGGATCGGCAAAGCCGGTCAGGTGCCGAAGCATGTCAACTTCCTCCGGCTTGCCGGTGAGAAAGGTCCAGTATTTGTCGTTGATGCCGTGCATCTTCGCATATTGCTTGAGCTTGGCAGGTGTGTCCTGTTCCGGCTTGACGGTCATGGAATAAATGAAGATCTCGTGATTGATCTGCTCATGCAGGATCTTCTGCACGTGCTTGAGGTTGGCTGTGATGGTGGGGCACACGCCTTCGCAATCGGCATACATCATGTTGAGAATTACGATTTTGTCTTTCAGCACATCATCGTAAAACTTCACTTTTTTGCCGGTGTGCGTCACCAGTTCGACGTTGGGAAAGTACCGCCGGCGCAGGATCTCGCGCCCAGGCAGCGGAGGGGCGAACTTATGAGCAGGCGCGACAGTACTGCTTGTCCGAGCGCCGGTTTCTTCACCGTGGGCCGCTAGCGCTCCCAGAAAGGGCACAGCGGCAAACCCGGCGAACAACTTTCTTCTGCTGACTTCTGACATCTTTGAAACTCCTTTCAAGTATTTGGTGGCAGCAGATCGCGTGCATATGCTGCTGCCGGCCGGGTTTACGGATTTGTCTTGGTGTCGCCGGTTGTGCCCACGTCGAAGCGCAACATCATGGCGTGATCTTCGTGAATCACGTTATGGCAGTGCATCACGTAGCGTCCAAGCCAGTCGCGGAAGCGCATCCGGATGGTTGCATTGGCTTTCGGTACCAGACGGACGGTATCTTTGCGCGCCAGGTTTACACCGGTCGGAGAATTACTCGTACATCCTGACCAGCAGTACTGGCTGCTGTAGCGGCTGTAGTCCCATGAATCGTCGCTGCTGCTGCCGTACAGGCCAGGCGCACCCTGAGTGACCTGGTGCTCTTCCATGTGGACGTGAATCGGATGCGACCAGTTCCACCCATTATCGAGATACCATTGCTCCAGGCTGTTCTGCTGCACGGTGAAGCGCGCCGTAGTGCAACTGAAGAGGCTGCCATTGATGGTCCACTGGCCATTGCGGCCCTGGTCAAAGTTAAATGTGCGGCTCACGCGCGGCGTGCCGCTCACGCTGGGCAGGGCGTAATAGCTCGGCGGCGTTGCCGGGTCTACGCTGTTGTCCTGCGCGGCGGGCTGGTCCACCACAATCCGTAGCATCAGGAATCCCTGCCCTGGAGATGAGACAGACCCCGTGGGGCCACCCTGTCCGTTCGGTTGAAGCAGGCGATTCTCGAGATAGATCGTCTTGCCTGCATACTTCGAGAAGTCGATAACCACGTCCGCGCGTTCCGCTACTCCCAGCGCGACCGCCGGCACCTGGATCGGCTTCGGCAGCAAGTTGCCGTCATTCGAAATCTGCCAGAACGGCTGTGAAGTGGTGAGGTTGTTCAGGTCCGTCAGGTGAATCTGGAGGAACCGAGACGGCCCGGTATTGATCCAGCGGAAGCGATAGCGCCGCGGACTCACGTGCAGCACCGGCTGGATCACTCCATTGACCAGGAACTTGTCGCCCAGGATGCCGTCAGTGTTGAACGTATCGAACACCAGGTCGCCGGTAGTCGCATCAAAGCACCGGTCGGCAAACATCATTGGAATGTCATAGGTTGGGAACGACGGCAGGCGGAACCCGGTGGTCTCGTCTCCGGTGTCGTAGTTATTGAACAGGATGTAATGACCGACCAAGCCTTTGTAGACGTTCTGCGCCGTGAAGCCTTCGCGATGATCGTGATACCACAGCGTGCTCAGCGCCTCATTGATGTCGCCGTTCGTCGATACGTGATCAGAGAGGAAGCCAGCAAGCTGGTTGGGATAGTACTGGTCATAATACTGGCCGGAAGCGAAGTAATCACAAGGGAAGCCGTCACTCTCTGAAGGCGTGTGGGCGTTGTGCAGGTGCGTGGAAACCGAGTTGATTCCAAATCCGCCGTTGTCAGAAGGCAGGTTGTTGTAATTGCGGATCAGGATCGGCGTGCCGTAGTGGCTCACGTAAGTCGAGCCGGGGCTCATGCCGTCAAAGGTCCACAATCTTTGCATAGGCAGGTCGGGCGACATGCTCACATTCGCCACCTGCTGGCTGACTTGATACACGGTTGCCGCAGGAAAGGGAAGATTCCCATTGCTGCCGATGGGTGACTGATGCGCCCGCGTGCGGCCTTCATACGCAATGCCAGTTGCGGGATTGATTGCGTTGTTAGGAGCGATGGTCGGCGCCGGCCCGGTGAGTGCGGAAAGAGCGATAGGCTGCTTTACCGGCGGAATGGGCATGTTCATTACCCACGGACGCGTCGTAGGACTGGCACAGTTGCCGCAGCCGCTGCTTCCGGAATAGCAGTTGCTGCCGCTGCCCCACGTGTCGGCCCATGCGCGGCTGCTCAGGCCTTTCTTGGCGATCAGCATACCTGCGCCGGTCAGCAGGCCCATTCTCATCAGATCACGGCGGCTGGTTAATCCGGCTTTTACAAGCTCCTGCCGGTTTTTAAAGGCGTTGTACATCTCTTTCCATCGTGCGCGAGAGACTTTCTCTCCATTCGCGTTGAAATACATACAAGCTCCGTCTGACTTAAGTTTTGGTGGCATTTGAGGACACGTATGCTGTCTTTCCGCGGCTATGGCTGCGGAGACAAGGTTTCACGTGGCTAAGGGACCCGGAAGCTTATGGCAAAGACCGCTGGAATCTTATTTTGCGCGATTGTCAGCACCCGAACTGATCCGGAAAACGGCCTTGTTCTGATTGATTTGTCATAAGGATTCGACCAAGCGATGCAAAGCATCGAGTCCAAATCCTCTCGTCTACATCCGTCGTATTGTGAAGCTTGGTGGGATAGTAAACGCGGCGGCAATGCCGGTCAATAAGTGATTTTAAGTAAATCTTAATTTTGGGCAGACCGGTTTCCATCAGCGCAATGAAGAAGCGCTCGGCCTCAACCCGTCGCGCTAATTGCTTTGAGGGATGACGGATTTAACTGCGATAGGAAATGCTATGGGGCGTAGCCAAAAAAAGAGACGCAGCAGGTCTGCGTCTCAGTCAGGTGAATTGCTTATTTTTAGCCTTTCTTCGGTTGTTCCACTTGCAGATTGTTCTGCACGGAGAAAACTCCGGGAACACCATTGGCGCGGATGAACGCATCATCCTTGTCTGCCTGGGTCCTTACCATTCCTACCAGCTCCACATGGCCGTTCTTCACTATGATGTGGATTGGCGGCGTGGGCTGGATCCCATAATTGAACAAGCGGGAATCGTTAAATACCGCCATTGCCACTCGATGGCGAATGCGGTCGTCATTGAACGAAGCCGGGAGTATCTCGATCTGGTTATCTACTCGCTCCACGCCTTCCAGATGCTTGACGCGGGCTTCTGCCGAATCCTTCACAATCGCATCCCGCACCTGCCCGTACAGCGTTACGGTGCGGCCGTTCACACGGTAAGCGAGATTATCGAACACGGTAAATTGTGGAATCATATTCAGTTCATGGCGGACTTCGCCGGTAAGCCGTTGTTCAATTCGCGCATCGGAACTTGATGCGACCTGCTGGTCAGCGGACGCGGCGAACGCCAATCCTGTGGTTCCTAATGCCAGGACCGCAGCTAAAAATATGTTCAAACGCTTTCTCATAGCCTCCTCCAAAATTCTTCGCCTTTTATAGGTTAACTGTTTAGTTAATTGTTAGATGTCAAGGCGGAAGATGGGATTCGGACGGATTCCCTCAGGTAACAATTCTTAACCCTGCCCTGACAGGGTCAAGCTTAAGGCAAATGAAGATCGAATTAGATTCGGAATAAGGCGAACTTAATAGGCCTGCCGGCAAGCTACCGGCAGTGAGGCTTTTGTGTATTCTATTAGAGTGCTTTGGCCCCTCCGACTGCGATTGCCTGAGAGGTAAAAGACGCTAGAGGGAAGTAACCCCGCAGCCGGCGATTCACATCTCAAGTATTTGCAGGAGTGTTCCCCCATGAAATCTGCAAGAGCGGTAATTTTTATCCTGATGTTTTGTCTCGGGTTGGGCGCCGTTGGGCAGCAAGCGCCCGTGCCTCAGCAGATGCAAGATACGCCACAAACTGACCTGAACACCATTCTCCTGCAAGTCCAAAAGGCCACCAGTTCAGCCAACGTCAACCTGGGAAAGCTGCGCATTGAAAAATGGAAGACTGATTCGCAGCAAAAACAACAGATGCAGCAAGTGGCGGATTCATTGCAGAAGAACATCGCCAATGCCGTTCCCGGCCTGGTTAGCGATGTCCAGACCAGCCGCGGTGGAGTGCTGGCTAGTTTCAAGCTGTATCACAACTTGAACGTGGTTTATGAGTTTCTCAGCTCCATGGCAGAGGCCGCAGGCGCTTATGGCAAGAAAGAGGAGTATCAGCCCCTGGAGGGCGACGCCACCGCCTTGGATACCGTACGGCAAAACTTATCGACATATATAGAACAGGCGGCTGGGAAAATGGAAGCCGAGAACCGGGCTGCCGCCAATTCCGTTCAGGCAAGGCAGAGCCCGGGCGCGGTGGTTCCGGGTCGAAAAGTGGTCGTGATCGACGAGAACGATACTCCTGCTCGCAAGCGCTCAAAATCTACAAAGAAAAAGACTTCAACTCCAGCAGCCCATGCCTCGCCGACTCCGGCACAGGCTTCCTCTTCTCCTCACTAAATTTCCAAAGATTCTGGAACTTGTGCCCCCCAGGTGGGGTCTATTTACCTGAAGGAATTGCTGTATCCCCTGAGTAGATTACCGCCGTTACCACTAAAGGTAGTTGTAGAGGGGCCCATATCTTGAGAAAATTGGGGTGACGCCATGAGAAGAGTGGCGGGAGCAACAGCATTGGGAAACATCGCCAGCGCAATCGGCGTAAGAGCCGAGGAAGCCTCTATTGTTGCCGAGCTAAAGGCCGGCTCTGAAGAGGCTTACAACTGGCTTGTGACCCACTATCACCAGCCGATTTACAGCCTTGTGTACCGCATTCTGACTGACCCTGCAGATGCTGCGGATACCACACAGGAAGTATTCCTTAAAGTCTTTCGCGGCATGAATCGTTTCAACGGCGAATGCAGCCTGAAGACATGGCTCTACCGCATCGCGATACATGAGGCTTCCAACCAGAGGCGTTGGTGGTTCCGGCACAAGAGCAAAGAGACTTCCATGGAAGCCCACGTGGATCAGGACGGAAACTCCTATGGCCTGTGTGACACGCTGGCAGACAAGAGTGAATCGCCCATGGAGATTCTTGCCCATGAGGAAGTGCGCGCACGGGTGGAGATGGAATTGAAACAAATCCCGGAGCCTTATCGTACAACCGTAGTGCTGCGCGATATTGAAGGGCTTGCATATGAGGAGATCGCTGAAGTTTTGCAGATTTCGCTGGGAACTGTGAAGTCCCGCCTGATCCGCGGCCGCGATGCTCTGAAGAAACGACTGGAGACTTTCGTTAACGAAATGGGTGCTGAGGTAGGGGGAAGCAAGCCGGAAGCGAATCACCGTTCTCCGGCGCAATCAGAAGTGGAGGCACAGTCATGAGATGTACAGAGGCCCGGCCCCTGTTCTCATCATATCTGGACCGCGCCGTCAGTGGTACGGAGATGCACGAGATCTTCGCCCATCTGGAACAATGCGCGGGATGCCAGAAAGAATACGCGCTTTTGGAAAATACCCGCTCGCTGGTTTCATCACTTGGACGCCGTCAGCCCCCCTCTGATCTGGCGTTGAAGATCCGCGTGGCCATTTCCAGCACCCGCGCTCGCAATTCGCTAAGTTTGTTCCAGCGTTGCGTCTTGCGGCTGGAAAATACCTTTCAGGGCGTCATGGTCCCGGCCACAGCAGGCGTGCTTTTCGCGGTAGTCTTCTTTGGCGTGTTGATCGTTTTGCTGGTGCCGGCTCAGGTCAGCGCCAATGACGACGTTCCATCAACTTTTTACACGCCGCCACGGCTCCAGGTTTCTGAATATCCTGAAGACCAGTTGAACCTGGATTCGCCCGTCGTGATTGAGACGTACGTGGATTCCAGGGGGTTTGTGGAAGATTATCGCATCATTTCCGGGCGCGATGACGATGAGGTGCGGGCGCAGTTGGGCCGCGCGCTGCTCCGTACTCTATTTATTCCGGCCCAATCCTTTGGCCGGCCTGTTCCAGGAAAAGCGATCATGTCCTTTTCCCATATAAACGTGAAGGGATAGGCTTTCCGCTCGTCTGGAAGGGTCAGGCCCTCAGGGTTTGACCCTTTCTATTTTTCTAGCCTAAACTTAAGTTTCCCAACACATTTGGAGGGGACCCTGAAGCGGAAACTTCAACCATTGGTCTGGTCTGTGCTGCTGCTCGTGGCGGCGTCTGGCACGTCTCTGGCTCAGACCACCAAAGCGCAACTGGAAGTTAGCGAGACGTTTTTTACCCTGGCTGCTGCCTTAAATAGTTGCGGCTACGATGCCGGCCTGGAAACGTCTATGCCTCTCAGGCAAGTGGTGCGGACGGAAGTGAGCGCCTCGTTAACGCAATCCGCAGAAGCCAAACAGACCGGAAACGCCATCTGCCAATTTTGGATCGATCACCAACTGCCCGGCAAAGATAATGACGTAACGCCTTATCTCTCGCTCGCGTTGGATTTGGGCCCGCCGCCTGACTTTGCTCCCACTATTCCTGAAGCTGATCTTGCCCCTGACGCCGGACGTGTGCTGGGCGTTCTCTCGCCGCTGAAAAAGTTTTATCAGGCAGCAAACATTGGGGGCCTCTGGCGAAAGCATCAACCGGAATATCAGGCGCTGGTCAGTCAGCTTCACGATCCTGTATCCCAGCTGCTTACGCAGACTGATCTGTATTTGAAAGTGCCGTTCAGCAATTATCCCGGCCAGAGATTTGTGATTTATATGGAGCCGCTGCTTTCCCCGGCTCAGGTGGACTCAAGAAATTTTGGCAGCAATTACTACATGGTTATATCGCCCGACCATGAAACACATGTGCGTTTTCCGGAGATCCGCCACACGTATTTACATTTTGTGCTCGACCCCATGGCGCTTTCTCACGGAAACACTCTGAAACAGCTGGAACCGATATTGGAAGACGTGAAAACTGCGCCCATGGCGACAGCCTTCAAGAACGATATCTCGCTCATGGTAAATGAATGCCTGATTCGCGCGATTGAAGCGCGTACCACCATTCCAAAATCCAATGAGGCAGCCAGAAGCGCTTACGTGCAGCGATCGGTCGAAGAAGGATTCGTGCTGACTCGGGTCCTTTATGATCAACTCGGCGATTTTGAAAAAGACTCAACTGGGCTGAAGAATGCTTACGGTAACCTGTTGCACACAATTAGTTTGGAACGTGAGCGCAAAAGAGCGAGAGAGGTTGTGTTCCGCGAACAGGCAACGCCGGAGATCGTGAGCGCAGTCCAACCTGCCCCCAATGAAGATCGCCTGTTGAATATCGCGGAGCAGAAGCTTGCAGCCGGTGATCGCGAAGGCGCGGAGAAGCTGGCGAATGAGGTGCTCGCGCACAATCACGGCGGCGAAGCGCCTGGACACGCGGTTTTCATTTTGGCCAGGATCGCGACTTTAACTGGAAAAATGGAAGAGGCACGCGCCAGCTTTGAGCAGGCAGTTCAATCTGTGCATGACTCCCGCATGCTGGCCTGGAGCCACATCTACCTGGGGAGAATCTTTGATATTCAGGACAAGCGCGACGTTGCTGTGGAGCATTATCGCGCAGCGCTTGCAGCCGGTGATCCCTCGGCAGACACAAAAGCAGCTGCGGAGCGAGGTCTGACAGAACCCTACCAGGCTCGGAAGACGGCCAAACCATGAACCGACTCATGCAGCTCACGTTACCCCTGGCATTCGTGCTGCTTGGCAGCGCAGCGTTTGGCCAGGCAAAACCCCAAACCTCCAATGCACAACCGGCGGGCAAGCGTGTCTTGCAGCCCAAGACGCAAGCTGAATTTAACGATTACAAAGTGGCCTATGCCATCTCCGGGGGCGCGGCGTCAGAGAAAGCAGCAGACGATTTTGCCGCCAAGTATCCTGCTAGCGAGCTGAAGTCCACACTGTTCGCAAAAGCAATGCATGAGTACCAGACTGAAAATAACGCGGCCAAAATCCTTTCCACTGGACAAAAAGTCTTGCAGGTCGATCCGGACGATGAAGTCGCCCTGGTCCTTACCGCGAACGTGCTCGCTGACTCGCTGAGTGAAACCGATTCGGACCGCGACAAAAAGGCTGCTGAAATAAGAAAGAACGGCAGCCGTGCGTTGCAATTGATGGATACAAACTTTTCTCCCGTGGCCAATGCCAGTCCTGAACAGATTGAGGCTTACAAAAAAATGTTGCAAGCCTTGGCCCATTCCGCGCTGGGAATCACGTCATTGAAAATGGGGGACGATCCTGGTGCTGAAAAGGAATTGAAAGCGGCCTCACAGGCGAATCCGAGCCAACCCGATCCATATATCTGGTACCACCTGGCGCTGGCGCAAGACCACCAGAAGAAGTATGACGAGGCGCTTATTTCCGTGAAGCACGCTGTCGAGAATGCGGCGTCCAACCCGGAAATTGGGGCATTGGCACAAAGCGAGCAAAGCCGATTGCTCACCCTTACCGGGGGAACTTCGAAGTAGAATGCAGTTGTATTTATGAGTTCAGGACATATAGATGTTACGTGCGCTCGATCCACGGCCCGGTCTCCGCGCCGGCAGGTCGTGTTTGAGCGAATAGCGTTGTCTCTGGCTATCTTGCTTTTTTTCTTGGGTCCGGGCAGCGGACTCAAGTCGGCGCTAGCGCAGAGTGCGCCGCAGGAAGATCCATCAGCCGCGCGTCCCTTGGCGAGAAGCCAACAGGAGCGCGCGGATTTCAATACTGCTTACGCATTGACCGGCGCTGCAAAGGAAGAGGCCGCCGCGATTGATTTCTCCAATCGCTACCCTGCGAGTGAATTGCGCCGTTATCTTTATTCCAGCGCAATGCTGCAGTACCAGCGAGAGAACAATCCGATAAAAATGCTGGCTATGGGCGAACGTGTGTTGGCGCTCGATCCAGACAATCCCCTGGCGCTGGTGCTTACAGCCACGGCATTGGCAGATTCGCTGGGTGATCGCGATCGGGACCGGGACAAGAAAGTCAGCACAATCAAGCACAATGCATCGCGCGCTATTCAGGCCGCTGAAGCAGGCTATTCAGGGGAGTCAGATGGGGCGGCGGTTTACAAGACGACGCTCCAGTCCATGGCGTATTCGGCTCTTGGAATCACGAAGTTGAAAACAGGCGATGACGCGGGCGCGGAAAAAGACCTGAAGATGGCGACGGAGCTGGCCAAATTCCGTCCCGATGGCCATACCTGGTACCACCTGGCGCTGGCGCAAGACCATCGAAAGAAATATGCTGCCGCTCTTGGTTCCGTGGAGCAGGCATTGCAACTGGCTAGTTCCGATCCTGAATTGCAGAAACTGGCGGAAGTTGAGCATGAGCGGCTGGCCGGACTAGCCAGAGGCCCGCGCAATGGATCGCCAACGGAGCCACAATGAGCTCCCTCGCCATGAATTCTGATCTCGCTGCACTACAATCCGCGCTGGGGCATACCTTTAAGCGTCCGGAGATGCTGGAGCGAGCGCTAACGCATAGTTCGCACGCGCATGAGGAATCGAAGGCCGGTGGTCCGGATGCCTGTGCCGAGATACTCGATAATGAGCAGTTTGAGTTTTTAGGAGATGCAGTGCTCGGGCTGGTGACAAGCCAGCTGCTATTTGAGAAATTTCCTACCTTTCACGAAGGTCAGCTATCGAAGCTCAAAGCGCACTTGGTGAGCGCAGAACATCTTGTGGGCGTAGCAACCAGGATTGGATTAGGGAAATATCTGCGGTTGGGACGTGGTGAAGAGCGCAGCGGCGGACGGTCAAAAGGAACGCTGCTTTCCGATGCCATCGAGGCCGTAATCGCCGCCATGTACCTGGACGCGGGGCTGGAAAAGACCAGGGAATTCATCATCCGTCAGGTTCTCGAATCCGAACTTGAGACGATCACTGCCGACGGCGAAAATGAATTTAGCCTCACCGATCATAAGTCCGCGTTGCAGGAATTGTTGCAATCGAGTGGCAGGCAACAGCCTGTTTATGTCACAGTGAAGGAAGAAGGGCCGGACCATCGCAAGACTTTCACCGTGGAAGCGCGGATTTATCAACAGGGACAAAGCAAGATGGAATATGTAGCCCGCGCCGAAGGCGGAACGAAAAAGAAAGCGGAACAACTTGCCGCAAAGCAGGCGCTGGAGCATCTACGCGCCCAGGCTGAGAACCAATGAGTGATCAGGACCAAACCCGGACCGAAGAAGCTTTGGCAGCCGCGCCGGTTGAAGCCGTGCCCGCACAGGTTAAGATCGAGCCTCAGACAGTTGAGTCTGATGGCATTGTGCCAGAAAATGCGCCTCTAGCCGCTCCAGAACACAAGGGCCATAGAGAGCCGAAAGACCTTCTCGGGATACAAGCGTTCTTCACCGTCGTGATCTTTAGCATCTACGTGATCACATTTATCGTTCAGGCATTTCAGATCCCTTCCGGCTCAATGGAAAATACGCTGCTCGTCGGGGACTTCCTGCTGGTGGACAAGCTGCATTATGCCGGCTTGCCGGGATCGGCGCACCTGCTGCCGTATGGAAAAATCGAGCGAGGCGACATCGTAGTTTTTTATTTTCCTGTCGATCCATCGCAATTTCTGGTGAAACGCGTGATTGGAATGCCAGGAGACCACGTCCGGCTGCGCGACAAAGTCGTCTATGTGAACGGCCAGCCGCTCCAGGAAAATTACGCGGTGCACAAGCAATGGATGCCTGATGGATATCGCGATAATTTTCCCAATCAGCGAGGCTATTCGCGGGACATTGATCGCCATTGGCGGTATGAATTATCGAATTACGTAAATGGCGGCGAACTGGTGGTGCCTGCGGGCCATTATTTTGTAATGGGCGACAATCGCGACAACAGCCTGGACAGCCGCTATTGGGGATTTGTACCTCGAGCCAACATCGTGGGCAGGCCCTTGGTAATCTATCTCTCGGTTCGAGGTTCGGAACCCGGACGCTCCAGTGATAAACTCATTCATTCAGGACAGACACTGGCCCACCTGCTGGATTTGGCGCGATGGGACCGCATGTTTCGTCTGATTCGCTGATCAATCCATAGTCTGAGCAGGAACCGCGTTTGTTCGACAAGAGCAAAGAGAAAAAACCGGAAAAGGAAAAAGAAAGCCTGCCTGAATCAATCTCCGGGATTGCTTCAGTGTTGGTATCTGGGCTGTTCATCCTCACGTTCATGGTGCAGGCGTTTGAGATCCCATCGGAATCCATGGTCCAAACGCTGCTGGTGGGCGACCATGTTTTTGTCGATCGCCTTTCACCCACGTCGAAAGCCGCATATGTGGGGCCGTTGATTCCGTATCGCGAGATCCGCCATGGCGACATTATTGTTTTCCTTCATCCGAAGGAACCAGGAATGTATGTGGTGAAACGGATCATCGGAATCCCGGGAGACCGCATTCACCTGCGCGATGGCAAAGTTTATCGAAATGGCGAAGCCCTGAATGAGCCGTATGTGGTCCATTCCGGACCAAGCTATTCACCATATCGCGACCAATTTCCCGCGGTCTCCCCGGACGGTGACTCAAACGTAAATCCGGAATGGCCCATTGTGATGCGGGGACATTTGAAAGATGGTGAACTGGTAGTCCCGCCGGACAATTTTTTTGGCATGGGCGATAATCGCGACGTTAGCCTGGACAGCCGGTTCTGGGGTTTCATTCCCAGGGAAAACGTGATCGGGCGACCGCTCTTTATTTATTGGTCGTTTAATACGCCGAAAGACCAATACGAGCGCACCTCTATGGCAGACCGTGTAGGTTTTCTGGTTCATGTAGTTACTCATTTTTTCGGTGAAACCCGCTGGAGCCGCATGTTCCATCTGGTGCATTAATCCAATTCAGGAATACATTTTGCCGTTATTTAAAAGAAATCAAGAAAAGCCGGAGCGCCCAAAAGAGACACTGCCGGAGTCGATCGCTGGAATTGCGTCTGTGCTCGTTGTGGGACTTTTTATTCTTACCTTTGTGGTCCAGCATTTTGAGATTCCGTCACGCTCCATGGAGCGAACTCTGTTGGTGGGAGATCATGTATTTGTCGATCGTCTCACACCGCTGAGCGGCGGAAAGCTGGGCTGGGTCTTGCCGTATCGTGGAATTCATCGCGGGGACACAGCGGTGTTCCTCACTCCGAATCCCGCCGAACAAGGCATGTATCTGGTGAAGCGCATTATTGGTGTGCCGGGAGACCGGATTCGGTTGCATGATGGTGTGGTCTATTTGAACGGCGTCAGGCAAGCTGAGCCATACGTGATTCGCAACGGAACTTACGACACATATCGTGATGAATTTCCTAACGCTTTCAGCTATGGGATGGGCCAGATTTCGCCGGAGTGGGCTGCAACTCTTCAAGCTAGTATTCGAGGGGATGAGGTAGTCATTCCGCCAGACCATTACTTTGCCATGGGCGACAATCGCGACAATAGTCTGGATAGCCGCTATTGGGGATTTGTGCCCAAAGAAAATATTATTGGGCGTCCGTTGGTCGTCTTCTGGTCGTTTGATGTGCCTGAAGAAAACGGCGAGCCGAAACCGATCGGTGATCGCGTGGCTGCGTTTGTAAACGTTACCGTACATTTTTTTAGTCTCACGCGATGGAACCGCCTCTTCCACCTGGTGCATTAATCATGACGTCCACCAGAAAAAAAATCGTTGCTGTTGTGCTGGTAGTGCTTGCGTTGTGCATTTTTCTGCCTCCCAACATTAACGGCGCACGCTTCAGCAACAGGCTGGCCTCAACTTTGAGCGCCGCGCTGGGAAGGGAAGTCAAGATTGGGTCGGTTAAATACCGTCTGTTTCCGCGCCCTGGATTTGATCTTTACGATTTTAAGGTGATGGACGATCCTGCTTTCGGCGCGGAACCGCTGCTTTTTTGCGGCAAGGTCACGGCCGATCTGCGACTGACTTCTTTGTGGCAAGGCCGGCTGGAAATCGCCAATCTTAAGCTGACCGATGATGTCGCTCCGCCCAGCCTGAATCTTGTGTATGCGCGCGATCACTGGAATTTGGAGTCGCTGTTACTGCGTGTCGAGCAGGTGCCGACTGCGCCGACAGCTAAACGTCGAGCCGAGCAGCGCTCCCGCTTTCCCTATATCGAAGCCAGCGGTGGGCGAATTAACCTGAAACTTGGCCAGGAGAAGAAGCCTTACGCCCTCACCAATACGGATTTTGCATTCTGGCTGGCCTCGGAAGATACATGGCACATAAGGCTGGAGGGTCATCCCGTTCGCACTGACATGAACTTGAGCGATACGGGAACGGTGCGCGTGGATGGCGACGTAAAACGCTCCGCCAACCTTCGTGACATGCCGGTAAAGCTGCAGGTTTCGTGGGAGAAATCGCAACTGGGACAATTTTCCAGTCTGGTCATGGGGCAGGATAAAGGGTGGCGCGGTGCATTGGATGCAACCGCCGAAGTAGCCGGTACGCTGGCGGATCTGCACATTAGTGGTACCGCTGACTTAGATAGCTTTCGCCGTTTCGATATCAATCGCAACGCCATGCCGCGCGTCCGCACGCGTTGCCTGGGCGACTATACCAAAGGAAATCTTGGGCTTAAATGCGATACGCCTTTGGGCATCGGCGGACTCTTGATAACGGCCCACTTTACGCCAAGCGCGCAAAACTACGATCTTTCCTTGGTGGCGAACCGTGTGCCTCTTTCTCTACTGGCGGCGGTTGCGCGCCAGGCGCGCCGATCTCTGCCCGATGACTTCACCGCCAGCGGCGATCTGAATGCCGCGTTTGGTTTTCACTGGCACGCGGGCGTGCGTGATTTTCATGGAACGGGCATGAGCACGCCGTTCCTGCTGCAGTCCTCGGCTGGAGACAAACCTTTTCCAGTGAGCGCGGTCAGGTTCCACATTGGGGCGGGCGATACGCCAGCGGCGTTGGTGGTGAAAAAGAAAAAATCCAGCGCCCCAGTGCAGCCAACACCAGCAGCAGCTCCCAGTGCCGCTTATGATTCGGGTTCGCTTACGGTTGATGCCTTCTCGGTACAAATGGGACCATCAACCACTCTGGAAGTGCAAGGAAGCCTGGATAGCAAGGGTTACTTTGTAAGCGCCAAGGGTATGGTGCCAATGGAAAGACTTCTGGCGTTTGGCCGTACTACGGGATTCCATTCACAAATCTCAAATACAACCGCTTCGGCGCTGGTGGACTTAAACGTAAGTGGTCCCTGGGCAAATTTTGCCGCGCCCAGGCTTCACGGCACGGCCCACCTGCAAAATCTGGCGGCATGGATTCCAGGAGTGAAAGACCGGCTGGTGATGTCGGAGGCTGACGCGCAGATTACCGATACGGCGCTGGTGCTCAGCAAAATTACTGGCCAGTTTGAGCATAGTCCGATTGCATTCACTGGCTTGGTGAGCAGCCCGCTGAACTGTACCGGCAATGCTCCGTGTCCGCTTCAGTTTGACCTGCATCTGGATTCACTGGCTATACCCGATGTTGCCGACCTGATGGGATTTACGAATAAAGGATGGAGTCTGCCCTTCCTTTCAGAATCAGAGAATAAGCTGCCAGATTTCCGGGCTCAAGGCAGTCTCGCGGTAGGCGAATTGGATATCGCCAATATGCCTTTAGAAAAATTTACCGCGCATCTTGAACTGGGCGACCACGCACTTACAGTGAATCGCGTGACTGCCAGGGTGGGCGGCGGAACGACGCAAGGCGAATGGAAGATTGATTGGAGCGGCAGCCAGCCGCGCTATAGCGGTAGCGGTTCCCTGGAAGGCGTTACGCTGGAGCGGGTGAGCCCGCAGAATACCGTGGGCGGCCAAGTGGCGCAATGGATCGCAGGCAGAGCCCAGGTGAGTTATTCGGCCCACTTTGAAGGCAAGACACCTCAGGAAATGGCAACAAGTGCGGGCGGCAGGGTGGAGTTTCAAGTGACCAATGGAACATCGAGAGCCTTGGCGCTTGATGCGGGCAGGCCCCTCAGGTTCAACGGAGCCCAGGGCGCGCTGGAAATCGATAAGCAAGCTATAAAGATCCTCCCAAGCAAATTTAGGGCAGAGAACCGCATCTATCAATTGAGTGGGACTATGTCTCTGGCCAACAAGCAGGCAAAGCTGAAGGTGAATACCACCGGTACTCAGTGGGAAATCACTGGGACACTGGAAAAGCCGGAAATTACGCCGCAACCGTTGACCGCGCAGGCGGCTCCCGCGCACGCTAAATGATCTCTAGAATTGTTTTAACAATATTGCTGGTGGCGAGCGTAATCTTTATCGTCCAGGAAGGGCCCGCCTCGGGGCAGCAGCCGTCTTCTGGAGCCAGCCCAATTGCTGCGGAGCAATCTACCGCCCGTCAGTCTTCGGCTCCGCATGGATCTGGACATCGTCTCGCTGACAGCCTGCAAACCAAACTGGATCATATCCAGCAGAATGGTGAACAAGAGCATCCAGATCAAGCGCCAACCGTAATGACTGAAGAAGAAGTCAATGACTACATTGCGTCGGGAAGGATTGTGCTTCCACAGGGCGTGAAAAAGCTGAAGATGGAAGGCCGCAGCGGGGTTGTGACGGCATTTTTGAATGTCGACTTCGATGAGATTCGAGCGGGACAAAATTCCTCCAACCCTTTGCTTTCAGTCTTCAGCGGTCAGCATGACGTTCGAGTTGAGGCTGATGCATCCGGTAGCGGACGCGAAGGGCGCGTGCATGTACGGGAAGTGGATATTGATGGATTTAGCGTGCCGCGGATGGCGCTGGAATATTTTGTCAGCAAATACATTACGCCCAAATACCCCAACGTGGGCATTGATTCCGAGTTCCAATTGCCGAACAAGATTGACATAGCTACAGTGGGCTACCACAAGGTAACGGTCACCCAGAAGTAGCCTGGCCATCGGCCCCGCCCTGTTTCCGATAAAATAACCAACATGCTTAAACACATCTGTTGGAATGATGTTGAACTGGAAAAACTGAATCCTTTGCTGGATCGCCAGATGATCACGGGCGAAAACCTGATGCTGGCCCGCGTGCTGTTAAAGAAAGGCTGCGTGGTGCCGGAGCACAGCCATTTGAACGAGCAGCTCACTTACATTGTGGAAGGCGCGCTGAAGTTCTGGATTGACGGCAAGGAAATTATTGTCCGAACAGGCGAAGTGCTCTGTATTCCTCCGCACATGCCGCACAAAGCCGAAGCGATAGAAGACACAGTTGACCTGGACGTGTTCTATCCGCCGCGCCAGGACTGGTTGAACAAGTCAGACGTTTATCTGCGGAACGCTGAGCCGGCTGCCAGCCGCTGACCCCGGGCTTTCGCCCGTGTGCTGACGACGCGCAGCTGAGAACTCATAGGGAGGCTGATTGGAGAAAAACCAGCCTCCCCAGTGGTGGATTAACTGCGTCAAACGCAGTCCAAGCTGAAAACAGCAAACGCGCACCCGAGATCAACGTGGTTTCGCGGCAAGGGATTACTCCCGAGCACAGATTACCCGTCAATCTTCGTTACACCGACGCTTCTGGGGGAGGAAAAAGGTATCCTTGCCAAATGCGCCGCAGTCGTGTTGTGTTGCCGTCTTCTGTCCCCGATTGATTGCTGCGCCGGTCGAGCGGGCCAGCGCGTGCAATGCTGAGCAGCGAACTATTTCCACACCCGATTAGCGGGATCGTGATGTCGAACCAGAACACCGCCCGTCCCCAGGGCACACTCCAACCACCACACCACTCCGTGCGCTCGCCTTCATCCTTGTCACAGCACGGGCTTACACTTCATTACCGAAATTTCAAATGGCGACTTGCTGATAATGGCTTTTTCATTTCAACAGCAGCGATTTAAGGGTGGATTAGTGTTTGATTAAAATTTCTCATCGGGCTTTTGCAGAATATCGGCATCGTGATTCCATGCAGTGGATATCGAATGACCATTAACGCGGAGACCGACCTGAACTAAGAAACATCGAGTCCGATGGATTTCATTAGTTCTATTCCATTGCTGGTGGTGACCACACCGGGGCGGAGACGATAATCGAAAGAAAGCCTGTCGTCTTCAAAGCGTTCCTGGAAATGGGCGTTGCGTACATGCTCGGAAAAAACTTGCTCCAGAGAAGTGAGGGCAAGGTCGTGGGTTGTGACAAGACCGATAGCGCCGTTGCGAACCAGTGTGCGCAGCACACCCTCTGTGCCTACCCGCCGATCATGCGAGTTTGTGCCCTGCAAAACTTCATCGAGCAGAAACAATGCTGGCTGTGTAGACGAAAGGTCCACGACTTGGCGGAGCCTTTTGATTTCGGCATAAAAATGGGAAATGCCTTTCTGCAGCGAGTCAGAGACACGCATGGAAGCGCCTACTGCAACGCGGGAAAGCCGCAAGCGCTTGGCTCGCACGGGAGCGCCCATCATCGCGAGGGCCGCATTGATGCCGATCACGCGCAAATATGTGCTCTTACCGGACATGTTGGAGCCGCTCACCAAAAGCACCTGGCTGTTCCCCCCCAGCTGGACGTCATTGCGCACGCATTTGTCGTCGGGTAAAAGAGGATGGCCAAGGCCATCGCCCTGGAAACAGATTGCAGCCTCGGGCGGCGCGAATTCCGCGAACTGGTCCTGGGGATGCTCGTAAGCGTAAGCCGCAATTGAAACAAGGGTCTCGATTTCTCCCACGACATCCAGCCATGCCTTTATCCCGCCGCCGTAGGTGCGACGCCAGCGCTCCAGCGCAAAAGCAATTTGCATCGAGTAAAGCAGTGGGATATCAAAGATCCGCACGAACCAGTTGTGGCGCGAATCATCCAGATCAGCCAATGTGTCAAGGCGTGCGATACACGCCGATGGCGGCAAACCATGGGTAAGAAGTCGTGCCTGCAATTGCTGAAGCAAGGGAGAATCAAACTTTTCTGTTTCGATGCGACGCAGCAGCAATGCCAGCGAATCAAGATCCTTATGGGTGTCGCTCACACCGGCAAAGATCTTTTGCAAACGATGGCGGGCCCGGGAGGTAATGATGCCATTGATCAGCAAAAGAATAATAAAGGGCGTCCACATCACCATGAAGCCGAAGACCAGCGCAGCCATGCTGAGAATGGCCAGACCCAACGCCCACCATCGGCCATCCTTCAAGCCGCTTTCTTCCTGCGCCCAGGCGGTCAGCGCTTCAGGTTTGGCGGCAATGCGCTCGCTTTCGCCGCTTACCGCAAGGTCTTCCCGAAAATCAAGTCGCGACCTCAGTTCGGCGACCGCGGCTTGCCGCTCCTGGATTTCCTTCACCTCAGCATGAGACAGGAGCCAGCGTGCCAGACACTGCTTGCCCATGTTGGTGCGTGCGGTCGATAGCAACTGGAACAGGCTGCCTTCGCCAAGAATATCCAGGTCTTCCGCGTACAGATGTAGCGGATCTTTGAATTCTTCACCTGTTGCACCGCTTCCGGCCCAGCGATCTTCCATGCGTGCGAGTCCGAGGCTATAAACGGAAACCGCTCGCTTCGCCATATTGAGCGCAGTCACTACGCGGCGGTGTGCGACGACGAGGACGGCGAATAGAGCAATGGGAACTAGCAGCCAATAAAGAGACGGAGAGCCGGTTTTGCCGGTGATCCAGCACTGGACGAATATCGCGACAAAAAGGACGATGCGCGCGTTGCCGAGCCAAAGATGCTTGCGTTGGAGCTGCGCAGCTAGAGTTTCACGGTCTTTAAGGCGACGTGAATACTCCTGATGTGGAGCGGAGGCCGTCACCGTCGCCGGGGTTGGGGGAGTTTCTCGTTCTTCAAGGATGTGATCGTTCACCACACACCATTCTGGCTGGAGCGCGAGGCAAATGCAAAAGGGCACGGCTGAAAACCGTGCCCCTGCTAATGACTACATCAAACCCTCACGCCTCACCATACCCTGCACGCATTTTCAGGCGCCATGGGCTGGCCGGGTTTGCATCCGAAAGCTTTCTGAAATTCTGGCATGTTGCGCACAACGCCGTTCACGCGCCATCTGCCGGGGGAATGCGGATCCACGCGGACCAGCATTCGTGACAGCTCCGGCGTGGTGTTCTGGCACCAGACGCGGCCAAAGCCCAGGAAGAAACGCTGATCGGGCGTGTAACCATCAATCTTTTTGTCAGGATCTTCTTTGGCCTGGGCCATGAGGTCGTGCAGCGCCATCAGAGCGATGCGAGCGCCGCCATTGTCTGCGGTATTTTCACCCAGGGTTAAGCGGCCATTCAGTTTGAGGTCGTCAACAGCGGTAAATGAGCTGTATTCATCGGCCACGCAACTTGCGCGTTGTTCAAATTCTTTACCGTCTTCAGCGGTCCACCAATCGCGAAGATTGCCTTTGGGATCGAACTTGCGGCCCTGATCGTCAAAGCCGTGAGTAAGTTCATGCCCGATCACCAGTCCAATGCCGCCCATGTTGACGGCATCATCCAGCGTGCGATCGAAGAATGGCGGCTGAAGAATACCGGCGGGGAAGACGATCTCATTGTGGCTTCCGCTGTAATAAGCGTTCACAGTGGGCGGAGTCATGCCCCACTCCAGCTTGTCCACCGGCTTGCCGATCTTTTGCAATTGCCGGTTGGATTCAAATTCGCTGGCGCGGTAAAGATTGCCAATCATGTCTCCGCGAACGACCTTTAGTTTGCTGTAATCGCGCCATTTATCGGGATAGCCGATCTTGTTGCGGATGGCGGCCAGCTTGACCAGCGCTTCTTTTTTGGTGGTTTCGGTCATCCAGGGCAGAGTAGTAATGTCACCCTTTAGTGAGTGTTCCAGCGCGTCCACCATCTTGAGCATGCGCGCCTTTCCTTCCGCGCCAAAGGTGGCGTCCACGTAAGGCTGGCCCAGGGCCTCGCCCAAAGCATTGTCAGTTGCGTTGATGCAGCGCTTCCACCGTACCGGCAATTCCTTTTGTCCTGTGATCGCCTGCTGGAATTTAAAGTCTTCCTGCACAAAATCGTCTGAAAGCCAGCTGGCGGCATGGTTCACCATTTGCCAAGTCATATAGGTTTTCCAGGCGTCCAGCGGAGTGGAGTCGATCACCGGGTTGATCGCCTTGAAGTACTCAGGATTGCCCACATTCAGCTCAGCAAAAGATGGCGCGCCGCTGGCTGCGAAATAGCGGTCAAGGTGGAAGTTGGGAGCCAGCGCCTCAGCCTGCGCGACCGTCATTTTGTGGTCGCGATTTTTGGGGTCGCGACGCAGTGTGCGCTCCATGAAGGCTTTGGCCAGATCAGTTTCAATCTTCAGAACGGTTTCGGCGCTTTGGGCAGCTTGCTCAGGCGATTGCCCGAGCAATGAGAACACCTTTTTCATGTGATCGACAAACGCAGTGCGAATGGCGACAGTTGGAGCGTCATCTTTCAGGTAATAATCGCGGTCAGGCAGAGAAAGGCCGCTCTGGTCAATAGCGGCAATCGTCTGATCTGCGTTGTGCAAGTCAGGACTGGAGCCAAAGCCCAAGAGGGGGTTAGGACCAATCAGTTGCTCATGCGCCATCACTTCAATCATCTGAGTCTTGTCTTTGATGGCTGCAATACTGTCCAATTCCGGCTTCAGCGGCGTGGCGCCAGCTTTATTCGCGGCGGCTTCATCCATGCATGAGGCGTAAAAGTCGCCGATCTTTTGCGTCACGGCGTTGCGTCCCGGATCATTTTGGGCTGCTTTTTCCAGAATTTGGCGCAGAACCTCCAGATTGTGCTCGTACACTTCAGCAAAGCTGAGCCAAATGGGCTGGTCGCCGGGGATGGGATTATTTTTGAGCCAGTTTCCACAGGCATACTGGTAAAAATCCACGCAGGGATCAACCGTCTTATCAATATTGGCGATATCGAATTTGGGCGCTGGACGGGCCGGAGCATCACTGACCTTTGCGGTCATTGGATTTGCCGGGGGAGTAGTAGGACCGGCGTTCTGAGTCTTGGCATTCCCCGCCTTTTTTGTGGACTTTAAGTCTGGCTTTTGTGGCGTAGGTTGTGGTGATTGGGCAAGCGCCACGCCGGCGGTAAACAATACCAATCCAATGAAAGACAAGACAGACTTGTAAAACAGGTATTTGCGCATTCGCAATTCTCCCCTCAGGCAAAACATGTCATTGTATAAGACGGACAGAAACAAAAGACGTTGGCATTCGCCAATGAGCTGGGATATTCCGATGGCATCCAAGCTGCGCTTTTTGCGGTGAACGGAAGCTTTCCCTTATAGGATCCATCGCTCGCCTTCGTCTTTACCCCGTGAACGCGATATGATGTTTCTTATCCCGCATGGAACAAGATCTGACAACTTTGAAAGATGATATGGTGGCCTTTATTGAGGGCCATGGGCTGCGCCGCTTCAGTGCGTACGTGAGCGATGAGGTCGCCAATGTGCCCTGGTCCACCGACGAAGACCATCCTGATGGCTGGAAAGACTTTGTGGAGCTAGCCAAGGCTTCGAACGTGAGTTTTGTCACCATGAATCACGTTTCGCTGGACAAAGAAGACGTGGACCTGCTGGTGAACCGGCTCCAGGAAATTGAGTACATGAATGAAGAAGAGTTGGAAGAGGCCGGTTGGCTGCGCAGCTTTGTCGGCAAGGTGGGCTATCTTCAGCTTGGATTTCCCTGCCAGGGCGTGATGTTTTTATATGAGGTTTCCACCCCGTGGTATGACACGTACCAGCGGCTGGAGAGCGCGGCCGATGATTATGACGGTATCCTGATTGACGATACCGATCAGGACGACGAGTAAGAGCCGGTGCGCTGGTCATTTGCGAATCCCGATGCGGCCCAGGTGGAAACGCTTTGCGCCGAAGCCAACGTCTCCCCAATTGTCGCCCGACTTCTGGCCCTTCGCGGAATTACTGCGTCCAATGCGGCGAATTTCCTTTCGCCTTCACTCGATCATCTGTATTCCCCCTATCTGATGCGCGGAATGGCGGCTGCCGTGGAGCGCCTGAGTGCGGCCATCGCCAACAAGGAAGGCATTCTGATTTATGGCGACTATGACGTGGACGGAACCACTGCCGTAGTGATCCTGAAAACCGCGATTGAGCTATGCGGCGGCGCAGCGGACTTTCACGTTCCGCACCGGATCAAAGAGGGTTACGGCATCAAGGACGATGTCATCGAGCGGGCCGCTGCGGGTGGAATAAAAGTCGTTATCAGCGTGGATACTGGCATAAGGGCATTTCAAGCGGCTGAGACAGCGCGGCGCGTCGGCATTGATCTGATCGTTACAGACCATCACCTGCCTGAAGCGCATGAAGGCGTACCGAACGCGTGGGCAGTACTCAATCCCAACCAGCAGGGCTGTGATTATCCCTGCAAAGAACTGTGCGGCGCAGGGGTCGCGTTCAAGATTGCGCAGGCGCTATTTGCCAAATTCAAAGATCAGGTGGACCAGGCAAAGCTGATTCCGTCTTTTCTCAAGATGGTAGCCATTGCCACCATCGCGGACGCGGTTCCGCTGGTCGGAGAGAACCGTACGATCGCGCGTTTAGGCTTGGAGGGGCTGCGGCGTCCGGTCAACGGAGGACTTAGAGCTTTAATGGAAGTTTCCGGCCTGACCGGCGAGCGCGCAATTGGCGCTGGCGACGTCGGCTTTCGCCTGGGGCCTCGCATCAACGCAGCAGGACGAATGGACGTGGCTCGCGACGTGATCGAACTCTTCACGTGCAAAGATCAGGACCGTTGCAAAGATATCGCGGAAAAGCTGAATCAGCTGAACCTGGAGCGCCAGTCAGAAGAGCAGCGCATTGTGGCGGATATAGATGAGCAGCTTGCAGCAGAGCCCGATCTTACAGGGAAGTTCTGCATGGTTTTTGATGGCGATGGTTGGCATCGAGGCGTTGTTGGGATTGTGGCATCACGGGTCGTGGAGAAGACCGGCCGCCCGGCACTCGTAATTGCCAAGGATGCGGAAGAAGCTCACGGGTCGGGCCGCTCCATCAGTGCGTTCCATCTGCTGAATGCGCTCGAATCTTGTCATGATCTATTTACGCGCTTTGGCGGCCATGCCCACGCAGTCGGTTTTGCCATGCCCAGCAAGGATGTTCCTACCTTAAGGCAAAGGTTGAATACTTACGCGCAAGCCATGCTTAAACCTGAAGACTTGCTGCCGGAACTGAGCATTGATGCTGAAATTCCTCTCAGTTCGGTGACGCCAGAGTTGCTTAATGATTTAGGCCGATTAGAGCCATTCGGCCACGGTAACCGTGAACCGGTGTTTTCCAGTTGCGGCGTGAGCCTATTGATGCCGCCAAGGATTCTGAAGGAGAAGCACATTAAGTTGCGGGTCAATCAGAGACTGCCAAATGCCAGGGCCAGCTTCAACTATGAAGCCGTGGGCTGGCGGATGGCAGAACGGGCCCAGTCAGCAGCTCTGCAATCGGGTGACAATCTGGATGTCGCCTACAAAATCGGGCTGAACTTTCATCCCGACTTCGGAGGTCTGGAATTGACTTTAGAGGATTTTAGAAAGTCAGCTCCGGCCGCAATTTCTGTTTGCGGCTGAAGGCCAATGGAGTTATAGTGCCCCTGCTATGCCAGAAAACTTTATCTTTTGCTCCAAGTGTGGCACGCAGAACCCTGCGACGGCCCAGTTTTGCCAGAGTTGTGGCTTAACCCTTTCCAGTGGCCTTGCCCCAAATCAGGCAGCAGCTCCGGCGCGTGCTTATGCCGCTGCTCCTCCGGCCGCGTATGTTGCGGCTCCCGCTGTGCCTTATGGCGGTTTCTGGATTCGTTTTCTGGCGCACTTGATTGATCACGTTATCCTGAGCGCGGTAGCGGCTCCTCTGTTTTTTATCATGGTCTTGCCGGCAATTATTCGCATCGCACATGAAGCGGAGCAGAATCAGGAACCGCCTTCTCCAGAGCTCATCGTCACGATTTTAAGTTCGATCTTCATTTACATTGCGCTGGCCTTTGTCGGCCAGTGGCTTTATGAAGCCCTGCTCACCAGTTCCTCATGGCAGGGAACAATAGGGAAAAGAGTTCTGCGCCTAAAAGTGGTGGATGAAGCAGGTAACCGGATTGGTTTCGGGCGCTCCACCGGACGGTTCTTTGCCAAGATTCTTTCTTCCATATTTTTCTATATCGGCTTCATCATGATTGGGTTTACTGACCGCAAACGCGGATTGCATGACATGCTGGCAGGCACGGTGGTGATGAAGTACTAAGCTCTTGTTTGTTTTTGATTCCACGGGAATGTCGCGTTCTTTGTCATTTACCATAAAGGCAAATGTCCTTTGATCCCAAGCGGCTAAGAAAAGTCTTTGCCGGCGGCGCTGTGATGGTGTTCGTCATCGCCCTGGGATTCTATTTGCGTGGGTTCTTTAAGCCGCAGGACAAGATTCCTGATATGCCCAAGAACATCCCTTCTGGCGTGGAAAAAAGCGCAACAGGTTTCAATCTCTCCAAGTCAGAAGGCGGAAAGACGCTCTTTACCATCCATGCAGCCAGCGTCCAGCAATATAAAGAGGGTGGACGCGCGGCGCTGCACGATGTCAGCATCACAGTTTTTGGACGCAACCAGGACCGCTCCGACCAGATTTACGGCGCCGATTTCGGGTATGATCCGGTCGCAAAAGTTGTCTCTGCGGAGGGGGAAGTCCGCATTGATCTGGAGGCTGTTTCCTCCGCTGCAACTCCCGCAGGCGGGCCAGCGGCGGAAACCAAGAACCTGATTCACGTAAAGACGAGCGGTCTTACCTTTAGTGAGAATACCGGAATTGCCCAGACCAAAGCGGCGATTGAGTTTCGCGTGCCGGAAGGAAATGGATCGGCGGTGGGTGCAACGTACGATTCGCACGGCGGCGTGCTTACGTTGAAGTCGGCTGTGCGAATTACCAGCACCGGTCCGCGCAAAGCCACCATCACAGGCCAGAGCGCCACAATCACCAAAAACCCGAGCAGGATCGTGATGCAGTCTGCCAAAGTCGAGGAACAACAGCGTGTGATTTCCGCTGATAAAGTCACGGTTTTCATGAGCGATGACAATAATATTGAGCGCGTTGTTGGTTCTGGGAACCTGCATGCATCCAGCACCGGCGCAAAGGCGTTTGAGATTAACGCTCCTGAAGGTGAGCTGGAAATGACGGGCGCGAACCAGGCGCGAAGAGGCGTTCTTTCCGGTGGCGTAACTTTCCTGAGCAAAGGTGATTCTCCTGCGCAAGGCAAGGCTGGCAAGATATTACTCACGTTTGTGGCTGATAATCGGCTAAGCAAGGCAAGGGCGGAAGATTCAGTCCAACTGAAACAGGGCCCAGCCGGAAAGTCACAGGAGTTGCATGCAGTTGCACTGGATCTTTCTGTGAAGGATGGCCGCCGATTGGAGAAGGCCGTTACTTCCGGCGGACCGGCGGAGATTGTACGCGAGCAGGCTACGGGCAAGACCACGATCAGCGCAGGACATTTTGAAACCGTTTTCAATGACCAGAATCGTCCGGTATCTCTCTATGGAACGCCCGATGCCAAAATTGTTGATTCTGTTCCGGGCAAGCCGGACCGCATTCTCACATCGCGCGAACTCACGGCAAAGTTCAATGACAAAGGTGAGATTGTTTCAGCCGATCAGACCGGCGATTTCCGTTATCAGGAAGGAACACAAACGGCTTCTGCCGAGCGCGCCAAATATGCCGCAGCCGAGGAAACGATCCTTCTTTCCGGATCACCACGTGTCATTGACGCGAACCAGGGTATTGCGCTCACAGCCGACAGCATCCAACTAAATCGCAAAACTCGCAACGCTTTTGCCCAGGACAACGTAAAGACCACTTATTCCAAGATGGGTGCCCAGCCGGGCGGGGCCATGCTGGGCTCGGCTGACCCAATCCATGTTACGGGCTCAACTGCCACCCTGAACTCTGCTACCGGAGTCGCCCGCTACGCCAAAGCCCGTCTGTGGCAAGGTCCAAACATCGTGGAAGCGCCAACCATCAGTTTTGATCGGACGAAGCGCAGCCTTCAAGCCCAAGGTGGACAGGGTGACCATGTTGCATCAGTTTTTGTGCAAAAGGATAAAAATGGCAAGCTAACCCCGGTAAATGTGATGTCAGATAGGCTCTCTTACGTCGATGCGGAGCGCAGGGCGGTCTTTAGCGGCAATGTGGTGGTCCGGGCCCAGGATGCCACTATCACGTCAGCCAGCGTTCAGGTGATCCTGCTGCCAAAGAAAGGCCAAGCCGAAAATCAGAGTGCCAGCCAGCTGGAACGTATTGAAGCGCAAGGAGATATCAAGATTGAGCAAGGAAGCCGGAAGGCCACTGGGAACAAGCTGGTGTATACCGCTGCAGAGGAAAAAATGGTGCTTACTGGCACCTCGGAAAAACTCCCTAGCATTTTTGATGCCGAACGGGGCCAAATTTCGGGCGATTCGTTGACTTTCTTTACCCACGATGGTAGGGTTCTGGTAGGTAGCGGAGAAACATCCAAAACCGAGATTCCAAACAGGATTCCAGACGCGAGCAAGAAGTAAATGCAGACCTTGGCCACGGACGAAATCGCGAAATCGTACCGCGGGCGCAGGGTAGTCAACGGCGTCAGTCTTCATATCAACCAAGCTGAAGTGGTCGGGCTTTTGGGCCCCAACGGCGCCGGCAAAACTACATCTTTTTACATGATTGTGGGGCTTGTGCCCCCGGATAGCGGCCGCATTCTTGTGGACGGTCAGGACATCTCCAATGTTCCCATGTACCTGCGCGCCAGGAATTACGGCATCAGCTATCTTCCGCAGGAGCCTTCGGTATTTCGCAAATTGAGTGTGGAAGAAAACATTATGGCTGTGCTGGAAGTGCAGCCCATCTCATGGCAGGAGCGCCGGCGCAAGCGTGATCAGTTGATTGATGAGCTAGGGCTTGGACATATTCGCAACAATATGGGCTATGCGCTTTCCGGTGGAGAGCGGCGCAGAGTGGAAATCGCGCGCGCGCTTTGTATTGCACCAAAGTTCATTCTGCTGGATGAACCATTTTCAGGCATTGACCCCATTGCCGTGCTCGACCTGCAAAAGATAATTTTTGATTTGAAGGGAAGCGGCATCGGTGTGTTGATCACTGATCACAACGTGCGCGAAACGCTGTCAGTGACGGATCGCGCTTATATCATCAATGAAGGCCGCATTTTCCGCACCGGTACGCCGGAGCAGCTTGGCAACGATCCAGAGGTGAAAAGAGTCTATCTGGGAGAGAGTTTTTCATTTGTTTAATTGCGTCAGGTAAGAAGCAAAAATAGTCGAATTACGACGGTACTCTTTTGGGCCACGGGCCAGCGTGTGATAGTAGAATTTAACTAAAGAAGCAGGGATGGTTTTACTCCAAAACAAACTGAATCTGAGAGTCTCGCAAAAGCAGATTCTCACTCCAGGGCTGGTCCAGATGGTGAGCGTGCTCGCGCTCAACAAGCTGGAGCTCAAGGAGATGATCAACACGGAAATGGTGGAGAACCCCGTGTTGGAGGAGCTGGATTCCACTGTCCCACTGCTGGATGAGATTGCCGGAAAGCAAGAGGCCCATGAACGCCAGGACGCAATCGACATTAAAGAGAAGGATGAAACCGGCCCCGAGGCCGAAAAGAAAGATCCCTTTGATGAGATCGATTTCGGCTCATTCTTCCGCGATTACCTTGATCCCGGCTATCGCAACTCCGCCGATCTGGAAGAGATCGACCGGCCATCCTTTGAAAATTTCCTCTCCAAACCGGGGACTCTCTCTGACCATCTCATGTGGCAGTTAGGTTCCGTCACAGTACGTCCTGCGGTCTATGCCCCAGCGGAACTGGTGATTGGCAATTTAAACGAGGAAGGCTACCTTACTGCTTCAGACGATGAGTTAATGGGGGTGGCACACGCCCAGGAATCCGAAGATCCTGCTCCTGAAGTTGCACCTACAGATGTCACTCTGGCGGATACGCCAGCCGAACCTTCTCACCTGGAACTGATCGTCTCCCATGAGCCCACGCCGGAAGCAGTTGCGGCAGAGAAGAACAATGGGTTTGCTCCGGTTCTGCAGTTCACGCGCGATGACCTGCGAGAAGCGATCGCGCTGATCCAGCATTTTGATCCAGTAGGCGTGGCGGCGCGCGATCTGCGAGAGTGCCTGATGGCCCAGCTTGAGCACCTGATCAAGACGCGAGACATGGAAGGTTCCGACGATCCTGAAAACGATCAAGTGGTTGAAGACGCTTTAAAGATTGTAGACAAGCAACTCCACTTTCTGCAGAACAAGCAATATAAAGAAATCGCCAAGGCCATTGCGCGCCCCATGGAAGCGGTGATCCAGGCGCATGAGTTTATTCGCACGCTCGATCCCAAGCCGGGTCTTCGCTATAACAAGGTTGAGCCCAAGCTGATTGAGCCGGACGTTGCCTTTGTGAAGCATGGTGACGAGTATCTGGTCCTGATGAACGATGAAGACCTGCCGCAGCTTCGCGTGAGCCCGACATATCGGAAGATGCTGAACCAGAATGGCGGCGTGGAGAAGGACGTAAAGTCCTACGTGAAAGAGCGCTATAAATCCGCGGTGCAACTGATTAAAAACATTGAACAAAGACGGCAGACGATCCTAAAAGTTTGTTACGCCATCATCGGACGGCAGCGGGATTTTCTTGATCAGGGTATTGACCAGCTCAAGCCGATGATGATCAAAGAGGTCGCAGAAGAGATTGGAGTTCATCCATCCACGGTGAGCCGGGCAGTTGCCAGCAAATACGTTCATACTTCGCAAGGTGTGTTTGAACTGCGCTACTTTTTCTCAGAAAGCGTGCAGGGCCCTGAAGGCGCGGGCACATCGCTGCTGATCCTGAAGCGCCGCGTTAAGAAGCTGATTGAAGAAGAAGATCCTGCCCATCCGCTGACCGACGACCAGATCACACGCGTCTTGCAGTCGCAAGGCATCCAGGTGACGCGGCGCACAGTGGCGAAATATCGCGAAGACATGAAGATACCCAGCACGCATCAAAGGAGGACGAAGAGCTAAATCGGGAAGCGCGGACACATCCGAGCCGGCGCTTTTCGGGCAGACGTTAAAAAGCCGCCTGTACCCGTGCCGTATCTCCCAAAGCACCCGGCAGACGACTCTCAGTTGGACCCAATTTCAGGAGGGAGTCAATGAACGTCGAATATACTGGCCGCCAGTACGAAATCACTCCTATCACCCGCAAGCAGGTCGAAGGCGGGCTTGAAAAAATCCAGAAAATCCTTGGCACATTTGAGACGCACGTGATTCTCTCAACGGAGAAACGCCGTCATATTGCGGAGATCACAATTACAGTGCGCAATCACGCCCCGATTGTTGGCCTCTCTGAAGCCCAGGAGATGAATACAGCAATAGGAGGAGCGCTGGACAAGATCGAGCGCCAGGCCGTGAAATACAAGACGCGATGGAAGAGCAAGAAACGCCAGGCACGAAAAAAAATGGAATTAGCCGGCGAGTCGCAACAAGAACCCACGATCGCCATTGCAGTAAACGGCGACCTGACGACGGCTGTGCCGGTAAAGGTCCACAGTTTTCCCAGCAGAGTAAAAGTGACTGAGACGCACGTGACCAAGAGCTCTGATTCGGTCTCATACAAGCCTTTGACTTTGGAGGAAGCGGTAAAAGAAGCAGAATTTCGCGACCGCGAAGTATTTGTTTTTCGCGATCTGGAAGGCAGAGTGAAGGTGCTGCATCGCAAGCGTGACGGGAAAATGGAGTTGATCGAAGCGCCGTGATTTTCACATTTGGCATTCAAACAGTTCCATTATCGTGGACTGTAACGATTTAGATATAAAAACCCGCTGAGCTCAGGCCCAGCGGGTTTTGTCATAGCTTATACGTTATTTTAAATCTTACGCGGCTGGCCGCTTTTGTTGAACTCCTGCGCTAAACAGCTCGATCATGGCGCGATTGAATGCGGGAATATCATCGGGCTTGCGGGCTGTCACAAGATTGCCGTCGGTGACTGCTTCCTTATCGACCCACTCCGCACCGGCATTGCGGATATCAGTCTTGAGCGAAGGCCACGACGCGATCTTGCGGCCGCGCGCCACGCCGGCTTCAATGATCGTCCATGGACCATGGCAGATTGCCGCCACGGGTTTGCCTGCGTCAAAGAACGATTTCACGAAAGCGACGGCCTTCGGTTCCATGCGCAGCTTGTCTGGGTTGATCACTCCGCCGGGAAGCAGTAGAGCGTCAAAGTCTTCCGGCTTTGCGTTATCAAGCGTGAGATCTGCCGGGACTTCCTTGCCCCACTTTGTCATGTCCCAGCCCTTTACGGGCCCTTCTTTCAGCGATACGACTTTGGTTTCAGCACCGGCTTTGTTCAAAGCTTCGCGAGGTTGCAATAGCTCGACTTGCTCAAATCCATCGGTGACCAAAATTGCTATTTTCTTGCCTTTCAGATTTTCATTAGCCATTTTGTGATTCCTTTCCTTCAGAAATAAATGCTTTTCAATATGAGTGTGTTTGGAATAAATGACAGACGCGCGCCGGTATGAGCCGGCGCGGTCTGCCAACAAATCAGAGAATGCGACTAAGCTGCGGCTCCATTTGCCCACGGATCAAGAACAACCTTGGTGCAATGGTCCTGCTTGTCGCGGAACACTTTGTACATCTCAGGGGCCTTGTCGATGGGCACCCGGTGGCTTATGACAAAGCTGGGATCGATCTTGCCACCCTGAATCAACTCCAGCAGCGGTTTCATGTAGCGCATCATGTGCGTCTGGCCGGTCTTCATGGTCAGGGCTTTATTCACATAAGCGCCCATTGGCATTTTGTCGATGAATCCGCCGTACACACCCGGGACGGAAACCGTACCACCCTTACGGCAGGCCATAATGGCCTGCCGCAGGACTCCAGGACGGTCAGGCTGCATCTTTAACATCTGCTTTGTCCTGTCGATGGCCCACATTGGTCCGCTGTAATGCGCTTCCATTCCCACGGCGTCCATGCAGGCGTCTGGACCGATGTTGCCGGTCATGTCTTTCAGAAGCTGAACGACGTCGTCAACTTCTTCATAATTGATGATTTCCGCGCCAGCCTGCTCGGCCAGTTGCAGACGGTAGTCAAAGCGGTCAATGGCGATCACACGTTCAGCGCCGAGAAGGAAAGCGCTGCGAATCGCGAACTGTCCCACAGGGCCGCAGCCCCAGATTGCCACCGTGTCGCCAGGCTTGATGTTGCAGTTTTCCGCGCCCATATAACCTGTTGGAAAAATGTCTGAGAGAAAGACGACTTGTTCGTCGGGAATGCCGGCCGGAATTTTCAATGGGCCCACGTCAGCAAATGGTACGCGAGCGTATTGCGCCTGGCCTCCGGCGTAGCCGCCCAGCATGTGTGTGTAACCGAATAAACCTGAAGGCGAATAGCCCATCAGCTTTTCAGCAATCCAGTAGTTGGGGTTTGAATTGTCACAGCAGGACCACAATTGCTGCTGGCAGAAGAAACACCGCCCGCAGGCAATGGTGAAGGGTACGACCACCCGATCACCCACCTTTAGTTTTTCACGGTCGACGCCCGCGCCAATTTCCACTACTTCGCCCATGAACTCATGGCCCATGATGTCGCCTTGCTCCATGGTAGGCATCAATCCGTTGTATAAGTGCAGATCAGAACCGCAAATGCAGGTGCTGGTAATGCGGACAATCGCATCGCGCGGATTCAGAATTTTTGGATCGGGCACGTTCTCCACAGTCATCTTCTCAGTGCCCATCCAGCAAACTGCTTTCATGAGGCCCTCCTTTTGGCGTTTGCAATGTCAGTTAAATTTCCTTCGCCCTTGATGGGATCGTCTGGGTTGAGCACGCGCGCAATGGCTGCCATCCCAGAACGTGGCCCATGCGACTGGCCTTCTACGGTAGGAATTTCGCCGGCTTCAATCAGGGCTTTCAGACGACGCAGGTCTTGACGCATCATAAAGCTGGGGTCTTTGCCTAGAATTTTGGCCAACGCTCCCCCAATGGCGCCTGCTGGCGGCTGATAAACCACAACCACGGTGATAATGGTTCCACGGTTCCCAGGAGCATTGCGGAACTTGACGATGCCATCGACGTAAATTTCAGAATCGGGCAGGGAACGCCATGCGATCACATCGTCTTTGCGATCAAAAGCAATTTCTGCGTCCCAGATAACGCGCCTGCCCAGCGGGCCAATGGCGGTCCACCTGGAGCGGCTATCGCTCAGGAGCGTGACGGATTCAAGATGACGCATGAATAGCGGCAAGTTTTCAAACTTACTCCAGAACTCGTACGCCTGTTCCGGAGTACAGTTCAGCAGGATACTGCTGCGGGCGATCAGTTCCCGTTGGCGGGTGCCGGCCTTGGCTCCCGCATAAGATAGAAGTCCGCCGGCGGTTGCAATGGCAACGCCGGATTTGGAACGTTTAGACAATCCTATTAGGGCAAGCGCGCCCCCGGTGATCAGCGCACCCCAGCGGAATGCAGTAGCTGCCCGGTAACGGCGGCCTTGAGCATTCCTTAGGTGAATGCGTGCAGCTTCGCTCATAACAACACGACCTTTCCTTTGGGAATAATCGGTGAGATGCCACGGGGATTTGAGAGGTGCGCTCGCCAGCAGGTTTTTCGCGGAGCTCACGATGAGGAGAGAGATGAGGCGTTGCGGGTGTAAAACTTTCGTAATAGAAAAAGCGGCTGCTTGGATAACGAGTATTAGCAGCGCTGGCTCGAACTAAGGGGACGTCGGCTGCGCAGGTTCTTGCTTTTCATTCCAGAGAATAACACCAGCGCTGATGAACCAGACTGCTTGTCCGATTACGACCATGCCAAAACCGTGCACGTTAAGCCGTATATGTCCGGAAAGAACACCTAGGATGGTCAGGGGGCCCAGAATACATCCGTAAATTCCAAGTGCCCGGTTGAAGATGCTGCTTTTTAGGATTGCTGCTGACCAGAACACAATCGCAACCGATGAGGCCACGGTAAAGATCAGGGCAAATGCCTGGTTCAAATGTCCATTGAGTGCCATAGCGGCGCGCCATGCGTCGGCTGCAGCCGGGCCGGCCTCTGACATGTGATGAAAGAGACCGGGCGTAATCAGTCCGCTTGCCGCTGCTGCAATCATCACTGCAACCTCGGCAAATCCAAACAGCACCAGCCCTGACAGCGCAAGCCGGTTGGGCGAGGCTAGCCGTTGTGTCAGGCCAAGCGCGCCCAGAAATAGTATGGGAACGCACACCAGGGCCAGCGTATGAACCGCCACATTCAGTTGCATCATGGAAGCAGCGTGTCCAGAGATCAGATCGTGTCCGGTTGGATGGAGCGCCATGGTTATAATGGTGCCCGCCATTCCCGTAATCAATGCGATTCCGCTCTTGCGATCGTCTGTCATGAGTGTGACGTTAAAATTGAAACGCAGCGCAGTCAATATGCCCTGACCGGAAAAGCCGAGTTACGGAACAAAGGGGCCGACAATGTCCGGAAAAAAGCCGGGAGCTAAATCAACACGCGCGGAAAAGTCCCGGACAAAGTCTCCCGCCAAAGTGAAAGGCAAGCCGAGAACTGACAGGCGCACGCTCCGGACGAGAGACGCGCTTGGTGATGCGCTGGTTGAGTTAATGCATGAGAGACCGTTCAAGTCTATTACCGTGCAGGATGTGCTGGATCGCGCCGGAGTCGGTCGCTCCACTTTTTACACACACTACCGCGATAAAGACGATCTGTTCATCAGCGATGTTGAGGACTTCTGGGAAATGATGTCCAGCATGCTGGATCGGAGCGGCGAAAGCTCAACGCGTGTTGCTCCCGTGCGCGAGTTGTTTTCCCACATTGCCGATGTGAAGATTTTCCGCGATGCGCTGGTCGCCGCCGGCAAAATGCACGATGTGATGGAGTTGGGCCAAGGACACTTTGCCCGCGCCATTGAGAAGCGTCTTGTGAAGCTGACCAGCGGACAGGGAACTGTGCTCGCGCAGCTTTCCGCCACGGCTCATGCGTTGGCGGGCGCACTGTTTTCATCCATGATGTGGTGGATCGACCGCGGCATGCCAGCTTCTCCCGAAGCGATGGATGAAGCCTTTCACCGACTAGTCTAGTCGGGCGTGAACGCCTCAGCGAAGGGTTAGTCCAATGAAGCACAAATCATTCTAATCTTGCGGAGAACACAGAAGAGAGGCCATGAACCGGATGGCTCTCCGGGTTTGCCTGTTGAAAATCTGTCCGCTTGAAAGCGGTATAATCTAAGTTCCAGCATGAGCTATCAAGTTCTAGCGCGCAAGTACCGGCCACAGCGTTTTTCTGAGGTAATTGGGCAGGAACACGTGACCCGCACCCTGAAGAATGCCATCGATCAGCAGCGGATTGCGCACGGTTATATCTTCAGCGGTCATCGCGGCATCGGCAAAACGACCATTGCTCGCATTCTGGCTATGGCGCTGAATTGCCGTGGTATTGATGGCAAAGCGGACAAGCCGACGCCAGAACCCTGTGGCATGTGCGACTCATGCGTGGAAGTGCGTGCAGGTAGCTCGGTGGATGTAATTGAAATCGATGCGGCGACGAACCGCGGCATTGATGAGATACGGGAGCTGCGCGATGCAGCACGGTATCGACCGGCGCGTGATCGTTTCAAAATTTACATTCTGGACGAAGCGCACCAGATTACCGATGCGGCGTTCAATGCTCTGCTCAAGACACTGGAAGAGCCACCGCCACACATTATCTTTATGATGGCGACCACGCAGGCCGAGGATATTCCGCAGACCATCCGGTCGCGCTGCCAGCATTTCAGTTTCCACGCGGTCAAGTTCGATGAGATTGTCAGCCAATTGGGCGCGATTGCCGCCAAAGAAAATATTCAAACAGACGATGAAGCATTGGCTGTGCTGGCTGAGGCCGGCGATGGTTCCATGCGCGACGCTCTCTCCATCATGGACCAGGCCATCGCTTGCTGCGGCACCAAGCTCAGCGGTGAACTGGTGCGCGGGCTGGTTGGGAACGTGGGCTCTGAGGTTTTTGAAGATTTGATGGGCACCGTGTCGCGTGGTTCCAGTGAAGAAGCTTTGCGAACACTTGACCGGCTCATGACTGAAGGACACAACCCAGCGCATTTTGCCCGGCAGTTGGTACGTTTTCTGCGTAATACAGTGGTTGCCAAAGTAGCGGGCGACGATTCGTCGCTGCTGCAAATCTCATCGGACGAACGTGCACGCGTGGGACGGGTGGCCAGCCAGTTTTCTGAGGAAGAGCTGGCGCGGTTTCTTCAGATTATGCTTCGCACTTTCGATGAATTGGGATACCGGCAGGAGCAAAGATTTCATCTTGAACTTGGCGTACTGAAGTTGGTCCACGCGCAGCGTATTCTTCCGTTGGAACAGATACTGAGCCAGGTTAGCGCAGAAACTCAGAAAATCCCTGACGTGCAACGGGTGGCGTCGACGCGGCCCGCACCTGTCAATGCTTCCTCGACGGCCCCAGCAATAGGCGGTGTTCCGAGGCAGCAAAGCCCCGTTTCGCCGTTTGAAGCTGATCGTGCCCGCAAAGGCCGCAGCTTCGACCCGGAAATGTCAGCAGCAACCGTGACAGCGGTCCAAGAACAGACGTCTGCAGCGGCTATAGCAGTTGCAGTGGAAGAGCCAGAATCTACCGAAGATCCTGGGAGGGTCATGGGCCACGTGTTGGCGGAGTTGGAGAAAGCAGGGCACAAGATGTTGGCTTCAACGCTGGAAAGCGGCAGTGTGACACTGAAGGGGAATGAAGTTGTTGTGAGCATTGCTCAATCGGCGGCGGTAATTGATTTGATGATGAGCGCGGAACCCAAGCGCCTGGCCAATGCCGCCGCCAGCACGGCAATGGGACGCCCAGCAAAAGTCAATGTGGTGAGCGGTGTTGCTGGGGCATCGAATGGAGCGACGGCCGTGGTGCGGCCACGCAATGGCGCCAGCGCGCGCAGCCGCGCGGCAGAAGACCCAATCGTACAGCGCATGCGCGAGAAATTTGGCGCAGAGATTCGCACGGTGATTGATCATCGCGATAAGAACTAGGAGAAGCCATGGGCGGATTTAATTCACGCCAATTTCAAGAGATGTTGGAGAACGCACAGAAGCAGGCACAAGACCTGCAGAGCAAGATGAAGCAGACGGTTGTCGAGGCTTCTTCCGGCGGCGGCACGGTCACCATCAAGATGAATGGGCAGAAGCAGGTGCTAGCGACAAAGATCGATCCGGAAGCGGTGAAATCCGGCGACGTGGAGATGCTGCAGGACCTTGTGACTGCAGCCGTCAACGCGGCGGGGCAGAAGGTGGATGAAGCAATGCAATCGACCGTGGGCGGCATGCTGGGCGGAATGGGAATTCCGGGAATTTAGAGGGACCTGTGTCAAAGTTCGCCGAGCCAATGGCTCGACTGATTGATGAGTTAAAAAAACTTCCGGGCATTGGCGGCAAGAGCGCCCAGCGTCTGGCATTTCACATATTGCGCTCCAGCGCCGAAGATGCCGATGATCTGGCCGCGGCCATCCGCAACCTTAAAGAGAAACTTCACCTTTGCTCCGTATGTAGCAACATCACGGATGTTGATCCGTGTAGCTATTGCACCAGCGCCACTAGAAATCAGCGATTGGTTTGCGTGGTTGAAGAGCCCACGAATATTGCTTCCATTGAGAAGGCCCGGTTTTATAACGGCGTTTACCATGTGCTTCACGGAGCCATTTCTCCCCTGCATGGGGTCGGGCCGGAGCATTTACGGATACCGTCGCTGATGAGACGAATTGAGAGTGGCAGCCTGGATGAAGTCATTATCGCAACTAATCCAACGATTGAAGGCGAGGCGACCGCCGTTCATCTTACTGGTTTGCTGAAGCGTCCAGGCGTAAAGATCACGAGGATTGCCACCGGAATTCCCGCCGGTAGCGACATTGAATATGCTGATGAAGTGACGATGCTGAAGGCGATGGAAGGCAGAAGAGAGCTGTAACCACAAAGGACACGAAGGACACGAAGGACCACAAAGAAGTTGAACCGAGGAGTCACCTAAGTCCTTTGTGGGCCTTCGTGACCTTTGTGGTTAAGTCCTAATTCCTCAACTTTGCCAGTAAATCCTGGGGATGAACTGGTTTTGCAAGAATCTCAAACTCGTGCCCTTGGGCGCGGGCTTTTTCCAGTAAATCGGCGGTTGCAGCCTGGCCGGAAAAGAGAAGAATCTTGCATCCGGGCAGTGCCTTACGGATCCGGATGGCAGCTTCAATGCCGTTCATATCCGGCATGATTACATCGCTAATGATCAGGTCGGGCTTGGTTTCGCGGGCGCGATCCACGGCCGCAGTTCCCGTATAGACGGCTGAAGCGTCAAATCCGTTCTGATTGAGAATTATCGCCAGGGTGTCGGCGATAACGCGCTCGTCATCCACCACCAAGACTCGGGGTTTGGAAGGCTGACCATTGGATGTCAATTTGGGAACTCCTGTAGCGGTAAGATCAGAACCGGTTCATCGACCAAGAAACATTATAACGTGTGACGGCCTACAGCTGTCTCTTTAACAGAGATGCTGGATTTGGCAAAAAAGAGGGCTGACCCAGGCCAACCTGCGATCAATTGGCAGCTTCTCACCTGTGGTGTAACCACATGGAGGACGTTTACTTTATGCGCAGGACAGCCACGCTCATACTGTTCGTGCTTGTGGCTGCGGCCATGGGGTTTGCCCAGAACCCGCCCGGAACCAACAATAGCCCGGCAACCACGCGGCAAGCGCAAAATCCGGCCATACCGAATCCCAATAATGGCGCCGTACCGCCTGCACGCACATCGCCCGCCGACATGCCACAAGGGAATAATGGACAAGCGGCGAACCCTGCCCAGAGCGCAAACACAGCCGTGCTCGATGAAGTGGGTGCGGGTACGGAAATCCATGCAGCCCTGGATACCCCCCTCTTTAGCAAGACTTCCAAGCCGGGTGATCGCTTTACTGCCACGGTGAGTGATCCAGTGCGGGCGAATAATGGCGCGGTGGTTATTCCTGCAGGCGCTCGTGTAGAGGGCGAAGTAGCTGAGTCAGACGATGAGAAGACGCTGGCCGCTCTTAAGGATAAGCCCAAGCTGAGCCTGCGCTTCAGGGACGTAGTGCTTCCCAGTGGCCAGACACTGCCGCTGACAGCAACCTTGGTTTCAGTACACGATAGCAGCAGCAAGAATTCCAAGAAGGTGATTAAAGAAGGCCAGGGCGAACCGAGCAGAAGTGCCATTGGGGCTACTGAACAGGGTCGGAATTTCGGCGGACCGATCAAGGGCTTAGCCATTGGTACGCTTTCCGGCGGTGGCTACGTGGTAGCGACTAATGGAAAAGATGTGCATCTTCCTGCGTCCGCTGGGATGCTTATCCGCGTGGACCAGCCAGTGAGTTGGAATGGGACTTCTGCGCCGACGCCAAGATAGATCGAAATTGATTTCGTAGAAAACACGCAATGCCGTCGCCAGAAGCGGCGGCACTGCCTTTTAGAAGCTGGTCAGGGCTTTCGCTAACCCCTCCGGGCTGCCACCCGTTTTTCTTTTTTGCGACGCAGGCGAGCGGCTTCCCTCCGCTTCTTGCGCTGGCGCAGAACTTTTTTCTGGCGCGCAACTTCCTCCTCAGAAAACATGGTGCGGCGGCAGTTTTTCAGACCGCAATAGCACGGCGCGCTCTCGCCGATATCGCCATCAAAGAGATTGTAGTCATAGGTGAGCTCTTCTCCGGCTTCGATGTCGCGAAGGGCCATGATCCAAATTCGGTTGTCGATCTGATCGGTTTCGCAGTTCGGGTCACAAGTATGGTTTACGAAAGCGGCCATGCCGAAGCCATCGATGATTGTGTCGCCGTCATCCATGGCAAAGAGGTACGTTACCTCGGTATCCGCATACATTCCTTCGCAAGCCTTTGCTGTAAGCCGAGGGCCCGTATATTCCAGGATGAGAGTGCCTTTTTTTATGGGAGCAGTGGTGTAAACGCCGGCGCCATGCAACGAGGAAGATTTAACGATTATGGCCATTGGTTTATCTGATGAATGATAAATGATAAACAACACTGCCTTGGCATTGGCATGATGTATTACTTTGACTGCCGCTGCACCGCGCGCTGCAATGTTTTATCCAGCGCTGCTTTGGCGGTCTGATAGTCCTGCGGATTGATCTTGCCTTGCAAGCGGTCTGATTCAAGCTGAAATACTTCTTCTTTCATGGCTTCCATCAGCAAGGCAGAGCGATCTTGCGGGATGGCCGGACCTGCCGTGGCAGCTACATTCTGGTTGGAGGTGTAAACAAAGACTCCGCCCGCAGCCAGAAAGAGCGACAACACACCCAGGAAGAGCCATTGCCCGGAATGGAGAGGATCAGGTCTTTCATTGGGCACACCCAGACCGCCGCCGGGACCAGCGGGCTCTCCGGGTGCGCCGCCGTTCGAGGCGGTCTGCTCCTGCTCACGCGGCATTGCGCCTTTGCCTGAAATCGTGAAAGCTACTTTCTGTTTTGGCGTGACGTTTTTGGCGATGAAAAAATTTACGCTCTTGAATTGAGGATTGGATTTTGCCTCATAGACGGCGCTGTCACTGGCGGCAAACTTGATCGAGTCAGGTGCTGCCACCATCAATGTTCCTGTCGGCAAATCGGAGCGTGGGTCGAGCTCCAGTTTTCCGGAGTAGGGCAGCGTGTACAGGATGTGAAACTGGGTCTGCCCCGGCCGTATTGGAAAGACGAAAGCGTATTTATTTTTTTCTCCAGCGGGAACCACCGCCGTCTTCAACTGTGTTTTGCCGGTCTGAACGCTGGACTCGCTGAGCGAAGCGCCTTCAGGCAGATAGAACTCCAGCGTTTGTTTTCCAGTGAGAGTCCGGGGCGGCGATGATTGGTTCCCCACGGTATAAAACTCTTCGCCGCTCAACGTGGCGCCATCTTCAGACGTCTGGATTGCGATGGCATGGTCAAGAATGCTGATTTCTTTGATGCTGCTGGCCGCATCAAAAACCCGCACTGCCACGGGCACGCCTCCCGGCAAACCCGCTTGGGTGTAAGTGACTCCCTGATGCTGTACCCAGACCAAATAGGGCTGCTGCGCCGGAGGAACGTTAAACGTGAACTCTCCCCTGGCGTTGGTCTTTGTCTTGGCAACATCCTCCATGCCATTGCCAATTTTCTTGAGCGTAACTTCATCGCCCGCAGAAGGCTTATTGGTAGTGCTGTTCTGCACAACGCCCTTCAGCGTGTCCGCCGCGGCGGCAAGTGAACAGACAAGGAGAAGTGTGAACGCAACTTGCTTCAATGGGATGGACTCCTTCAGGCTTTCGCCGATTCCAGCATTTCGATTTCGGCCAGGATGCGCGCAGCCTCTGCTTCCAGGCCAAGACGCATGCCGTCATAGTCAGCCTGGGTAAATTTACCGGACTTAAATTCAAAACTCAGGTCGCGCAGGTTCTCATAGACCACTTCTTTGCGCTCATTGAGGTAGGCGGTCCGGGTCTTGGTGACTCCAGTATCGGTATCACGGCTGGGATAGAAGACGTAAATCAAAATGCCAGCCGCAAAAACGCAACACACCATCTTGATGATGTAGTCAAAGATGGCCGGATTCATAGCTCAGTCTCCCGGCGGGCGCGCTCGCGGAGAATTTCAAGATCGGGGGCAAGACTCATGTCTGCGGCGGCAACCGGCGCCGGGCGCATTTTCCAATTGCGGATCAACACGACGACCAGCATAAGTCCCAAGCCCAAACCGGCGGCGGGCAGGATCCAGGCCAGCAGTTCAAAGCCATGCGTGGAAGGCTCCACAACAGCCGTAACGCCCCATTTGGCGCGAAACCAGTTCAGGACGGCTTCATCATCCTTTGTCTGTGCGACGTTGGCACGGAGCTCGCGAATCATCTGGTCAGAATTGGGGCAGCCTACGTGGTTGCACTTTAGCAGCATTTGCGAGCAACTGCAGGTGCACATGATTTTGCCACCCAGATTCTGGAAGCGGGCTTCCTGATTGTCGGCCCCCATGAGCAATACCAGAGCGCAGGGAAGCAGCAGAGCTTTTAGAAGTTTCTTCACTTGCCTGCTCCCGCGGGATGCATGCCCCGCTCATCCATCTGTGATACGGCGACGGAGCTTCGGACGGGCACGCTGACGGGCGCCGCGTTCGGAATCAATGCCATGCCGGTTCCCATCACTATTACCAAAACGCCAATCCATATCCAATTCACCAGCGGATTGATAATGATCTTGATAATGGGATGGTCGGTGTCAGGGTTGCGGCCTTCATAGACCACATAAAGATCTTCGCGCAGGGTGGAGTGGTTCGCCACAATGTGGACTGGCTGACCGCCACTGGCTTTAAAGAAACGTTCTTCAGGATTGAGTCGAGTAAGAAATTTACCGTCTTTATAAACTTCCAGTAGCGCGGCCTGAGACCTGTAATTGGCGTTATCGTCCTCGGTATATTCCTCGCCTACGACCGTGTATGAGCCGATCTTGACTGTATCGCCCTTACCAATTTCCTGTTCTTTATCCTGGTTAAAAGCTGCGCCGGCCAGCCCGATCACGACCAGCACCACGCCAAAATGGACAACGTAGCCACCGTAGCGGCGCATGTTGCGGCGCGATAGCTGATAGATTCCAGCAAGCAAATTGGTCTGCAGCTTGTTTTTCCAGACAATGCCGCCGCGGACGAACTCAGATGCAACCGTGGCGAAAACCAGCGTGCTCAGACAGAAAGCGATCATCGCGTACATCTGGCCCATATCCGTCCAGAAGCGGACGCCACTTCTATAGAGCACGAAGCCGACGACAATTTCAATCAGCAGGGCCGCTGTTGCTGGTATGGCAAAGTTGCGCTTGATGCTACCTACGGATGTGTTGCGCCACGCAAGCAGAGGCCCGATGCCGGTAAGAAAGATCAGCGACAGGCCGATCGGAACCATTACCTTGTTATAGAAGGGAGCGCCCAGGTTCATTTTTACGTCACGCACCGCTTCAGAAAGGATGGGGAAAAGTGTGCCGCACAACACGGCAAAACATGCGCCCAATAACAGCAGGTTATTGAACATGAAGCTGGATTCGCGTGATACCAGCGATTCAAGCTTATTTTCAGACCGCAGATGGTCGCGGTTACGGACGTAAAAGACCATGCAGACGGCAAAGATGATCGCCAGAAATCCTGAGAACCAGTTGCCGATGCTGGACTGAGCGAATGAATGCACAGAACTGACAATGCCACTGCGCGTAAGCAGCGTTCCGAGCACGGAGAGCATGAAGGTGATAAAGATCAACCAGACGTTCCAAACCTTCATCATGCCGCGCTTTTCCTGCATCATCACGGAATGCAGGAACGCAGTTGTGGAAAGCCACGGGAGCAGGGAAGCGTTTTCTACCGGGTCCCAGCCCCAATATCCGCCCCAGCCCAGAACCGCATATGCCCAGTGCGCGCCCAGTGAGATGCCAAAGGTGAGAAAGAGCCATGCCACCATGGTCCAGCGGCGGGTAATGTGTATCCATTTCTCACCGGGATAACGCATGATCAGTGCGGCCAGCGCAAACGCGAATGGAACCGACACGCCGACATAGCCCAGGTAAAGCATCGGCGGATGAATGACCATCTCCGGATACTGCAATAAGGGATTCAGGCCGTTTCCATCGGAGGCGAGGCGATCCATGATCCCAAAGGGATTGGCTACAAAATTAACCAGAATCAGGAAGAAAATTTGAATGGCGGCCAGAACCATGGACGCCATCGCGACCAGGCGCTGATCGACCTTGTGGCGCAAGCGCAGAACAAACCCATACGCGGAGAGCAGCAGCGCCCAAAAGAGAATCGAGCCTTCCTGGCCAGACCATAAGACTGCAAATTTGTAAGGCCCCGGCAGAGCGCGATTGGAATGATGAAGAATGTAAGCGACGGAAAAATCATCCGTCAGCGCGGCATATACCAGCGCACCCGCAGCCACCAGAACAGCAAAAAAAGACGCCATGCCGGCACGCCGGGCCGTTTCCGCCAGGCGATACCCAAGGGCGTCTTTGCGGACAGCTGCGATGACCCCAGCTACAAAACAGTAGCCGGCCAGCGCCAAAGCGAATAAAAGACAGAAGCTTCCTAGTAATGGCATTGTCAGGAGCTTAATATGCTTTCACATCTACTGCAATGATTCAATTAGGCGGAGGCCCTAACATTTAGCGCGGATTTCACTAGGGCAATTAAGTCCTCTGGATCACACGGCTTAACCCGGAAAATGACGCTCAGCCCGGCATATTCAGTATCAGCGTCCGGGAGGCCACTGATCACGATTACCGGTACTTCCTTATTAAAAGCCCGCAACTGGCGGACGAACTCCACGCCATCCATGTCCGGCATCAGGTGGTCTGTGATGACCACGCCGATTTTTGTCCGTCCGGGATCACTGCGCAAAAAGGCCAGCGCGCTTTGTCCCTTGGTGGCGACATGGCTTTCAATCTCCGCTTTGCGCAGCACCAACTCACGCACTGTGAGCTGTGCAATATTGTCGTCCAGCAGAAGGGCCTGCTTCATGCGGGCTATGCCGTTTTGTCCCTTCGATATTTAGCCAGGACTTCAGCCTCCGCCCGTGCCCAATCTTCGTCATGAAAGCCTTCCAGCCTTCCGCGCTGCTCAAAAAGTTCATAGGCGCGGATGCGGATCTCTTCTTCGATTCTCTGGTCTCCTGAAGGCTTGTGGTCGATTGGCTGGAATGCACGATTGCTGGTTTCCGCAACACTGGAACCCTGGCCGATCTGGGTGACGGTGGATTTTTGCTGTGTTCCTTCTTTTGCAGACGTGGTTTTGCGGGGTTTAGACGGTTTCGTTGCCATGCTTTTCTTCTTGCTCCCTCAGCTCCGGAAATGGTGATTTTCAAACGAGAGCGGCGTTGCTTTGATTATAGAAGAATCCCCGCCCGCCTGCGGGCAGACGACAACAAAAATTGAGGATATTGCTATCGATCCGACAGAGGTGTTAAGTGTTTTGTGTCACACCCATTTGTATCGCGGTACGAGACCCTGATTTTTTAAAGCATTGGAAAGAAAAGGCAGCAATTTGATAACAGTAAACCGGACGGGATTGCTCTGGGGCCTTAGAGCTTTGTTATACTGCATAAGCCCCCGCACAACAGAGTGGCGCTATCGTCTAGGGGTTAGGACGTGAGATTCTCAATCTTAAAACCCGGGTTCGATTCCCGGTAGCGCTACCAAACCTTCTTTTTTGATTGCCTTTGTTCCCATCCCATTGAAAAGTAAGCAGGTTACAGCGGTTCGATATTTCCCGTCTGAATAGGTGACGCCCTCGGGGAATAGAACCTGCTGCAAACGCTGCTTCTGCTCAGATGGCGCGGCTTTCCAGAGGTTCGATGCATTCGTTAAAACCATCTCCGCGTAGTCCAGAACGGTCTCTATTTCGATTTCTTCGGCTTGTGCTTCCCGCAGCTCCATTTCGGCGAGGGTGAGGTCCTCAGTCAGTTTTGCGCGCATTTCCTTATACGTGGATGCATCGATGGCCTTTTGATAGATAAATGCTTCTTCCAGCTTGGTCTTGTTTTTGCGCAGCTCCGCGATTTTCCGAGATACAACGCCTTGCACCTGCTGGCTGTCGCCTTGCTTCTTTCGCCAGACATCCAGCACGATCTCGCGATACAGGCGCATATACCCGGCGTTCGGTTGCAACTGCCGCATGAACTCCTCAAATTGGCCCTCCATCGCGTCCTTGGTCACGCGGATGCAGCCATCCTGACAATGATAGTAGGCGTAGTAGCGATTGCGGCCTTTGGACCAGCTTCCAGTGAGCGCCTCAGCGCAATATCCGCATTGCACGAAACCCCGCAGCGGAAAATCGGCATGGCTGCGAGCGCGAGGGGTAACCGATACTGTCCTGCCGTTGAGGATCGCTTGCACCTTGTCGAAGATGGCCTCAGTCACCAAAGGCTGGAATTTGCCCGAAACGTCAATATTCCATTCAGGCACGACAATGCGACCGGAATAAACCGGCTTCCTGAGCGTCTGTGAGAACGTCTGAGAACTGAGGAATTTGCCTTTTTTGGTTCGCAACCCAAGCTGAGTAACCTTGCGGAGCACCTGCTCTCTCGTATGAAGGCCGGTCGCGAACTCCTCGAATGCTTGGGTAATGAGGGGAGCGGAATGCTCGTCTGGCATGATCGTCTTTGCGCCGGTCGCATCTCGTCCAGCCCGATAACCAAGCGGAGGCGGAAACGTCCAGCAGCCACTTTGAAGACGCTGCTTCATACCTTTGACGCTCCGCTCGGTTCGTATGTCATTGTCCAACTGAGCGACTCCAGAGAGAACTACCTCCATAAATCTCCCGGTTGAGGTCTCGTCAATCGGCTCAGTTACGGAGCGAAGTTGAACGCCCAAGCCGCTCAGAACGGCACGTAATTGAGCGTGATCCGTAGTATTTCGGGAAAACCTGTCCAGCTTGTGAACCACAACAGCTTTAATGTTTTTGTCTTCCCGACAATATTTGAGCATGGCCTTCAACTCAGTCCGGTTTGCTGTCTTTGCAGACTCGCCCTCTTCCACAAAGACCCTAGCCACCTTGAATCCCTGCTTCTCGCAATACTCCAGACATGCGGCTTTCTGACCGGCAAGGCTAGTGCCGCCCTTGGCCTGTTCCTCTGTCGATACGCGGGTATAAATTACGACTCGCTCGGCCATGATTTACCTTGCCCTTCCTCTGGCTCTCTTCGGCTCGCGATGCCGGGTTCTTCGTCCATCGGTAAAACCGTCAACAATCGCCTTTGCTTTAAAGATGTCTTTGTCCTTCCAGAGCCGTACCGTCACCCCGCCCACTCGGGTTAGCGGAGGAACTGGGATTGTCCCGGCCACGATATAGCGGTTAATGGTCGCCATGCTCACGCCCAACAATTTCGCCGCCTCTCTAGTTGAGTAACTCGCCATAGTGATATACACCTATCTCATATATAGCATAAGATGTCAAATGGATTTTGACTTCCTCGGTTTTTTCTTCCGGGCATTCCTACGTGGCTCGCCTGGAGGTTTCTTTGACTGTACCCACTCCCCAAATGCCTGCCGCTCGGCTTCGGGTTTTTTCAGGTTCCCCTCGTACTCCAGGATCGCAGCCCGCTCTGCAACGGTCTCGCGTTCGTCGTCCGGAATTGCGTCTAGGCAGCTCTCAACGATTGGACCTACTCGGGGCGTTTTAGACGCACGGAATGATTCCAGAGCAATGTCGGCATAAGCATACAGTTCCTGCCGAAGTTGCTCTAGCTCTGCGTCTGTCAATTTGCAATCAATGCCGAGAAGAGATCGGCACCTTTGCAAAGTCAGCACGGCTCTCCTGGAGAGAATCGTGACATTTGAATCGGACCCATGACAACGTCAACAAACGAATAATTACGCGCTATCTAAAACGAGGGCCAACCCGCTCGAACGCGGGAACCGGATTGAAACCATCAGAATGTTTGGAAATGTCAGGTATAAGAATCGGATTTTTGGGCGTTTTACCACATCCCTAGGCACGATGAATGCCTAGCTGGTCAACCGCTTTAACGTGCGGGCTACGTTTCCGGTCGGTTCCACTTTACTTCTCAAGGCCGCCGTTCCGCATTATGTTTAACCGGTTGCGGAGAACCAATTTTTCATGGTGTTTTCTTCTGCCCTACCTGCCTAGCGGACGATACACGAGGGGCTTTGGTAGACTTCAACACCCCGTAAGCGCCGATGCTTCGCCGTGCGGTCGATCAAAGCCGCTGTTTCCGTCATACACATAAGCTCCTTGAATCGCCTACCCCTGGGATCAAGAAGGACGGGGGAACAACGCCTTTCCGCAACGATAAGATTTTGGGTCTTTCCACCTCGCAGTGCCCTGGAAGTCGCCGGGTTGGGCTACGAAGCTAGATTCAGCATAGGAGAAAATCTGGCGACACTCAAGTAAAAAATGAGCCCGACCGATATCTAAAATTCTGTCGTCTTTTGGAGTCATTCGGTGCAAGGTGTAAGCTATCCGGTCTCAACATTGTTCAACAGCCCGGAGTCTCCTGAATGCCACGCAAGAGCACGACGCCCGCGCGCAGCAAGTCTGCCAAGAGTTACAAGCACCCTGAATCTGAAAGCCCCATGCGGCCCGAGGTCGGGACGCAGGCGCAATTCAAGAAGAAGAAAGCGCCGCAAAAGTACCGTTACGATGATTCCCTCGCTCCGTCGCTGGAATGGGACGGGCAGAATCCCGCCCGAGAGCGAGGCGAGACAAGGATCGCCAGAGCTGAGGCAGAACTCAGCGAGGCCCGAAAGAAGCTCAACGGAAAGCCGGAGGCGAAAGAGGCTGCCGCGCATGTCTCTGCCGCTCAAAAGGCCGTCGCTGAACTGAAGGCCATGAGCAAGCCCTTCCTGAATTGGGCAGGGAAGGCCGAGCGGCTCTCTTTTGACGTTCCCACGCTGCCCTTGTTCATTCACGAGCGGCTTTCTACCAAGGCGATTCTGGACACGCTGAAGGGCCACAAGCGAGATAAGCAAACAGACTTGTTCGACCTCTTCGGCGATCCTCAGCACTCAATCACAGATCAAGTCCTCCGAGCGTACGAACATAAAGACAAATGGGTCAATCGCATGATCCTGGGCGACTCGCTCGTCGTAATGAATTCTCTTTTGCGCTACGAGAATCTCGGCGGACAGGTGCAGATGATCTATATCGACCCGCCGTATGGAGTGAAGTTCGGCTCAAACTTCCAGCCGTTTGTACGTAATCGAGATGTTAGCCACAACGACGACGATGATATGACTCGCGAACCTGAAATGGTCCAAGCCTATCGAGATACTTGGGAGTTGGGGCTGCACTCGTATCTAGCGTATCTGCGTGACCGATTTCTTCTGGCCCGTGATTTGCTTTCCATAAGTGGCAGTATCTTTGTCCAGATCAGTGACGAAAACCTTCACCACTTGCGTGAGTTGCTTGATGAGATATTTGGAAGTGAGAATTTTTGCTCTGTCATAAGCATTAAGAAGACCAGCGGACTTGGCGCTACATTGCTTCAGAGTACCCAGGATTTCTTACTCTGGTATGCCAAGGACAAGAGTCACGTAAAGTTCCACCGGCTATTTGCTGATAAAGCCGAAGCCGCCGAAGGTGACTCACATTACACCAGCGATGAATCAGGACGCTTGTACACCCTCAGCGATCTCACAGCACAGAACAACAACGTCCGGTCTTGTCTGTACGACTTCACGTTTGAAGGGCAAGTCTTCCACCTGCCAAGAGGCAGGCAGTGGAAAACAACCGAAGAGGGGATGAAACGTTTGGTAGAGGCGAAGCGAGTCGTCGCGTCTGGAAATTCGATCCGATATAAACGATTTCTCGATGATTTCGCGATGAGTCCAATTACTGATACCTGGCATGACATAGGCGGCAGTGTCCAGAGTCGCTCTGATCCAAAAATTTATGTGGTGCAAACTGGTACGACCATCGTCCAGCGTTGTTTGCTAATGACAACCGATCCCGGCGAGTTGGTCCTCGATCCGACTTGCGGGAGTGGTACCACAGCATATTGCGCAGAAATGTGGGGAAGACGTTGGCTCACTATTGATACGAGTCGGGTACCCCTTGCCCTCGCACGCCAGCGTTTGCTCACCGCAACTTTTCATTGGTGGGAATTAACCGATGAAAGCCGAGGCCCCACTGCTGGCTTTCGCTATGAACGTAAGCAAAATCGAAAAGGAGAACACATTGGCGGTATTGTGCCGCACATAACCCTTGAGTCATTTGCGAAAGATGAACCAGCCGAGGAAGAGGTCATAGTTGATCGACCGGAAGTATTTACAAATATCACGCGGGTTACCGGCCCGTTCTGCGTCGAGGGCACTATTCCCACTCCCATTGATTGGGAACAGACGAGCGCAAGCTCTTCAGAGACCGATGCGGACCTCTCTTTTGTTGACCGCATGATGGAAATTTTGCGGAAATCGCCTGTTCTAAGGTTGGAAGGAAATCGCACTGTAACGCTCAAGAACATCCGTCCACCGGCAAAGAGCCTCTCCCTTTCTGCCGAGGCCACGCTTAACGGCAGCAATGGAAACGGAAAATCTAAGTCCCTGCCGGAAGCAGTACAGGAAGCAGCCGAAGCCAGCGGCAAGTCATTGCCATTCTCACAGAAGACTGTCGCCCTGGTCTTCGGCCCGGAAAATGGAGCAGTGAGCGAGAAGCTCGCATACGAAGCCGCACGGGAAGCCCGCGCTAAAGATTATTTCCATCTATACGTGATTGGCTTCGCGATCCAGCCAAACGCACGGCAGCTAATCGAGAAATGCGACGAGGTGGTCGGGATTTCCGCGACCTACATTCAGGCGACGCCCGACCTGATGATGGGCGACCTGCTCAAGAACATGCGTTCAAGCCAGGTCTTCAGCGTCTGCGGTATGCCTGAGGCTGAATTGCGTCGCGTTAAACCTCAGAGCAAGGACGACGCGCCGAAATATGAAGTGCAGCTTCTCGGGATGGACGTATTCGACCCTGCGACGATGGAGGTCATTCATCGAAAGGGGGAAGAGGTCCCGGCATGGTTCCTGGACACGGATTACAACGGCCTCTGCTTTCATGTCTCCCAAGCTTTCTTCCCACGTACCGGCGCATGGGAGAGCCTGAAAAAAGCTCTCAAGGGAGAATACGAGGAATCCGTCTGGGACCATCTTGCAGGAACCACGAGCACACCTTTTGAAGCCGGAGACCAAATTGCCGTAAAGGTTATTGACGACCGAGGGAATGAATTGTTGATCGTGAAAGCTCTGAGCGAGGCAAAGAGATGAGCGGCTACACAGCGCCTGAAGTTGACGAGCCAATTCTCAATACGCCGTTTGAGAAGCCGCTGCGCTACTGGTATATCCAGGAAGGCGAGCCGCCGGTCAAACGCGAAGGCAAGCGCCGGCCAGCGATTGTGTTTCCGCCTCGCGACCAGCGAGAGCCTTGGCAGACCGATGAAAAATTGCTCAAGGTCTCTCAGGAATATCCCTCGGGGTACGATCTCGCTCTCGTCAATCTAGTTCGCGAGCGCGTGGAGAACTGGCAGTCGCAAGGTTGTCCTGGAGTGACTCGCACGACGCTTGAACTGATCCAGTGGTGGACACGCGACGGAAGAGAGAAGCGGCTCTTCTTCGCGCAATTGGAAGCCGCTCTCACAATCATTTTTCTGACCGAAGCGAGAGCCGATTTTCTTCAAGGAATTTCAATACCTCGCGACGAGCCGAGCGACGACCGAAAGGCCGAAGGCTATACCGGCTTTCAGCGATACGCCTGCAAGATGGCGACCGGCAGCGGCAAGACTACGGTAATGGGGATGCTTACGGCCTGGAGCATTCTCAATAAGGTGAACAATCGCAGCGACGCGAGGTTCTCAGACGTGGTCCTTGCTGTTTGTCCAAATGTGACAATCCGGGACCGTCTACAAGAGCTAAATCCCGAGAGGGGCGAAGCGAGTATCTATCTCAGCCGTGATCTTGTCCCGCCTCATCTCATGCCTTCACTTACACAGGGCAAAGTCCTGGTCACGAACTGGCATATCTTTGAACCGCAAACCACGCAAACCGGAGGGGTCGGCGGAAAGGTAATAAAGGCTGGCGTTCCTGTCTGGAGCAAGGAAAAAATCCTCATCGGTAGGAAGACTCAGACCGCACGGGGAAAGCGTTATTTCACCTTGGCCGCTCTCGAAGCAATGAAAGCTCAGGGCAAAGTGGACGTGGTTCCCGGCAGCGAAGAATACGACGAGACCGGCAATTTAGTAAAAGTCGAAATAGGTACGCTGCGGTACGTTGAGAGCGACACATCCGTCATCAATCGTGTGATTGGTCGCGAGGTTGGCGGCAAACAGAACATCCTTGTTCTGAATGACGAAGCTCATCATGCGTATAGACTTAGACGCGACGAGCCGCAAACCGGAGAAGAGGACGAATTCGGCGAAACGGAAGAGGCTGACGAGTTTTTCCGCGAGGCCACCGTGTGGATTGATGGCCTCGACAAGATCCAAAAGCTACGCGGCATCAATGTCTGCATAGACCTCTCAGCAACGCCTTATTTCCTTGGGCGAGTCGGCCAGGAAACAAATAAACCATTTCCCTGGGTCGTGAGTGACTTCGGCCTGATTGACGCCATAGAAGCCGGACTAGTGAAAATTCCACAACTCGCGGTACGCGACACGACCGGCGCTGAGATACCGGGCTATTTCAATATCTGGCAATGGATTCTGCCGCAACTGACTCCAGCCGAGCGAGGCGGAAAGAAGGGAAGCCCGAAGCCGGAAGCCATCCTCAAGTTTGCTCATCACCCGATTGCGATCCTAGGCGCGAAATGGGAAAAGGAACGCGAGGAATGGAAAAAAGAGGGAGTGGACCCGCGTCCCCCAGTTTTCATTCTGGTTTGCAAGAATACGGCAATCGCGAAAGTAATTTATGAGTGGCTGGCGAATGACGCTGAGCCTGTCGGAATTCCCCCTGCAAAAATAGACGGCTTTCGCAACAAGAACGGTCAGATCAATACCATTCGCGTCGATTCCAAAGTCGTGCATGAGACCGATACGGGAGAAGCGAAGAGCGACGAATCGCGATGGATGCGAATCACTCTCGACACGGTGGGCAAAATGGATTGGACCCGCGACCGGCAGGGAAGGGCGATCTACCCCGAGGGATTTGAAGAACTGGCAAAGAAACTTGAGCGCCCGTTGCATCCTCCCGGACGAGATATTCGCTGCATAGTAAGCGTCGGAATGCTTACCGAGGGCTGGGACTGCAATACCGTGACTCAGATCGTCGGTTTGCGTCCTTTCATGTCGCAATTGCTCTGCGAACAAGTAGTCGGACGCGGACTTCGCCGAGCTAGTTACGAAATCCGCGAAGACGGGAAATTCACGGAAGAAGTCGCTCAGGTCTTCGGAGTGCCTTTTGAGGTTATTCCGTTCAAAGCTAGCAAGACCGGAACATCAGCCCCAAGAGTTAAGCGGTTTCACGTTCATGCTTTGCCTCAGCGGGCAGAGTTTGAAATCAGATTTCCTCGCGTTGAAGGTTACACTCAGGCGATTCGTAACAAAGTAACTGTGGACTGGACCAGTGTTCCCAAACTCGTCCTTCAACCTGACCGTATTCCGCCCGAAGTCCAGATGAAGGGGCTGAGTGTCAATAACAAAGGGCGATTGTCGCTAATGGGACCGGGACGAATCAGCGACGCATCTTTACAGGAATTTCGCGCTAACCGCAGATTGCAGGAACTCGTTTTTGATCTGGCAAAGGCATTTACCCGCGACTGTCTCGCGCAGCCACAATGCATAATTCCGAGTCACGTCCTATTCCCGCAACTCGTCCAGATCGTTTCTCGGTACCTGCAAGCGAGAGTCGAAGTGCGTCCACCGGCAGACCTGAAAGACCTCTTCCTCGCTCCTTATTACGGCTGGCTGGTCGAAATTCTGCTGGAAGCCCTGCGGCCCGACACCTCAGCCGGAGAAGCGCCGGAGATTCCACGATATGAATCCACTCGCGGCCCTGGTTCAACCGCAGACGTGGATTACTGGACGAGCCGCGATCCTGTCGAAGTGCTTCGCAGTCACGTCAATTACGTGGTTCCCGATACCAAGAGATGGGAGCAGTCTGCCGCTTACTACATTGACAAACATCCGGCAGTGCATTCATTCGTCAAAAACGCGGGACTCGGCTTCGCCATTCCGTACCTGTACAACGGCCAAATGCACGATTACATGCCGGACTTCATCGTTCGCCTGAAAAGCGACTCGCCCGTTCACATGATCTTGGAAACCAAGGGATACGACCCCCTGGAGGAAGTGAAGAAAGACGCGGCAAACCGCTGGGTTTCGGCTGTGAATGCTGAGGGAAGCTATGGAAAATGGTTTTATCGTGTCGTGAAAAAGACTACCGATGTTTCAGGGACGCTTTCTGAGCAGCAAATTGAAAGCGCTTAGGACGAGAAATGGCTTCAATTCGCCAAATCCGCGGAGCACTACTAGAAGAGATTATCCTGTTTTTGCTCGAACACTCGGGATACAGAATTGTGCTCCTCGGCGAAGAAGGGACTCACGACGGTCGGGCTGGGCTGGAAGTAGAAGGACGAGGTTCTCGCCATCAAATTGATGCTCTTGCTACGCCACTGCACGCCCAAGCTTTTGTTTATCCCATCCGGCTCATCGTGGAAGCAAAATGCGAAATCAAGCCGGTACGATTAGGGACGATCCGTTCTGTGGTCGGAACCGTAGCTGACATTAATCAAAACTACTTTTCTGCGCCGGTCAGACGTGGAAAGAGCGTCAGAATGCAACGCTTCAACTATCATGCGGCAATGTTTGCAGCAAACGGCTACTCAGACAACACGGAACGATTTGCGATGGCCCATCAAGTGTTCTTGATTGATTATTCGCATGTTGCCAGCATGAGACCTGTTGTCGATGCTCTATTTGAGCTGGACATTGACGACATTGGGGAACTCGCTGAGAACGGGAGAAGGCTCGGACTGACGGAGATTCGCCTTGGATTTAGGGCACTATTGCGAACACGGGAGGTCCAAGCTGCTGAAGAAATATTTTCGCTTCGAGGCACAGCCAAGATTCAAGAACGGCTCTTGCCTGCACTCCAGCAACTTCGCGGCTCCTATTACGGCATGATAGAGAGTATTTACCCTGTTCATCTAGTTTCGCGCAGGCCGATACCGACACGATTAATTCGCGAACAGGGAGAAATTCCCTGTGAGATTCGAGTAAGTGACGACGATCAAACCTGGGCATTCGAGCCTTCGCGGATTCCACCAAATTCACCCGATTTCTTCCGCTTAGAATTCTCAATTCCCGATTTCATTGCTGACATGCTAAATGTCACTACCGGACCGGAAGGCAGGCGAATTCCTGGTTGGCGACATCTCGTAAACATCAAACGCGAGTACATGCGTTACATTGACGTTACAGCCGTGTTGGATGGTCGCTTACTTGGTTTCAAATTAACTTTAGACGAAGATTGGCTTAACCAGTATGCGGAGAACCGGGAGAGGCTAGCGCGTCGGGCGAGACGGAACCGTGAATTTATGGAAGAGTAAGTGGCCATTGAAACAGCAAGCCTTTTGGCGGGGTGAGAATCAGCGCTTTTCACTGATACATTGCAAACAAAGAAGCGATTTCGTTCACATATGACTCTTTTCGCACGACGGCATCCCAAAGCGCATTCAGAACTGCAGTTGGTGCCGCATCAGGCACTCTACCATTCTGGAGAGCTTCTTTCACTTTGGTTTTGGCGTCATCATGTTCAGTGACTGTGTACGGTCGGGGAACCAAGGCTTGAATATCGCGGCTTAAGGTGTTACCGATTGTTTCGTCTCCCACTGTCAGGAGCTTAGATTGGAACGGAACATCAAACCCCCTGGCTTTTAGAAATGCAAGACAGCAGCGTAATCTATTAGCAAATGGAGGGTGCGTCTGCGTGCCCTTGCGGCGCGACTCGCTCAAAGTGCCGGTTGCGAACCTTGCCATGGCATAAAGAAATGCCGGTCCAGCAATCAGCGCTGCAACGCAATCGGCAAGGAGCTCAAGTGCCCACGCACGGGCCATTTCAGCCTCCTGCATTTTGCTAGGCAAATCATCTTCGGCCATCTGGCTAATTTCCTCGATAGTTGTCGTGAGTGAATCTTTTTCCGCACGGTATTTGCGATCGGCCAATTTCTCAACGAGTAGAGAGTGATCGAGAACCAGATGAGCTATTTCGTGTGCAAGCACCGGCAGAGCCCCCAATCGCAATCGGAATTGAACTGGTATCGTGGCAAGCACCGTTTTTTCAAAAGTGTCCGACCAGTCCGTAGAATATCTAACAAAAAAAGGATCGTTATGGATGGTAAACGCGTCCGCAATGACAGGAATAACTTTCGTTCTAGCAATTCCGGACCTACTTACAAATTCCTCCGCGAGATTTCTGGCAGCTCGCAAGAAAAAAGGAGCAACCGCCTCCGAATAAGAGGCAGTCTCGGCGACGGGTTCTGTCAACAAGTTTTTCGGTGAGGCGTATTGATTGGCTTGTCGAATGAGTCTATCGAAATTACTTGAAAAGGCATTAATCTGAGCGCTCAAATTATCTACCAACCCTAGAGCAATGGCTTGTTCGCGTCGATCATCCGCAAAGACCTCTAGAAACTCTCGCAGAGTCTCTCTGTTTTTCATGATCGTATTCTCGATGACTCGTAACTCCTGCGGCGGAGTGCCGCCTACAGAATGTCGCCAAACCGTGCCGAGCGTCTTTAACTGTTCGGCGATTACTGCGGAACTGCTATTTAAGACTTCTCTTATTTGCGCATTTAAAGGGTCATAAGCTCCTTGACTCGGTTTGCGGGGTTCTCGTAGCGATAAAACTTCATGGCAGCACACGAGACCTGTGAGAGGGCGAGGTAACTGTTGGTGCTTCCGAAATAGTTGGAGTCCTTCCGCGCTCGGCAAAATTCCACAAATCAAATTCGGTGCCACTGCGCAAAAAATGTTCCCAAGCTCCTCGTCGGCATTTAACAGGCCACTTTTCTTTGGATCACTTGCGTCATAGAAGAGATATGCGTCTCTCTTTGGAGGGACCAGAGCTGAACCCTCCAGAATTCCCGCAATCACGGATGAGCCGTCGATCATCTCATGGGCTTTGTGTAACCAAGCCTGCACGGGTTCAGCATGTTGTTCACCCACAGCAATGGCCACTGTTACTTCGGGGGATGCATACACCCAAACAGACAGCCCTTCGACGGGAGAAAGACTAGAAAGGACTGTCTCTGACTGTGATACGCGGGAAAAGAACAGGCCAGCGTAGCTGTCCGCGAAATGTAGGTGAGTTAGCACAATTGTCAACTCGAAAGGTGTCCAATATGGTACTCGAAATCGCGAGCGCTTGGAGCGTCGGTTCTGCTGTCTAAGAATCTCTTCAGTAAGTTGTGAAATTGTTAACCCGAATCTGCCCGCGTGCTAAGATTCCCGATGTTCTACGGCATCGGAAGACAATGGAAGATGAAAGAATGGACCAAAATAATATTGGTGATTCAATTTTGAAGGAAATGCACAAGGCATTCCTAGAAGCATTGCGCCAACGCGAACAGGAAATATTTACGTATCTGACGACACTTGGACTGGCCTTCGGCGGATTTGCCTGGTTACTAGTCCAACAGAACTCGAAAGAACCCCCTCCCACAACGATCCCATTTCTATTCGGAACAATGGGCGTTTTGTTCCTCCTCTGCCTAGGAGCTGTTTATGCTGCCGCCCTTGGTTACAACTATCGTTATCTCACGTTTCAACTCGCAAAAATTGAGGACTTTTTGAAAATCAAAGAAGTCATTCTGCGCGGTTGGCCTAGAACAGTTCGGGAATTTGAAAAATACTCGCGATGGTGCGATCCTCCGGAGATTATCAAAGTTTTTTGGTTCTCTTTCATAGCGGGAATTCCCTTCGTCACTTGGTTCGCTGCCAAAGTAAGCGGGTTGCCGGTTCGTATTTGGCTGTGGGGTGGCGTCTTTTTCTGCATCGGCACATTAAGCCCAGGCTATTTTGCACTCCGGTTCGGTCGGCTGTTGAGAAAGGAAACCCATTGGTCGGAGCGGCAGAGCGAAACAGCAAGAAGTTAGCGCGACAATTCTCGTTCTTCTAAACGCTTCGGGCTAACAGCTTAAGAATCATCGGAGGCCAGCTGTGGTCTTCCGCTTCATCTGCTTTTTGCTTCCAGCGCCAATATGTCCGCCAGTGCATCCCTTTGGGTTTCTGCGGGAATTCATCGGCAACGCAAGGCGTTCCACCGAGTTTTTCGCGAATTGCCTGGGCTTTGAGAAGCATTCGACCATGACGCGTTTCACTCTGGCTGTCATACGCTAGATTGTGACAACGCCTGCAAGCGAAGATGGAACCGCCGTACAGGATCGCCACACGTCGCCCGCATCCTAAAGCGGGACATCGGAACCAAGCTCGCTCACCACCGTAGTTGCACCGCGTCCACTCTACCGACACGGGATATTCTTTTTGCTCCCATTCATCGCTTCCCCGATCCCTCGTGCGATATGACAGTGTGACGTGTCCATCCCACGCGCTCAAGTTGATGGAAGCGAACTGTTCACCACGTCGCGACCATTTTTGCGAAGAGCCCGTGCCCGGACGCAAATATCCATTCCGTTGAAGATACCGCACGTCCAGAAACAAATATCCCGAGGTCGTTGACCGTCCGCTGCCGCTATACCTACTCATGATTGCCTTTCGGTGCCATTTCCGAAATCATAAGACAAAAAATGCTTTCCAACATGCGGCAATTTGGGTGCGCCCACTAAGGGGAATCTGATTTCGTACATCAAAAGACTCATGGAAATACAAAAAGATCTGACGGAAGAGATCGTGATAGAAATCGCATTCGCCATCAAAAAATTGGGCGGCGAACCTGGGGCTCTGAATCTGACCGACACGTGGGCTGTTAATCGTTTACTCGAATTTTTAGGAGCGGATATTTACTTGATGGCAGCCGTGGGCTCTTGGCGCGACACTCTTTCCGACGATGAGGTTCTAGCGGACTTACGGAGATGGAATCGCGGTGAATCGCTTGGCCCAGAAATCTCTTTTGTTAAGTGATTTCAGGCGGTGAGGGCTACGCTTTCCATTTCCGAAATCATTAGGTAAGTTACCTGTTTTTCAAACAAGCTTTTCCGCTCACTGGAACCTGATAAAACTTGAGTTTTCTTTAAGCTACGTGTTCAACCAACGACCCGTTTTTCACCATGCCGGGGGGTGATCCCACCCGGTGCCCTTTGTGGGACTCCAGTAACCTTTTCTCGCTTGTTAAATGCCTGTTCTCAGGCATTGATATCAACGTCCCCGCGACTCTGACACGCCTGTGATCCAATCGGTGCCATGACCGATTCGCAGTTCACTGCTACGTTCACAGTTCTGAGTGAAATGCTCTCGGCAAGGGCTGCACCTCAGCTACAAAGAAAAAAGGGCACCGAGGAGATGCCCCTTAACGTGATATGGAGAGTGCCTTCCTGTTTTGCAGAATTTTCTACTTGGTTGTTCTCTTTCGTTGTTTGGCAAGTTGCTTTTTGCGTTCTTTGGCGTGAATGAAAACGTCGTCGGGATCGCGGAGATGCTTTTCGTATTTGTCTCTGGCCTTTCCGTAACGTCCCCAATCATCAAGCTCAAGCTGATGCAGGTGTTCGAGAAATTCTTGGTTAAATTCGGCTTGCAGCTCTTGGGTGAAACTCGGAAAAAGTTTGGCCGCTTTTGATTTGAACAGTCCGGTTTTCTGAAGGGTTTGAAGGTGCTGGACAATTCCAGCAAAGGCCATGTTGAGAGATGACAGAGTTTCATAAACCTCCGTCTTTTGGGTAACATCGAAGGTAGCCATTGGTCGCCTCTAATCCAGGTGATTTTTTGGTTAGGGCGCGTTCGGTGCTCATTACACCGGGCGCTGCCCGTTAGTTAAGGTTTGGACTTGCGTCCCGTTTGTTTCTTTCGTTGTTTCTGATACCGGGTCTTTCTGCCGTTGGCAATCTTCGGCAGTAAGGCCCGGACTCGTTCTATGTCCTCTTCTGTCCAGCCGTGCAAACTGGCGCTTCCAACCTTCATGATCTCGGGTGCTGGCACTTTTTTCGATGCGACATACCGGCTGAGAGTCTTGGGAGCCAATCCGAGTTTTGCAGCGGCTTGCCTTGTAGAGAACATGTGCGCCAGTGTGACAGATTGCTTTACTGAGAGTCAAGCGAATCGCCGATCTCAAATTTTCTCAGTCTCTAGGTGTTTGGCTTCCGCCGGTTTTTTGACCATCCCCCTTGGGGTGTCCTGCCACTCGGTTCGCTCGGGTCCCCGGAAAAAGAATTCTTTTATGCCTGTTTACAGTAAGAGCGTCAAGGGCCATTTAGTTCAACAAATGTTAACAGGCCCTCAGTAACGGCATGAGAGCCGCTCAGGTCGCCTTGTGACGCGGTACAAGGGTATTTGGCGTTACTCTCTGAATCCGGTGACCGCACAAAGGACAAGAACCAGCTTTCGCTTGCTGCCTTTTTGCTTGAATGCGTTCTCGCTTGTCTGCATTCTTACAGTCAGGCCCGCAAAAATGCCGATGGTAGTCAGGTGCTCCGTCCTTGCGGACGAGACGCCTTGCGCAACCTTCGCGAGCGCAGATTCTCGGCATTGATTAAGCCCTCATGAATCAAAAGAATCAGACCCGGTGAATACGTGGCTGCTGGGAGAAGGGACACCCTTCTCCCAGTCCCTCATCCCGTTTTGTTAGTGAAAAAATGCCCGTCTTCGGAGGACCAATAGAGGTTCAATGCAGTCTTGGGAGCAGGGAAGATGCGGCAACCGGCGTCTTTGGCCGTCCTGGGGCGCTTTCCTGAGAACTCTAGGCTGCACGGAAGAGGCCCTCACGCCTCAAGAGGTCCATTTCCCGCAAGCCAGTGACAATTTGGTTCCAACCGGCAACCGTTTGGGCTACCAACCCTTCCTTTGCGACCGCGTTTGTTTATTCCACTGAAAAGCAAGCAAGTTACAGCGGTTCGATAATTTCCTTCGGAATAGTCACGCCCTGCGCGCCAAGCTCGCCTCGGTTCTGGTACATCAACGTTGGCTATGGTCGTCTCTCTGGTGTGGGTTCCCTCTCCCCCCTTTCGCGGGATCGGGATTACAGAAAAAAGCTATTCCAATCCCGCCTCATGCATACGCTGATTGTGGTTCGCATAAGAGATCTGCTGGATGCGTTCCCGATCGAGCCCGAGTGGATTGGGCGTAAATACAAAATCCGTCCGGCGAGGAATGTTCGCGGCCTGTGTATTGAATAATTCACGCACTGGCGCCACATGCTCCGGATACTTCATTAACTGTTCGCGAAGGAAATCCATGCCGTGAACCAGGTGGCGGCCTTCGTCGGCGCGAATTAGCTTGATTCCTTCAAGCAGGCGAGGGAACATTCCGGTTTTGGCCAGCAAGTCTTCAAAAAATTCATACCCGGTGAGCGCCATTGTGCCTTCCACCACGGCCATGTAATGGCACGCGAAGAGGCTAAGCGCCAAGGGAAGGTCGCCTTTGCCGCTGGTGAGCGCCTGACCAATGGTTTCACCTCGCTGGCGGAGTTCGTCGAGCAGGACGCCTTTGTATTCCGGGACGAGGTAAGCCGATGTATCCACCTTGCCGCAGACTTCCTGAAAATAGCGTTCAAAGAACTCAGCGTGCTTTACTTCTTCAAAAATCTGGGTGGAAAGAAACATGCGGCGATCGAGATCAGGCATGGCCAGCATGAACCAGGCGAGTGTGTCTGATACGCTGACTTCGCCTTCATAAAAGAGAGCACAGGTCTTGATGAGCTGCTCGCGCTGATCTGGATTCAGCATCTGCCAGTGCGCTTTGTCTTCCGTCAGGTCAATCTTTGCCGGGTCCCATACGCCAAGCGTTTTGGCGATGTTATAAAGCTGGCGTGGAGATTTGCTGGTATGAGCGGCCGTGGACATAAATAAAGCCTCCGCTGAAGCAATAACAGTATCAAAAAATTCGATGCCGGGAGCATGCGGGACAAAGTGCACTGCTTCTGCCACTGCTATCGGCACGTGAGCGGCTTACAATTTGTTAGACCGAAAAAAATGAGCGGGAGAATAATAAATCTTGCGCCTCCGGCATGGGTACAATCATCTGATCAACGATTATTCAGGAGGCACCATGGCTGCACAGCCACAGACATTCCAGCAAGGAAGCAGAAACATTAGCCAGGCACTTCTGCCGGAGTTCGACCACGAAATGGCCAACACGCGCAAGTCACTGGAGCGCGTTCCGGAAGATAAGTTCAGCTTTAAACCACATCCCAAGTCCATGACGCTGGGCGCACTCGCGACGCATCTGGCAACCATCAACCATTGGGCTGAAGCGATTTTTGGCCAGGACAGTTTTGACGTGAGCACAGCGCCGCCCAACCCCGAACTCAAGACGAGGGCTGAAGTGCTGGCGTCCTTCGATAAAACCACCGCGGCCGCACGCAAGGCAATCGCAGATTCCACTGACGCTCACTTCATGAAACCCTGGACTCTGACGGCAGGGAACCAGACAGTACTTTCGCTGCCACGCGTGGCGGTGGTGCGCAGCTTTTTGCTGAACCACAACATCCACCATCGCGCGCAGCTGGGCGTTTACCTGCGCCTGAATGATGTGCCTGTTCCCTCGATTTATGGGCCCTCGGCTGATGAGAGAAATATGTAAGCTGGAGTTTGGGCGAGCTTGGTCCGATGTCCGGCGAGCTAGCTGGGAAATATGCTAAAAACTACAGGCCTCGGTTTAAGCCGAGGCCTGTTTAAGAGCCCTAATCTGACCGGGTGCTTTCCCCCGAAACCACCAGCCAGATTCTTGATGCACAGTGATCATCGCAGGGACCGACAAAACCAACAAGAGTACCGAGGTAACAAGCGGGAAGGCTTAATTTTCCACGTTTTCCCGGTTTCTGCCGGCCGCACAAAATGCCGTAATTCATGATGAGTAGCTCAGGAAAAAACCTTAACTTCCGCCGCCACCTGCGATACACTTCTTTTGAACGCCTATGACTGCCATCCTTTAATTCGGTTCGTTCTGTAGCAACTCCTCACAATCAGGTTCCCGGACGTGTGCCTGCGTCTTTCGCGTGGAATGCGTTGGTTTCCGCAACCGACTTGGAGTGTACCGAATGCTGCAACAAGCAGGATGGGATGAAGTGTGGGAAAAGAAATTTGCTGAGTTTGCCGGGAAAGGGCTGAAGCCGGCGCGCGTTCTGGCGCAACACAGACACAGCTATTCACTTTGGAGAGCGGCGGGCGAAGCCGACGCCGAACTTGCGGGAGCGCTGCTGTATCGCGCTGAAACGGGTGATCTACCAGTTGTGGGCGATTGGGTTGCCGTTCGCCAATATTCGCCTGCGGACATGGCCATCATCACAGATGTTTTGCCGCGAAGGACGAAGTTTTCCCGCAAGGCCAGCGGAACATCCGGGGAAGAGCAGGTCATTGCCGCGAATATCGACCTGCTGTTCATCGTTTGCGGGCTGGACCATGACTATAACTTACGTCGGCTGGAACGCTATCTGATAGCGGCAGCGCAGAGCGGAGCAAAGCCGGTCATCGTGCTCAACAAAGCCGACCTTTATAAGGCCGATCTTCATCATGCAGATCTGGGTGCCGATCTGCAAGCGCGTATTGCGGAAGTGAATGCCATTGCTGCGGGCGTTCCGGTGCAGGCGATCTCGGCGCTGAGAGAAGGCTGCAGTGGCCAGGACTCAGCAGCAACATTGCTGCCGATGATCGCCTCTGGACAAACCGCAGCGTTGTTTGGATCTTCAGGCGCGGGTAAATCGACAATCGTGAATCAACTTTTGGGAACAGCGGCGCAGACAACGCAACCGACGCGCGAGTCTGACAGTCGTGGACGCCACACGACGACGCATCGGGAGCTATTCTTTCTGTCGAATGGCGGATTGATTCTGGACAATCCGGGAATCCGTGAACTGCAATTGTGGTCACAAGATTTGCGGCAGGGAAGCCCACGATCCGCAGTGGATGAAGCTTTCCCGGAGATTGAAGCGCTGGCAGCGACGTGCGCTTTTCGCGACTGCACTCACATTGCTGAACCTGCGTGTGCCGTGCAGCAGGCTTTGGCGTCTGGTGAAATCGACGACGCGCGATGGCGCAGCTATCTAAAGTTGCAGCGTGAACTGCGCCATGCGGCGGCGCAGGTGGACCCAAATCTGCGTCGCACAGAAAAAGAGCGATGGAAGAAGCTGTGCAGCGGCGTGAAACGTAACCAGAAGCGGAGATGAGCGCTGCTAAGAATTCTGCGAACAAAGTTCGGTCCTTATTCCGGCAGAAAAATAGAAAACACCGTCCCGCTGTGGCCGGGGGCAACGCTGCTGCGCAGCGTAATGTTGCCACCGTGTTTCTGCACAATTTCGCGTGACACCCAGAGTCCCAGCCCTGTGCCCACGTCTTGCTTGGTGGTATAGAACGGCTCAAAAAGCTTCTTGCGATGTTCCGGCGTGATTCCGCTGCCGGTATCGGCGATAACAATTCTTCCGCCTGCCCGATGTGAGTTGTTCAGCTCTGTGGCATGGTGCACGCGGATACGCAACGCACCGGCTGCGGGCAGGGCATCAATGGCATTGGCGACCAGATTGGAAACCACCTGGCGGATTTCTCCCGGCAGTCCCATAACTTTTACCGTCTCATCGTACTCGCGGGAGAGCCGGATATTTTTTGCCTGAATGCGCGGCAGGTACAAAGACAATGCTTCTTCCACGATTTTCGGCAGGTCCATTACATGTGGCGAAGTAGTGTCGCGATAAAAACCCAGAGTTTGCCGCGTCACATGCGCAATGCGCGCCAGTTCATGCTCGGCCTGGGCAAGGTAGCTGCGGGTGTTATCGTCCCACTTGTCGGTCAGGCGCAGGATGTAGAACAGGTTCGTCACGGCTTCCAGCGGGTTGTTGATTTCATGCGCAATGGTGGCAGCCAGCCGTCCTGCGGCAGCCAATTTTTCTGATTTGCGCAATGCATCCTCCGCCAGCTTCTTGCTGGTAATGTCCATGGCGACGCCAATCATCCGCTCAGGCTGGCCGGTTTTATCAAAGATGACCCGGCCGCGAGCGCCAATCCAGTGCACGCTTCCATCAGGGAACGTGGTGCGATATTCAGTTTCATATTCGCCTTTACCCGCCAGGGCGTCCTGGAGCGCCAGTTGCACTCGATCACGATCATCCTGATGAATGAACGCCATTCCATGTTCAAAGCTCGGCGCCATGAGGCCGATAGGTTGGCCATGCACCAGCCACATGCCATCAGCCCACCATAGTTCGTTCGTCTTTACGTTCCACTCCCACGAGCCCAGGCGGGCGGAAACCTGCGCAATCTGTAGCCGGCGCTCCGTGGTGCGCAGGGCTTCACGCGTTTGCCGGGTCTCTGAGATGTCCTGGAAAATCACCGTAAGGCCAAGCGATCCGGGATAGCCGGAAATCGTGTACCAGCGGTTCAGCCGCGGATAAAACGACTCAAAGTGTACGGGCTCGCGCTCGCGCATCGCCTTCTTGAAATTGGCTTCCAGCTCGGTACCCACACTGTCCGGGAAGAGTTCCCACAGTTTGCGCCCGGTCATTTCCGCCACAGTTGAACCGCATAACCGCGCTCCGGCGGGATTTACGTAATTAACTGTCCAGTCAGGGCTGTAGGAAATAAAACCTTCTGTGATCGTCCTGAGCGTTTCCGCCAACTGACTCTGGCTCTTGAACGCGGCCATTTCCGCCACCGATTTCTGCAAGGCAACGTTGGTGATCAACAGTGAAACCATCACAAAAAGAAAAACCTGGATCAGCGCGTTGGGTCCAAAACCAAACGAAAAGTAAGGCGGCAAAAAAAAGAAATTTGCCAACAAGCCGGAAAGCACCGTGGCCATAACCGCCGGGCCAAAGCCGCACAGCCGCGCCGTGAGCGCCACTGCGGCAAAAAAGAAGAAGAAAGGGAGCCGCTGCCCAACGATGGGCATAAAATTTGCCGTCAGCGCCGCTAACACAAAAAACAGCGCCAAGCCATACCGCAACACAGGATTCTCGCGATATAAGTCGATACCTGCAAGCCGATGGAGCAGCCCATCCATTTGCGATCATTCTAGCTGAATCAGAGCAGCAGGGCGGACGTGCGAGAAAGAGAGACCTTACTACTGATCACGCTTCGAAACAACGCAGTATTCCGGGCCAGATCCGCAATTGGTCCGCAGTGATCTGCGGTAGCCTTCTTATTCTCGCGATGTCCCGGTCGCGCTCCTTTGGCAATCGCCCGATGGATCGCGTACGGGTCTCCCGGGTTCGGCAGATCAATCTTCTCCGGCCTCGCCGATTTTCAGCATCTCGTGCATGTAATATTTCTTCCCGTGCAGTCGGGGCACGCGGCTTGTCGTAGCGATGAATCCGTAGGCCGTTTCCAACGGTCTGTCAATAACTCGTCTCTCTTTAAAATAATTTTGCCAACGTATGAGAAGAAGATGATCATTCTCCTGCTGCCCGGGATTCGGCTTATTTCCCCACAAATCGCACCAGGCCGTCGCGATAATCGATCATCACTTTCATGTTCTCCATGGCGCTGAAGCCAATCTGCCCGGAAACTTCAATCCCCAGGTCTTTGCTCACCGAGTGAAGATCGAGCGTGCTGATGCGGTCATTGCGGTTTACCTTGGCAAATCGCAGCGTTGCGTCATCGGCGATGAAGGCGCTGTTCACCACGCCGCTGGCCCCGGACATGGGCGAATTAAAGGCCCGCATCTCCGGCATCAACCTGGCCAGCTCAGGTGAGATGGTGTTGGCATTCGAGCCGCTATCGACCACAAACAGCCCGGTGGCTTTTTTGCCCACTTCAGTTGGCAAAAGCAGAAAATGCCCGAGTGTAAAGGTCTGACTGAAGGCGTCTGTCTGCGCAGGCTCGCCGTCATTGCGTCGAGCTGGCATCGGTTCCAAGCGAAGCTTGCGCGCAGGCATGTCCAGCGTGACCAGGTATTTTGAGAAAACATCCATGCCAATGATTCCGTCCACTTCCGCAATCTCTCGCGGTGTGGCCTGGACAAAGCAGTCATGAAATTCAAGATCGCCAATCACAACCTTGTCCACCCACGCCTTGTAGCCCACCGCTGCTCCCGATTTACCTACGCCTTCCAGCGCCTGCTCAGATAGCTTGCTCGCGCCAATCTTTTCCGCCAGCTTGCGGGTGATCGTGATGCCAGAAGATCCGGTATCCACCAGCAATGTCACCGTGGCGCGGTCATTCAGCCGTGCTCGAACGCCGTAACCACGCAGCACAAAGTTGGCGCTTACGGTCAGCGCTTCCATCTTGATTTCCGCGCGCTCCACGTCACGCGCCGGTATCCAGGTCTTGCGGCCGGCCAGGGCTTTTACAAAGTCTTTGTATTCCCGTTCATGCCGTTCTGCTTCTGGATCACTGTGGAACTCCGCCAGATGGCGCTCAAGCGCCGCCACATTTTCCGGATAGGCCAGCCGGATGGCCCATTCATAAAACGCATCATTATCTTGCGGATCAAGCTCGTGTGCTTTGGCGATGGCTGCTTTTGCTTTGCTGTGACGCGTATAAACAGCATCAACCTTCCCCTGTCCCAGCCACGCGCGAGCGCATTTGTCGTCGAGCTTAAGCGCTGCCCGGAACTCATCTTCAGCCTGCGGAATTAAGCCGCGGCGATAGTAAACATCACCTCGCGCGGAGTGAATGATTGCTGATTCCGGGAATAAGGCCAGCGCTTTTTGTGAGCTTTCTTCGGCGGCCTTGACGTCATCGGCTTTCAAGAGGCTGCGCACCAGACCCGTATACGCTTCAGCGGAGGGTTTTGCGTCAACAATCTTTCGGTATGCAGCCGCCGCGCCGCGAAAATCGGCCTGGAGAAACAGATGATGCGCGTTGGCTAAGGCCGCGTCGTCGGGCGTGCCCGACAAGCTCTGCGCCCGTGAGAGCGGCGCGACAACTACGATCAGCAGGAAGCAGCAGAACCGGGACACAACTCCAGAACGCATCACCAGAGAATACTTGCGGCAAGAATCATTGGCAAAGAATTCCCCCTATTCGCGGGCTTTCTTAAACTCATACACTTCAAAATTAACCAGCCCGTCGCGATAGTCAATCGCCATTTTCATCTGTACAAGCGTACGAATACCAATGAATCCTGCTATCTCTGTGCCTTCAGAAGCGCTGATGTTGTCAGTAGAGAAAACAGGAAGGTCATGGCTTTCAATCCGCATCTTGGCAAACTGCAGGATCGCTTTCTGTCCGGTCAAAACTTCCTGCACCTTGCCGCTCACCCCTTTCATGGTGTAATCACCGTCCGCGCTGGCTTTAGTCACCTGCGAGGCAAGCTTCGGGCTCATGATGTTGAGGTCTGCGCCGGTATCGAGGATAAAATTTCCCACCGCCTTGTCGTTGACCACCACAGGCACCACAATGTCATGCCCAAAACGATAAAACTTGGTGAAAGACTGCATCTCAGGCGCGATATAGCGGTCCTGGGCCGGATCATCGTCGCTGACGGCATTCGGGTTTTTGGGCAGAGGAGTCAGCAAGACCTTCTGTTCGCGGAAATTCAGCGTGACCAGGAACTTCCTGAAGACGTCCGCCCCAATAAGGCCGGCTTCATCGGCGATATCATTTTTGCTGGAAACCGTGACAACGCAGTTATGAAACTCCACGCTGCCAATGGTGATCTTATCGACCCACGCCTCGTAGCTGAGCGTAGATCCCTGATCTCCGATGCCGCCAATCCGGCTGTCCGCGATCTTCACCGCGCCCGCCTTCTCCGCCAGTTTTCGTCCAATCGTGATTCCCGGCGCACCCGTGTCCAGCAGCAGAATGGCTGAAGCTCGATCGTTAAATTTCACCTGCAGACCGAAGCCCTTGCTGATATTCATGGGGCCGTTGCGATTGATGTCATAGACGCCGGTGATCTCCTTGCCATAGGGCAGTGCTTTCAGTTCAGTGGGCTTAAGCTGGCTGGCCATGATCCAGGGTTGCTTGCCTGCAACGGCGGTAAGATATTTGATCCGGTTGGCGTCGGCGTCAGTGGGATGGTCCCCGGCCGATTTTTTGATTGCCTCAAGCTGCTCCGCATAAGGCAGTGTCTCTACCCAATATTCATAAATCTGTTCATCCTGCGGATCGAGTTCATGCGCCTTGGCGAACGTCTCTTTGGCCCGCTTGTTCATGGAGACCATTTGAAACATGCGGCCCATGCCGAACAGGGCGCGGGCGGAGTTGGCATCCAATTTTAAGGCAGCGCGATATTCAGTTTCCGTATCTGCAAATTTTCCCGCGCGAAAAGCCACGTCACCCGCCGCTGCATGCACCATGGCTGAGTTTGGGACGGCGACAACTGCTTTCTTCGCGGCTTCCTCGGCCTCATCAAGCTTGGACGCGCGCAGTAAGCTGCGGACCAATCCGGCATTCGCTTCCGGTGACGATGGGTTCTTGGCAAGAATGGCCTGGAACGCTGTGGCAGCCTCTGCAAATTGCCTCTTGCTCATCAACAACTGGGCATCCACCAGGGGATCCGGAGCGGCGGCGGCAGCGCTGCGGGCCGCGGGCGGCACGGCAGGCTTGGCATTGTCCGCGGTGGTCTGCGCCGTGGCGGACGCAGCAAGGCATAGGGCGAGCAAAAAACTGGATTTCATGCGCGATATAGTACAACAAAAGGCTAGATTACTTCCGCCAGTTTTTCCCCTTATAAACCACGGAATCCAAACCATCCATACTGGGAATGTTTTTATTATGGCTAGGCTTAACGGGCTTCCTTCGCACATGAACAGCCTCACGATTTACAATACAAATTGCTCACACATGCGAAAGTGGCGGAATTGGCAGACGCACCAGACTTAGGATCTGGCGCCGCAAGGCGTGGGGGTTCGAGTCCCCCCTTTCGCACCAGCAAACTTTCATTTGAATCGCAGCGAGCATGGATGCAAGTCACGCGAGCACGAGATTTTCTTCCGCATTCTCCATGCATTTACGCGCAAAGACCTGGGGTTGAATCCGCAAACCTTCCCAATTTACTATTCCGCTCATCATGGGAACCAGGACCAGAGCAGGACAATTTTTCGTCACGCTATTGGCGACTACACTTTTTATCGCCAGCGCTGCGGCGCCCCAACCCACCGCCACAATCGACAAACCCAAGTCGCGGACTGTGACCGGAGGCTTTTGTCGAATTCTGAGCAACAACACCTTTTCTGGCAACTTTGGCCCAAATAGCTCAATGCCCACGCTGGCCCTGACGATCGGACCAGCTTCCGCAATGGCCGACGCATTGCACGCAAACAAGGCCAACTTTACCGGCCCCGGCACTTATAAGAATGAGATCATTGCGGTCTACCTGGGCAAGACCGCGCTGGAAGATAGCTACATGGGGCTTGGCACAGTCGTTATCAATGCGGACAAGCACTCTGGAACTTTTTCATTGAACGACAAATCCACTTCCGGGCATTTCGACTGCGGCGCTCCACCAGCATCCTGATGGTTCCAAATACCTGGCAGGTGGCGAAGCTGGCCTTATTAACGTCTTAACGTCCTTAAGCCCAATTCCGGGGCTTTTCGCCGACCAGGTACTAGCACCTTTGCCTTCCAGCTCTGGATTGTATAAACCCTGCAAATGTGGTGAAATCTGATACACCCAGTACGTCGTTTGGATACACTTTTGGCTCCAACGAACGGTCCCGACCTGTCTATGTCATTGAAAAACAGGTTTAGGCCGATCACTTGCCTGCTAATAGAGATAACCAAGCACGCGGGCTCGAACACATGAAACGTCAAGCCATCTTCGTCAGGATTATTACGGCCATGCTCGCCCTGGTGAGCACGCACCTTTTTTCCCAGCAGACCCTTTCACAGCAGACGCCCGAACAGGAAATTGCGCAGATCGTCGCGCAAAGCCAGGAGGCGCTAAGCGAGCACAATGAGCAAAAGGCGCTTTCGATTATTCAGCAAGGGCTAATCAAGTTTCCGAATCGCGAAGAACTGCAAATCCAATTGGCGCGCATCTACGTGGAGCAGAAGCGAGATCGCCAGGCGATTGGCTTGCTGAATTCCGTCCTGTTGGCCAATGCATCCAGCCGTAACGCCAAACTGGAGCTGGCACAGATTTTTGGGTATCGGGAGAACTACCGCGAATCTGACCGACTCTATCGCGAACTGCTCGCGGTCGATCCGGATGACGAAACCGCAGCGCTTGGGCTGGTTCACAATCTTGCGCTGGAAGGCAAGCGCGCAGAAGCGCGAGCACAGTTGCAGCAGGCTTTTTCACGCCACCCCACCAGCCTGCAACTGCAGCAGTACAGTGATTATCTGGCATCCGAGCCTATTGAAGGCCAGGCGCGGAAATTCCATCGCGTACAAAACTCTGAATCATTCTTTACCGATACTTCAGGAAACAGCTCTGTTTATTCCAGCCAGGGCGTTGTCTATCAGTTCAGTAAAAACATGACCAGCCGAGTGGGCGTGGAAGAAACATCGCTGTGGAAGACCGGCACCTTCACTGAGACGGTGCTTTCCGGCGCGGCGGACACTCGCCTGCGGCTTGGTAAATATGTTGCCGTGCGTACCAGCCTGGGAGCCGTTCGCTTTGCCGATACCAGCAGCCAGCTTCTTTATGGCGGAGACCTGGAACTCTACCCTCTGAAGGGACTTTATCTTTCTGGTGGTTTCTCGCGATATCCAATTTCGCCCACGTTTGATTCCACCGCGTTCGATCTGCTGGCGCACGGCTGGCACGGCCATCTTGATTACCGCGGACACAATTTTTCCGTCGCGGGTAGTTTTTCCCTGACGCACTACTCTGACAGCAATCATGGCGAGCGCGAGTGGGGAGAAGTGTTGCGCTGGTTCCCATGGCATGACAATCAGTTTGCCATCGGCGGCGGCTACGCTTTTCGCCATATTCATTTCACCAAAGATCTGAATCACGGCTACTTCAGTCCCAACCAGTATCGCAGCCACCTTGGCGCGGCCGGATTCCGCATGCGGCTGGGAAAACATTATCGCGGGGAATATTTGGGCTATGGCGGCGGTGAAATTCTGGAAGATTTTGCCGGCTACTCGCCTGCAGGCGTGGCCGTGATGAAAAACGACTTTTTATTTGGTCCGTGGGACCTTTCCGCGGACTACACCTATTACCACCTCATACAGTCAACCGGCGCTTTCCGCACGAATGCCGTGAGCGTGACCTTGGGGTACAAATTTTAAGGAACAAGTTTTAAAGACATTAGTTTTGAAGACGCAAGTTTTTGACGAAACAAATTTCGATGGATGCAAGTTGTGGCCACAGCCGTGACAGGCTGTAGAAAGGCTCTTTCGGATGTCCGGCAGCGAAAAAAATCGTAACTTCAGAATTCTGGTGGTGGACGACGACGATTCCACCCGCAGCTTGCTCAGCTCCGTGCTGGCCGCGGAAGGTTATGAATGCCTTACCGCGAACAGCGTGGCCTCGGCAGACGTAATCCTGCGCCAGGAGCCGGTGCAGCTTGCGCTGCTTGATCTTTATCTGGGCACGGCCAACGGGCTAAACGTGCTTGACCTCATCAAAGTTCTGCAGCCGCAGTGCGCCTGCGTGATCATGACGGCGCATACCAGCGTTGAGACTGTAACCAAGTCTCTTGGCTCCGGAGCCATTGAGTATCTGGGCAAGCCCTTGCTCATCGATGATCTTTTGACTCTGGTGCGACGGGTGCAGGCCAGCAAACGCGCATCAGGCGAGGCCACAGCCACTGTCGATGAAGGCCCGGAGACATCCATCATCGGACGCACGCCGAAAATGCTGGAAGTCTATCGCGCGATTGCGCGCGTCGCGCCCACGGAAGCCAGCGTGCTGATTCTGGGCGCAAGCGGCACAGGCAAAGAGCTGGTGGCGCGCGCCTTGCACGATCATAGTTCGCGCGCAGACAAGCCGTTTGTGCCAGTAAACTGTGGCGCTCTTCCGGAAAACATTCTGGAAAGCGAGCTTTTTGGCCATGAAAAAGGCGCATACACCGGCGCGGACAGCGCCCGTCCCGGCCTGTTTGAAGCCGCCCACGGCGGCACGCTTTTTCTGGATGAAATCTCTGAAACCAAGCCCGGCTTCCAGGTGAATCTTCTGCGCGCGGTGCAAGAGCAGCAAATCCGGCGCGTTGGCTCGCATAAGTACACGCAGATAAATGTCAGAATTCTCGCGGCCAGCAATCGCGACCTGACCAAGCTGATGACCGAGGGCCGCTTCCGTGAAGACCTCTACTATCGGCTGAGCGTTGTGGTGATCAATCTCCCCGGACTCGAAGAGCGCCGCGAAGATATTCCGCTGCTAGTGCAACATTTCCTGAAACGTTCCAACAACAAGAGCAAGCGCAATATCACCATCACGGATTCCGCAGTAAAGATGCTGACCAATGCGGCGTGGCCGGGAAATGTCCGTGAACTGGAAAATCTGGTGGAGCGGCTGGCAATTTTCTGCTCGTCCGGTGAAATCGGCGTGGCCGATGTGGAGCGTGAACGGCAAATGGTACGCACCAATGGCCTTCCCGACAAGACTCCACCTTCTTCACTGGAAGACATGGAGCGGCAGCACATTTTGCGCGTGTTGCAGGAGCATGCGGGCAACAAGTCCAAGGCCGCCCGTGCCCTGGGCATTGAACGAAAGACTCTGTACCAGAAGGCACGCCGGCTGGGGATTGATCTGATGGTCGGCTGATTGCAAGGAATTCATTGGGTTCAGCGATGAAGTTTTTCTCCAATTCGAGGCACGCAAAGCCCATCCCGTGGGGCCGTTGGATCAGGCTCAACGCGGTGTTGCTGGCATTGGTGTTCCTTGTGGGCCTGAGCTTTCCCGTTTCCACGCTGAGCCAGAAGCTGAATGACTTTTTCTTTCGCGTGCGGCGTCCGCTGCCGACTTCGACTCAGGTTGCGCTGGTGTTGATTGACGATGCCACACTGGAGCAGCATGGACGCTGGCCGTGGCCGCGCGCAGAACTGGCTAAGCTGATCCGCGCCGTGAGCGCGCAGAACCCAAAAGCCATTGGCGTGGATGTGCTTTTACCTGAGCTTGAGGACGAGCAGAATGATTCCGCGCTGGCCAGCGCCATACAGTCCGCTCCCAACCTTGTGCTGGCGGCTAAAATTTCCACGTCGCCCACCGGCAATTTGTGGATGGATCCGCTTCCCCGCTTTGCGCAGGCCGCTAAAGGCGTAGGGCACGTACAGGCAATCATCGACTTTGACGGCCTCTGCCGCAGCATTCCCGTGCAGGAACCAAGCGCGGACGGAGTGCGGCCAGCGTTTGCGCTCAAGCTGGCTGAACTGGCCAAGCCGGGAGTGCTCCCCAAAAAAATTGTCCTCGACACAAACTTGCCCGGCGTCGAACGCATGGCAACGCTGCCGCCTATGCTTATTGATTATCGTCCGCAGTTTGAGCCGGGAGAGTCGAATCCGCCTTTCGTCGTGGTCTCGGCAGGCGATCTGCTGGCTGGGAAGGCCGCGCCGCAACTGGCGGGCAAAGCTGTATTAATCGGCTTTGGCGGAATCGACATCAGTGACCGACTTATCACTCCCGTCAGCAACCAGCTTCCGATGCCTGGCGTGGAGATCAACGCTAATGTGGCAGACATGGCTTTGAGCGGAAGGATCCTGTCACAGATTGGCAACTTCGGCCAGGTCACGCTTTTAGTCTTGATGAGCGTCGCTTCTCTCTGGGTGGTAGTGCGATATCCGGGCGTGCGCGGACTGCTGGTTCTCGTCGGCATGCTCGCTGGCGTTTATGTGGCAGCATATTTCCTGTTTGCGGATTTTCACCGCCTGCTGGCCTATGGCCCATTGTTGGTCGCCGGTGTTTTGGCTGCGCCAATCGCGCAGCTTGAGAATCTGCTAATCGTCGATCGCGAAGTCACGTCGCGCCTGCAGCAGCTTCGCCACGCTATCAGTCCTCACTATGGACAGCTCAAGCCAGCGCACCCCGGCGACGATCTCGCCAAATGGCCCGCCTCTGACCGGCTGCATTGGAAGCTGGCTGCGCTTAAAGACCTGCAAGCGGAACTGTCGTCGCTCTATTCCTTTAACCAGACGCTGCTTGAAACCATGAATGAAGGCCTTGCCGTTTATAGCGCTGACGGCGCGCTGCTTTTCAGCAATGAAACGTGGAAAGCGTTTTGCGTCCGTCATTCACTTACGATGGACAAGCTTTCGGGCGTAACGCAACTTGCCGGTGGATGGCAGGAACTGGCGACATTGTCTCCGCAGCCGGCATCCTGGGCGGAGAATGAAGTGTCGCTCGATGAAGAGTTGTGGCTCTTCCACGCGGTCCGGCTGCCGTGGACTTCTTTTGCTGAAGCGGGCGCTCTGCTGTTGATCGCAGAAGACATCACGGCCCGCCGCCAGCGTGACCAGGCACGATCCGAGGCCCTGAGTTTTGTCACGCATGAGCTGCGCACTCCGCTCATCTCCATTCAGGGTTTTTCTGAATTGCTGATGCGCTATCCCAACTCTCCGGCAACGCGTGAAGCTCCTTCTACCATCTTTCGCGAGACGAATCGCCTGGTAGCCATGATCAATACGTATCTTGAAGTCCTGCGGCTGGATGCTGGAGCGCGGCCATTGCGACTGGCACGCACCAGCATCAGCACCATGGTGGAGCATGTGCAAAAAGTGGTGCAGCCGCTGGCTGTGGCAGCCAAGATCACGGTCCGGGCAGAACTGGATTGTGATGATGGATTTGTGCAGTGCGATGAGACCCTGATCTCCGGCGCTCTGCTCAATCTGGTCAGCAATGCCATCAAATACGGAGCCGGCGGGACGGAAGTCCTCATGCGCGTGCATTCTTCCGGCGACGAAGTCCAGTTTGAAGTGCAAAACTCCGGCCCGGTGATACCGGAAGCCGAATTGCAGCAATTATTTGAACGCTTTTATCGTCCCGCCCGCAGCGAATCCATTCCCGGGTGGGGCCTGGGGCTAAGTTTTGTCCGCCGCATCTCACAGCAACACGGCGGAAGGGTCCATGTAACTAGCAATCAATCTGCAGGCACCACGTTCGCATTTACACTGCCGCGCGGCGCCTGTGAAGTCTCTGAGGTGACACCATGAAAAACAAATCGATTTTTTCGCTCATCGGCTTAGTGCTGTTTTGCGCGGCTGCCGTAGCCCAGGAATCGCAGCAAGCGGCTACCGCCAGCGCGCCTTATGCCGGAGCTACAATTTCCGACTTCAAAGGGAAGGTCAGCATACAGCTTCCCGCACAGGCGTTTGCAGCGCCTGTTCGAGGCGAAATCCTGCCCCCGGATACGACCGTGAGCACAGACGAGGGACGCCTGCTGCTGAAGCTCTCTGACGGAAGCGACGTGCTGGTGCGCGCCCACACCAAGCTCTTGTTGAAGCAACCGGAAGCCAGCGGCTGGAAATATTTTCAGCTCCTGATGGGCCGCGTGCGCACGCAGATTCAAAAGCGCATGGGCGGATCGCCGGCTTTCCAGATCGGTACGCCCAGCGCGGTCATTTCCGTGCGCGGAACAAAGTTTGACGTTGAAGTTGACCGTCGCGGCTTCACTGAAGTTGACGTGGATGAAGGCGTGGTGGAAATGGAAGCCGTGACGGGCCGCGGCCAGTCCGTGCTCATCACCGCAGGCTTCTCCAGCCGAGTAGGCATGGAGGGCGGGCCGGAAGCGCCCCGACCCACACAGGATTTGCGTCCGCAGCTTGACCGCCCCAGCCGCCACGACAACGGAAGTACGTCGAGTGACGATGACGATCCCATCAAGAGCCTGCGCATCGCTGACCAACGCGATCCAGGCGACCACCACGGTGGTGGCGATCCAGACAGCGGCGGCCATTCGTCTGGGTCGGGGGACGGAGACCATTCATCCGGACCGGGTTCTGGATCCGGCTCCGATGGCGGTTCGGGATCTGACGGCGGCAGCGGCGACCATCATGATCACGGTGGAAAACCGCCGGAGCTGATTTAGTCGAACCGCAATTTACCAAGCAGCCTCTGACTGCGGCCGATGTTCAGATTCGAGGACAAGGCCGCAGTTTTTGTTTGTCCACCGAGTTGCACGTGAACCTGTGTCCGGAAGACACGCTTTCCGAGTTGGATTTACTCACCAGCGCTTTTCAACAAAACCAGAGTTGCTGAAACTAAAGGGTTTAGTAACGGTCCCAAATTGGCCCTTCGACTGCATTATCCCATCGCAAGTCAGCATAGATTCCCCTGTGCTACTTCGCCACTGAAAGGAAAAAAGGTACAAGCCTGAAAAGCTTTCCCCAAGCTCTGAACTCTGCCGCTGTTGCCGCGCATGTTCCGCTGCATCGTCGCACCAGAGGTCCGTTGTCTTGGCGAATACCCGGGCATGTACAAGGGAGCGATGATACGACGGAGTCGCGCCTCTATCAGGACGATGTTCATAGTACTCTACTAACACAACGCCACTCGATCGAATCCTCAGACATTTTTATTCTTGGAGGCCCAATGAAACGGGTTTATTTGTTCACACTACTATGCGTGGTGTTTGCTTTGTTGCTGACAGGTTGCGGAGGCGGTGGTACCACCAACCAGGTTTCCACGGGTGCGGGACAAGTCGTCCTGCAGACTGGCGACGCCCTCAATGACCAGATTGCAAAGTTTGAGCTCAACATCAGCTCGATTACCCTTACCGGCGTGAGCCCAACTGCGACCACAGCGAATTTGCTGGCAAAACCAGCCGAAGTTGAATTTTCACATCAAGCCGCCACTTTTGAGCCGCTGACCCTGGCTAACCTGCCGCCAGGCACCTACAACGGAGCCACCATCACCGTAACCGGCGCTGAAGTTGTGGTGCTCAATGCCGGCGTTCCAACAAAAGTTCCAGCTACAATTTCCAGCGGCACAGTGTCCGTGACCTTCGCTAACATCACCGTCACGACGACACCGCTGTTCCTGAACTTTGATCTTGATCTGGCAGGCTCCGTGGTCTTGAACGGAACGCCGATCACTTCAGCCACCATTACTCCCAAATTCAATGTGACTTCAGCTGCCACGCCGCCGGTCGGCAATGAAGGCAATGAAGATCACGATAACGGAGAAATGGACGACGTTCACGGCAGCGTGAAATCCATCAGCGCTCCAAATTTCACCATCACCACCAATACAACTGACATCACGTTTGCCACCGACGCGAACACCCGGTTCAAGGATGGCATCACGCAGTTGTCTGACTTGAAAGTTGGCGACATTGTTGAAGTTGACGCTATCACCAAGAGCGATGGCACCAAACTGGCGACCAAGGTCGAAAGAGAAGGTCCCCAGGCTGGTGAAGAAGTGGAAGGTCTGATCTCGGCACTGGATAATCCGCTGACAAAGATCACGGTTATCCATCAGGAAGACTCAACCGGCAACTCCAACTCGCCCGTTACAGTTGATATCGGCGTGAATGCCAGCACAGTTTACAGCGTGCGCGCAGACAAGCTGAATGTTACCGCTCCGGCGTTTGACGCAACCCACATTGGCAAAGGCCAGCGCATTGAAGCTGATTCCAGCACCAGTGCTCCTGCCGTCCTGGCCAACAAGGTCAAGCTGCGCGAGCAGGCCTTGATCGGTACGGTTGCGGCTTCACCGGCTCCGACCGCTTCAGGCTTCACGATCACTATCAGTCCAACGTCCGCCTTCGGTACTTTGAGCGGCGCGACCAGCGTGGCGGTAACGTTCGCCAACGGCGCAACTCTTAAGACGACTCCTGTGGCTGGAGCCACCATCCGCGCACGCGGCCTGGTGTTCTTCAACGCCGGAACTTATTCGATGATTGCGGTCCGCGACGACGACAATCACTAAACAGTGTTCCTCTACCCCTCAAACCTTGACGGCCTGTTTGCGCAGGCCGTCGTTTTTTTATGTCGCTTCGCTCCAAACCGCTAGTGTGGTGTCTCAAATACCTACAAAGAGTTGGCCTGATACTTGCTTGCCCAAAAGATTATTCCGCGCAGCCGAGGGCGGCTGCGGTCCACAATGATTTGTTTTATTGCATGCATTGTCGAGTTATTTCAGAGACACCACACTAGAGAGCTTTCTGATTGGGAACATTTGTCGGCTCCTGATGCAGCGGGCTCGCCGCTATTCCAGTACTTGGTATTTAGTACTTAGTATTTGACGGACCAAGCCCACTCAATAGGCAAATCATTGTGTCCTTCTCTGGAATGCGACCCTGCCTGGCAGGGGACATTCTCTTCGGGCGCCTTCGACTTGTCCTCATCCGCCGTTGTCGGCACTCCGCGCTGCGCCAGTACGGCAGGGCAGGGGACATTTTCCGGTTGCGCCCAAACGTCTTGCCTGTCTCTTGTCTGTCCCTGTTTTCCCTAGGCGAATAAAATACGATACAATCACACCCGGCGATAAGTGTTTTTAGGTGGCTCTGCTGCCCAGGCGGCGGCAAAAATGGTCTTTCAAAAGTAAGTAGATCGGTCTTAAGTCCCAGCAGTCAGGACCGTTTTGTCTGTTACCCAAAGAGTGAAATCGGCAATCGGAACAGCTGAAAAATTGAACGCGAATTGCAAGTTGCTCTCTAACACCCGTATCATTACCCGCTTGGCCCTACATAAGGAGTGTGTCCGCTATGGTCCTCCGCAGTCGTGTGTTTGTTTTGGCATTGATCTGTCTTTTCACCACCGCATTTGCCCAGTCACCCAAGAACCCTCAGACATCTGAAGACAAGCAAAACAAGAAGCCTGCCGGCGCTCCGGCTAAAAGATCGGCCACCAAGACAGTGGCTCCGGCACAAACACCGCCGCCCGCAACGGGACAGATTGACGAAAAAGTTTTTGGCGCGATGCGCTGGCGACAGGTAGGGCCATTCCGTGGCGGGCGCGTACTGGCCGTGACCGGCGTACCGGGCGAGCCAAACGTTTTCTATTTTGGCGGAGCTTCCAGCGGCGTATGGAAGAGCACTGATGCGGGCACGAACTGGCAGCCGCTGTTTGATAGGCAACCTATTGCCTCGATTGGCGCGATTGCTGTGGCGCAATCTGACCACAACGTGATTTATGTAGGCTCCGGCGAAGCGTGCATTCGCGGCAACATTTCTTACGGCAACGGCGTTTACAAATCAATAGACGCGGGCAAGACGTGGAAGAACGTTGGCCTGAAAGATACGCAGCATATCGGTGCGCTGATAATTGATCCCAGAAATCCTAATGTGGTTTTTGTGGCTGCGCTGGGCCACGCGTATGGGCAGAATGAAGAGCGCGGCGTCTTCCGCACGACTGACGGCGGCGTTACGTGGCAAAAAGTCCTATACAAGGACAACAAGACTGGGGCGATCGACGTGGTGTTTGATCCCAACAACGCCAACACGTTATTTGCGTCGTTGTGGGAGGTCTATCGCAATCCCTGGAGCCTGAACAGTGGCGGTCCCGGCAGCGGACTGTACAAATCCACTGATGGTGGGACCACGTGGACGCACATTGAGGGACACGGCCTGCCAGCGGGAATCATGGGGCGGATTGGCGTCTCGGTTTCCGGTGCAGACTCAAACAAGGTTTACGCGATGGTGGAATCAAAAGAAGGCGGGTTGTATCGCTCAGACGACGGCGGCGATAACTGGATACGCATGAATGAAGATGGCCGCCTGCGCCAGCGCGCATGGTACTTCAGCCATATCTTTGCCGATCCAAAATCGGCGGACACGGTTTATGTGCTGAATACCGGAATGTTCCGCTCCACGGATGGCGGGCGCACTTTCAGCCTGCTGCCCGCGCCGCATGGCGACCATCACGGGCTGTGGATTGATCCTGACAATCCTGATCATTTGATTAACGGCAATGACGGCGGCGCAACTGTTTCACTCGACGGGGGCCGCACGTGGTCCACGCAATACAACCAGCCGACGGCGCAGTTCTACCACGTGATTACCGACAATCGCTGGCCGTATTACATCTATGGCGCGCAGCAGGATAATTCCACCATCGCCATTAAGAGCTATGACGATGATGGGGTGATTGGCCGCCAGGATTGGTATGCCGTGGGCGGCGGCGAGAGCGGATATATTGCGCCGTATCCACCTGATCCGAATATTACATTCGCGAACGCTGAGGCATTTACTTCGCGCTTTGATAAGCGTACGGAGCAGGTGGTGGACATATCAGTCTGGCCGCTGGATGTTTCCGGCAACGGCGCGGAGAAATTGCTGCATCGCTTCAACTGGACATCGCCACTCATGATTTCACCGCACGATCCCAACACGCTGTATACCGCGAGCGAGATGGTGTTCAAGTCCACCAATGCAGGACAGAGCTGGACGGCGATCAGCGGCGACCTGACGCGCAACGACAAGAGTAAACAAAAACCATCCGGAGGGCCGATTACGCTGGACATTACCAGCGTTGAATATTACGACACGATCTTTGCGCTGGCGGAGTCGCCGCTTAAGAAAGACACAATCTGGGCCGGCACAGACGACGGCCTGATCCAACTCACTACCGATGGCGGCCAGCACTGGGCCAACGTGACACCCAAAGACATGCCGGAATGGAGCATGATCAGCATCATTGAGCCGTCACATCACGATCCCAATACCGTGTACGTTGCCGTTGATCGGCATAAGTTTGATGATTTTCGTCCGCTGATTTTCCGCACCAGGGACAACGGCAAGAGTTGGATCCTGACGGCCAATGGAATCCCGCAAGGTTCATACGTTCGCTCCGTAAGGGAAGACCCCAAACGCAAAGGCCTGCTCTATGCGGGAACGGAAACCGGCGTTTACTTTTCCGTGGATGATGGCGGCCATTGGCAGCCGCTGAAGCTGAACCTGCCGGCAGTGCCAGTTCATGATCTCGAAATTCATGGCGATGACCTGATTGCCGCCACCCACGGGCGCGCTTTCTGGGTGCTGGATGACATTACTCCGCTGCGGCAGCTGGACTCAGTATCCTCCTCGGCAGAGATGGTCCTGTTTAAGCCGGAGACGGCGTTGCGCCTGCATTTGCCGACTGACATTGAGCGGCGCGGGCCAGTAGGGGACAATCCGCCGCCGGGAGCGATCATTAACTATTACTTCAAGACTGCGCCGAAAGATGAAGTAAAGCTTGAGATTGTTGATTCGGCTGGCAAAGTGGTTCGAACGCTTTCCAGCAAGGAAAAGAAAGGCGACGAGCAGCCGCCAGAATGGCCCGACCAGGTGAAGGAAGTCACCACGATTCCCGCCGCAGCCGGCATGAATCGATACGCTTGGAACCTGCGCTGGGAGCCGCCGGTAAAAATTCCCGGAGCGTTTTACAGCGACATCGGCCCGCAAGGCCCACTGGTGCAGCCCGGGCAATACACCGTGAAGCTGACATCGGGGAAGCAAAGCGTTTCACAGCCGCTGGAAATTGTGATGGACCCGCGGACTAAAAACATCAATCCTGACGATCTGCGCAAACAGTTTGAACTGGCGGCACAGGTGAACCAGGCGAACAATGATTTGCATCGCGCGGTGAACCAGGTGCGAACCATGCGAGCTGAAATCAAGACCGTCCAGCAGCGATTTGACGATGATCCGAAAATGAAAGCTTTAATTGAACAAGCCGCCGCGCTGGATAAGAAAATGGCTCCGGTTGAGGAACATCTGATCCAGGTAAACATGAAGGGATCAGAAGCGAACCTGGCATTCCCTAACATGCTGAATGAGCAGTTGGATTCTTTCAGCGCCATTGTGCAAGCGGGTGACAGCGCGCCCTCTGCGCAGCAATATGAAGTGTTCAAGATGCTGCGCAGCCAACTGGACGACCAACTGGCGGCATGGAAGCAGCTTATGTCCACGGATGTGCCGGCGTTCAATGAAGCCATGAAAAACAGCAATACGCCGGCGCTGTACTTACCGCCGGAAGGCGAGTAAAGTGTTGGTTTAGAGCGGGTTAGAACCTCAGAAGTGCCTGCCTGGGCTAAAAATACTGTGCCCGGCAGGCATCTTTTCAGGCGTATTATGAAACAAAGAACTGAGGCCGAAGCTGCTGTCGGATTTTACGGTCCTTTTGTAAGTGCTCCCATCCGTTTGTTGCCACAAGGAGTCATCCATGCGCGCGATCCTTTTCGTTGACGATCATGAAGTGCTGGCGCGATTGAGCTGCGAAATTCTGGAAATGCAGGGCTATCGTGCGGTGAGCGCTTACAACGGGACAGAAGCCCTGAAAAAGTTCGACGAAGAAGACTTCGACATTCTGGTGACTGACTTCCGCATGGACGGCATGAACGGCGTTGAGCTTGCCAAAAAAGTCCATGAAAAGAATCCTGACGTTCCGGTAATCATCGTTACTGGTTATGGCCCTATTGACGGTGGCAAGGACGTTGCCGCTTGCCTGCAAAAAGAAGACCTCTTTCCCGCGCTGCTGGAAAAAATCAAGATGTTCCTTGGTGAAAGAGAGCCGCGTCCGCAAGAAGTAAAGACAGCTTAAGCTTAACCACAAAGGACACGAAGGAACACAAAGCTAACTCTTCGCTGTCCTGTGAAATTTTCTGTACGCTCTCTGTTGTGTTTTTCAAGCGTTGTTTTTACCTCAAAAAATCATTTCATCGTGCTTTTCTTGGTGTTCCTTCGTGTCCTTTGTGGTTGATGGGTTAGTTTGGTGGTCAATAGGTTTTTGTTAGACTCACCCAGTGCGTCGTCTCATTGTTAACGCAGATGATTTTGGCCTTACCTCGGGCGTGAACCGCGCGATCATCGAAGGCAATCGATTGGGCATTGTGACTTCAGCGACGCTCATGGCCAATGCAAAAGCTAGTGATGCCGCGATCGATCTGGCTAAGGCGCAGCCTGGTCTCAAGACTGGATGCCATGTTGTACTGATCGACGGTGTTCCGCTGACGGCAAATCTTGCTTCACTGACAGAAGATTCGCAGCGTTTCCGTACCAGCCTGAAGCAGTTTGCCATGGCCGCAATTCGCAAGCAGATTTCCGCGGAGGAGGTTCAGCGGGAAGTGGAAGCGCAGGTGCGCAAGCTCCAGTCGCGCGGAATTACGCTGACGCACCTTGACAGCCACAAGCACACTCATATGTTTCCGCATATCTTGCGATCGCTCCTGCGCGCCGCCAAAGCCTGCGGCGTTCGCGCGGTAAGAAATCCGTTTGAGCCGCTGCGCTGCTGGCCCGCTGGAATGGTGTTGAGTACTCCGGGACTTTGGCTGCGTTCGGCCGGAGTTACGGCGTTCCAGATGTTTGCCGCCGACTTCCACCGTGCAGTAAAAGAAGAGGGAATGGTTTCGACGGACGGAACGGTTGGCATCGCGGTCACCGGCATGCTGGATCAGAAAACGCTCTTGCGAATTCTTGAAGCACTGCCTGACGGCACGTGGGAACTGGTCTGCCATCCTGGATATTCAGACGCTGATTTACAGGCAGCCGGAACACGCCTGACACAGTCGAGAGAAATTGAGCTTTCAGCGTTGACATCAGAGGAGACAAAAAAAGCACTTGCGCGTCGCCAGATCGAGCTTATCTCTTACGCCGATCTTTAGCTGTGCGGGTTCTGCATTGGAATAGCGAGCCTCCGCGAAAAATTTCCGGTTCCAGCTGCGCTCGGCTGCGCAAGATCTGCCGCAAAAAGGATCCTTTTCTGATGTGGGCGATTGCGTTGATTTGGTCGGTCGCAGGTTTTAATCTTCAATTTTGGCAATTTTGGCGGTTTTGGCAATTCCATCGCGTAGGATGTACGCAGACACTGTAGGATGTAAGCAGACACTTAAGACCATTTTGATCCTGAAGATGAGGGAGCCTCACCCATGCCAAAACTCAATGCCCGCGAGAACACGCGTAACCGGTCGCAAGCCGCCAAGCGTGAGCGCAACCGCACTTTAAGAGCGTCACTCAACATGCCTGCCGGGGCCGTTGGCAAGCATCCTGCCAAGGCTGCGGACAATGCCCGCACCGCCGCTCGCAAGACCGCTAAAGCCGCTAAATAAAAAGCCCGGAGTTTACGCTCCGGACTTTTTACTTTTTCTTCAACTGCCGCTGTCTTTTAATCCAGCAAGCTTTAATATCACGCTCTATAGTCTGGCGATCTATCGATGATCGTGATCGTGGTCATGGTCTTTGTGGTCATCGCGATCATGATCGTTGTCGCCGTGCTGATGACGCCAGTTCCAATACGCGTTCTGGTCTTTTTTGTTCAGCCGGTTGTAGTCGCGATATTTCTTGTTCCGGTGCGACTCCGTATACCATTGCCGGTAATCGCGGTCTTCGTCCTGGTTCCAGTTGTGATAGTCCTTGTGATTGCGGTCGTAGATGCGCTGGTTTTTTGCGTGATCGTCTTTGTCGTGGTGGTCGTCGCGGTCTTGTGCGCGCATGGCCAGCGGCGCAGCCAGCGCGCCCATCAGTATCATCGAACTCAAAATACGCATTCCCTTATGAATCTTCATTCGTGCCATCCTCCCGGGCCAATGCGGATGAATTGCGAGTAACAAATCTGCACCGCCCTGAATCTTTTTTGGTTCCTTTGTGATTCCCTTGTTAGATGCAAGGCGGCTGCGGCAGGCAGGCGCAACGGATGTTTACTTTTGATAACGCTGAACATGCGTTGTATTCCGTCTATTTCTGACGAATCGAAGGCGGAACGCATTGGGTTGCGAGGGATGCAGCGGCACGGGATTGCGTCAGGCCAACAAAGAGGGAAGGCTCCGCCGCGTTGCGGCTTGTTTTTAGTCGCTCCACTTCGCTTGGCTGTTTTCTGGTCGCTCCGCTGCGCATGCGCGAGGGGGGGCCTGCGGCAGCAAGGAGTTGTTCTTTTCTTTGCGCTGGACGGCACGAGTAAACTCATGCCCTGACACTTGTGATCTGGCCTGTTGTGGTTCCGGTTGCGCAGGCGGAGAAGCTGCTGTTTTCTCGCGGGGCATCCGGCACTGGGCGCAGCTCGCGATCCCATCTGCGCCAGAAGGGCTACAAGCAGGACTGGATGCATGATTTCATTGCGTCCCGGGTGATTAAGTAAGGGCCGAAGGAGGGCAGTCCTACCCCGAGATATTCCTTGGCCTGGGAGTGTCAGCCTAATGGGGATCTTATGGATACCCCTACCCCCTCCCTTGGTCCCCATTTCTAAAGGACTTACACGGGCAATAATATCGTTGGCTAACCTGAGCTGAATTTTCTTCCCGCCATCATTTTTTCTTTGCATTCGCTTTGTCGCAAGGGTTATAAGCAGAGACGGGACGCGCTACGGTTGTAGCCGCAACGCGCCCCTGACCACAATCCACCTTCTCGTGAAAGGCGAATCATGGCTGTCTCTAAGGCTACCCGCTCACGCGCAAGAAAGAAAGCCGCTCCGTATCAGCGCGTTCTCACATTCCCCATGGCAAAAGGCAAGATCGTTGCCGAAGTGGAATTATCCATCTCACCTGACTACCGCATCATTGAAATTGTCTTTCAGGATAAGACCTCGCTCACGTTCAATCTGGAATCGTGTTTGCAGGTCACTCCTGAAATTGTTAGCTGGAAGTCCGGCAGTTACAAGCCGCTCAAACGCTGGCGACCTGTTCACAGCTAAAAAGTAACCCGCCGAAAGGCGGGTTTTTTGTTTCAAGTTTACTGCGGTAAGGTCTTTTCCCACGCCTCTAAAAACGCTTTCAGGCGGCTTAAATACTCCCGCTTAATAGGTGCATTAAACAGCACTCGGGCGACAACGGCCTGTTGCCCATCGCCCGCAAACTCAACAGGAACAGACAGTTCCGCAGAGGTAGCGGGTGTGAATTTAGCGGGAGATGCAGTACTGATACTGGCGGCAGAAACGGGTTCAGGCACGGTTCTCTCCTCTCCGTTATTATAGCTACCACCATGCTCACCTGCAAGAGACATCGTGTTTCTAAATATAGTGACAACGTCCGAAACAGCAGCAGGATTAAAGCCCCTACTAAGCAGTTCATTCTTCAAGGTAGCGTCTGAGGGCAGCTCCTCGCCATACTTTTCCAGCAGTTCTTTGAACAGGACTGGACGGCGGGAAGCATCCACCACGGCCCGCTTCCATTCTTCAGAATCACGGCTGAAATGAACTAGAGTGTATCCCAAGTCGGATATACGATAGCGACCTGCATTTTCCTCTAACAGCCCATATTGGCGAAGCGCAGAGACAGCACGACCGCCGGGGCCAGTGGCTTGGCTATACCCTACGTGAGAAGCAATCACTTCGGACGTGGTAGCCGTTCGCTTTTCCGCTTTATAAACCGCTTCCGCCTTCTGAATCGCCTCACCCAGATCAAAAGCTGGATAACTGGGGCTGCGGTGCACTTTGCGCTTCGATTTCTCGTTCTCTGATTCCATAACCCTCACCTGAATACAGAGTGTATCATACAGGCATGGTGAGTCAATAGAATTTTGTATAAATTTTGTATTGACAGCCTGTATCCGTGATGTACAATCCTAATCATGGACAACGGCAATAAATACGAAACGCCCACTGCGTCAACAGTGAGCGTTCAGATAGGGGGGAAGCCAAATGCCGCCGCCACCTTGAAACCAAAACCGCTAGTTGTCAAACCCTAGACTTTTAACCTACGCCCCGTCGCCAGCGTCAACTGGACGGCGGGGCAATCAGCACACGGAGCGACCCGCATGCCGATCTCAGTAACATTATCCGTTAAGACCCTTCAGCAAGCAATCCTTTTCTACAGCGACGAACAAACCTGTATTCATGCCGTAGCCTCAATGCGCTGGCCCAATGGCCCTGAGTGCCCTGCCTGTGGCCACAAAGAGCACTGGTATCTCAAGACTCAAAAACGCTGGAAATGCAAAGACTGCAATCGGCAGTTCTCCGTCAAGCTCGGAACCATCTTTGAAGATTCTCCGCTTGGACTGGATAAATGGTTGCTGGCAATGTGGATGATTGCGAATTGCAAAAACGGTGTTAGCTCTTACGAGATTCATCGAGCTATCGGTGTCACGCAAAGATCGGCATGGTTCATGCTTCACAGAATCCGACTTGCCATGAAGAACGGCACGTTTGAAAAGCTAGGGGCTGGCCCTGTCGAAACAGATGAAACCTTTGTTGGCCCTGATCCGCGCCGGATGCACAAATCCCGCAGAGCTAAAATTCTGGCCCTCGCCAGCAAAGACCCTGCCCTGAATAACCGTGCACCCGGAAAGACTATTGTCATGGGGATGCTTGACCGCAGCATGAGACAGGTTCGCGCAATGGTAATTCCCGATGTAAAACGCGCAACCCTGCAAGAGAAGATTCTGGATAATGTGGAAGCCGGATCGCACATCATTACCGATGATTTTCCTAGCTACCGATACGCTCTTGCGAACCAATTCGCGCATGACGTGATTGACCACGTTAAGGGCTATGTTGATGGACAGGTTCACACAAACGGAATCGAGAATTTCTGGTCATTGCTGAAACGTGGCTTGCGCGGAACGTATGTTGCCGTGGAACCCTTCCACCTTGACCGCTACGTTGATGAACAGGTGTTTCGTTTCAATAATCGGGGAAGCAAAGATAAACCCGTAAACGATGGTGAGCGTTTTGAATTGCTGCTCTCGCAAGTCGCCGGAAAGAGACTCACTTACTCCGCTCTTACTGGCAAGGATTCACTTCCAACAGAAGCAGCGTTCTGAAATGCTGGTGCTTAGATACCGATTGCGGAGAGGAAGAGCCAGCATAAAAAAAGGCCGCGCATCTTGCGCGGCCTTGGCTGAATTGTAAAAGCTATCTTGTCAACTGGTGGCGTCTTTCCTCGCCAGAATACCCGCCCGCAGTCGCTGCTCTTCCTCGTTCTGGTCTCTTCGATGCCTTGTGTTTCATCCAGAGCATCGTGGCCGTGAATGCAGCCAGGCCATAGCCTGCAACGATAATAAGTGGAAGATAATTACTCATCGGGTCGCCTCCTCTCAATGTAGCAGCCCCCAAGAAAGAAAAACGCACTAACCGCTACAGCGCCAACAGACCACCAAGCAGTTATGCGGCCACTGATGATAGGCTCCAAAAGAGCGAAAACGAGAACCAATTCGCCAACCTCTCGGAAACCATCGGCTACCATTTCCTCAAGGTTCTTTCTCGCCACGCCCGTTCTTTCTTTCTCAATGATTTAGACTGGTTAATCTTTGCCCGGTGTTGCCAGAGGGGTACAGCGCCGGGGCTGAGTCGTTTGTACCTCATCGGAGGTTAGAAACGAATTAAAAACACATTAGGAATTCTAATATACTAATTTAAGACCCAATTTGTCTAGAAAAGTAGCGAAAATACACCCAAAAGGGCTGTTCACTTTCGAGTAAATAGTACCCTAAAAAAGGCCTTCACTCCGTCCCAAACGGCTTGCACCTGCAACCCAGCACGGATCGCACCTTCTTTATTCATCCAGCCTCGCATAGCGGGGGAATCATATCAGTGATGGCGATCACGAGGATAGGCATTTTTGGGGGTGTTGGTTAGCCAACGATATTATTGCCCTTACACGTTTCCTCCCCATGTATCCCCACGACCCGGTGTTGCAAACAAAACCACTTATCTGAATCCTCCCCATTGCCTCCCCATTTGGCGTGAGGTTGGGGGCGATTTTTGGTTTTGTTCTTAGCTAAGAGCCAATGGCTAAGAGCTAATGGCTAAATTGTCAAAGATCCACACACTTCAACCCCTGAGGGCTGCCTGAGAATAGCGCAATTTGTAGAGGCGAAGCAAGCACGAAAGAGGACATGCCGGATAACCTATCCGCCATGTCCTTTTCCTCGTCTGTGACAACTCCTTGCTGAACTGCGCGAATAGGGGTCTGGGAAGGGACCAACTCAGACTCACCATTCCCCAGCCCGCCTTTGGCGGGCGCCCGAGCGCAGCCTATCGCCAACTGAAGCTAGTGCAAAAAATGTTTCGACAAAACGAGCTCGTTGAAGGACTCGCTCGCACACCCGATCACTTTGGCTGATACTTTTCTCGCAGTCCAAGATGCTATGAGGATACGACGAACCGATGTTTGCAAACATGAATGGCTTGATCCTAAGCCGAGGCCGAAGCTCCCGGCCCTGACCTGAGGAAAGTCTCTTTACATCGCACGAATACAATTTGGTTTAGGCGAGAACGCCTCCAGTATAATCCCGACACAAGCGCGTTTCAGGAAAGAAGATCAATGTTACTTGATTACGAAGCAGATCAATGGCTCTTGAATGAAGGTGGATATAAATATCACGTCTTCATTAGCTGGCCCCACACTATTAACACCGACTTAACCGAATGTGCGCAGATACTGGAGACGGAAATCAGCCGGCGGCTAGCGACGTTTTTTCCGTTGCCCAAAGTATTTCTCGATCAGCATGAGTTGAAGGGAGGCGATGAGTGGAAGGAGAGGCTAAGACATGAGCTGTGCAGAAGTGTTGCGATGATCGCTATCTGTGCGCCAATTTACTATCATCCAATGCATGATTGGTGCGGACGAGAATGGGCTGCGATGGAACAACTCGGTGAGTGCAGACTCAAAGGCCAAGATCACAAGACAATAATTCCAGTACTCTTCAAAAAGAGTGAACCCCTGCCCAACGCGGTCTCGAAAATTCAATATATTGACATAACAAATGTGATTCTTCAGGGAAGGCGATATTACACGATTCAGGAATTTCGAAAAAAGGTTGAAAGCATTGTAGAACGAGTCCGCAGGATCGCGTTACATATAGGGGAAAACCAAATTAAGGCGAATTGCGAGAAATTTGAGATTCCAGAGAAATCAGCATTTGCTGATTACAAAGGCTCTCCTCTACCCCACTTACCCTTAACAGGTGCGAAATGGTGAATTCTCCTCAGATTATTACGTTTTACTCTTATAAGGGAGGAACGGGAAGGTCGATGGCGCTGGCGAATGCAGGTTGTCTTCTGGCTCGCGGCGCGGGGCGAGTTTTGCTCATGGATTGGGATTTGGAGGCGCCCGGACTACATCGGTTTTTTCCTAAGTCCTCGGAGCATCCAGAACACGCTTCACGGCCGGGAATCATCAATTATTTTCATGCTCTCGAAAGCTTCCTGTCTAAATCGAAGGATCTTTATGACGAGATAAGCCAGCCAACAGGGTGGCGCACGCTCGGCAATATTCTTCCTCTGGACCGGTACTTAGTCTCGGATGTGAGGCCCAATGTAGATCTAATGAAAGCCGGGAGCTTAGATCCGCGAAGTAACGGAAACCTTGATGCCGACTATGCGCGACTAGTGAGCTCGTTTCATTGGGCCTCATTCTATGCTAAATATCCTGCTATTTTCGTTGCATTCCGAAGTCTTGTAACAAGTCACTACGACTACTGCCTTGTTGATTCTCGCACTGGCATTACCGATGTTAGTGGTATTTGCACAACGCTTTTGCCCGAAAAACTTGTTGGTGTCTTCACTCCAAACCGGCAGAGTTTATACGGTCTTCTTCAGGTGATTGATGAGGTACTGGCCTACCGGAAAACGTCAGACGATTTCCGCCCACTATCGGTTTTTCCGTTACCAAGCCGAATTGATATTAACGAGAAGATATTGAAGGAGCAATGGCGTTTAGAGTATCAGAAGAATATTGAGACGTTATTTTGCAAGGCCTACGGACTCGCCGAATGCGACATGAACGAATATTTCGATGAAGTTCAGTTACCTTATCTTAGCTATTATTCTTATGGTGAGAATGTCGCAGTTCTCGAGGAGCGACCAGATGCCTTATCTTTGAGTAGAGCATATCAGGCCTTTGTGACGAAGCTGATTGAGTCTGAATTGCCGTGGAAACCAATCCCCATAGATCAGGAACGTAGGCTCCGCGTATTTATTAGCTACGCGTCGCCAGATAAAGATGACGCTCTTCGGTTATGTGATCGTCTGATAGTCGACGGTATTCGGCCTTGGATAGATGATACAGACATCCTTCCTGGAGAGAGTCTGCAACAGTCAATAGCAAACGCAATTCGCGAAAGTGATGTAGGCGTGATCTGTATGTCCTCAAAATCGCGGCACGCTCCAAATGACGTTGCATCGGCGAGCTTTCAAGCTGTTCGTCGCCTCGGAGAAAGCCTCGATTCATTCAAGATTGTGCCGGTTAGGTTTGATAAATCTGATTTGCCAGATTGGCTTCAGAATCGCCAGAGTGCTGATTTGTTTGAACCTGATGGGTACTCCAAGCTGCTGACCTCCTTGCGTTCAATTGCAAAGGATATTGGTGCAGTTGCGCTGCCCGACGAAGCTTCCGATTCAGAAGTATTGGCATTAGCTACCCGTTACAGAAATGAAGGTAAGTTTGGCGACGCCGAGGCACTGTACAAGCGGGCAATTGAGACGAATGAAAAGACTTTCGGCCGCGACCACCTTAGCGCGGTCACATTCATCAAGAACCTAGCTAACTTGTGTGCCGATCAAGGCAGACTAGTTGAAGCTGAGTCGCTCTACTGTCGTGTTGTGATGATCCTCGAAAAAAATCCGGCATTGGGCGGGATAAGCGCGATTGACACGATGGAAAGCCTCGCTCTTGTTTATCGCTCTCAAGGAAAATATGCCGAAGCTGAAGCGATCTATTTACGCGTTTTAGATTTGACAACTCAAACGTTGAGCAAAAGTGAACCTGGGTTGGCTTCAATCCTGAACCGCACAGTCGGCAATTTAGCAACAATCTACAGGATACAAGGGCGTTTTCAGGAATGGGAATCTCTTTATCATCGAGTGATTGCTGTCAAGACTCAAGTCTTCGGGTCCGAACATCCTGAAATCGCAATCACGCTGAACCGCCTCGGGGTATTCCTGAGAATGCAAAAGCGATACAACGAAGCGGAAGTAACATATAAGAAGTCACTAAGAATTGCGGAGCTCAGCTATGGAAATGAGCACCCAGAGGTCACGGCGATACTCACGAATCTAGCGATGCTCCTTCGTGTCCAAGCCAGATACGCCGAAGCAGAAGCCTTATTAAAGCAGGCTCTCTCAATTAAGGAAAAAACCTTTGGCCCAGACCACCCCGACATAGCCAACACACTAAATAGCTTGGCCAGTACTTGCCAGCGAGAAGGGCGCTACGATGAGGCTGAAATGTTTTATCGGCGGGCATTGAAAATTAAAGAGGCGGCATTGTCACCCTCTAATCCGGATATTTCCAACCAACTCTTCAGTTTAGCATCCTTGTACTTAAGAGCTGAACGCTACCTGGAGGCTGAACCGCTTCTTGTGCGCGCGCTGGAGCTTAAAGAGAAGACGTTCGGATCGGATCACCCAGATGTTGTTGCTAGTATGAACAGTTTGGCAGGGATATATGCGCTTACAGGGCGGTTTAGCGAAGCCGAATTGCTTCTAGAGCGAGCACTATCGATCCGGCAACGAGCACTGGGAGCCGAGCATCCTCGGACCGCCAGCAGCCTTGCAAGGCTGGCTTCATTGTATCGTCAGGAGCATCTCTACCGTCAGGCTGAGCCATTATATTTAAGGGCATTGGAAATAAGAACAAAAGTCTTAGGCGCAGATCATGTGCAAACGCTTCACACTCTGAAGCAGTTGGCGGGATGTTATCGTGAATTGGGAAGAAACACCGAGGCAGAGACTCTTCTTTTGCGCGGAAGGCTCAGTGAACAGTAGGCCGTAGCCGTACAAACGGATAGTTGACTACTCCTACTCCCGCAACTCCACTACCGTCGCGCCGGCTCCGCCTTCATTCTGTTGCGGCTCTGCAACTGTCGCCACGTGAGGATGCTTTTGCAGGTATTGACGCAGCGCTTTCCGTAGAATCCCCATGCCGCTGCCGTGGACGATGCGCACGCGCGTGAGCCCCGCCAAAAATGCGCGGTCGATAAACTTTTCTACCGCGCTGGTGGCTTCGTCCACATTGCGACCGATGACGTTGAGCTCAGTGGGCGCCCTGGAATCTTCTTTTAACGTTACGGAGATGCCACGCGCTCGGGCCGCCGCGACAGGATTTATGGCGCCGCGTGCCGCAGCTCCGCCGGGAGAGAAAACTTCCGCAACATCATGCCGGGGAATCTTCATCTTCATGTTGCCGATTTCGACTTCAAAGGTGTTCTCATCGAGTTTGCGCTTGATCACGGCGGTGCGGCCAAGGGACTTGAGCTTGACGGTATCGCCTTCAGAGATGTGCTTGACCTCATGGGGACGCGCGTTGGGATCGCCCTGGTCTGCGCCGGTTTTGTGCGCCACCACGCCGGCGTCAAACTGCTCTTTGAATTCACGGCGCAGCTTGGCGATGCGCTGCTCCGCCTGCTTGCTGAGCTTTTGCGCGGCGGCGCGGTCCTGCACGGCGCTGACGGCCTCGCGCACCTGGTACTCAAAGTCCTTGATGAGCGATTCCATCTTGCGCTCAAATTCGCGGACTTTCTGCCGCTGCTCCTGCTGGCCCTCGACTTCAAGGCGCTTCTGCTCGCGGGCCAGGTCCTGCTCGCGCTTTTGCGCGGCTTGGCGTTCGCGTTCGAGATCGCGCAGCTCAGAGTGCAGACGGTCGAGAAACTTGCTCACGTCCTGCGTCTGCGTGGTTAGGCGTTCACGCGCGGCGTCAGTAATCTGGCGATTGAGGCCGAGACGCTGCGCAATGTTGATGCCCGCCGAAGCTCCCGGCACGCCGACGCGCAGCTCATACGTCGGCTGAAGAGTGTTTTCGTCAAAGCCCACGGCTGCGTTGAGCACGCCCGCGGTGTTGGCGGCATAGACCTTGAGCGAGGTGTGGTGCGTGGAGATCACGCTGAGCGCGCCGCTACGGCGGAAATGGTCTGCAATGGCCACGGCCAGCGCCGCGCCCTCTTCAGGATCGGTGGCGGAGCCGAGCTCGTCCAGCAGGACAAGCGAATGCGCGGTTGCGGTGCGCGAGATGAAATCAATGTTGGTGACGTGCGCGGAGAAAGTAGAAAGATTTTGCTCGATCGACTGGTAGTCGCCAATATCGGCAAGCACGGAATCAAACACCGGAAGGCGCGCCGTGGTGGCGGGTACGGGAACGCCGGCCTGCGCCATGAGCGCCAGCAATCCCAGAGTTTTGAGGCCCACGGTTTTGCCGCCTGTGTTGGGCCCGCTGATGATGAGCTGGCGATGCGCGCCGTCCATTTCAAGCGTAAGCGGGATAACCTTACCGCCTTTCGCCTTGAGGTTGCGCTCCAGCAGAGGATGGCGCGCCGCGCGCAGCTCAGTGTAATCTTCCGCCAGCTCTGGACGGACACAATCGTAGTCCACGGCAAAACGCGCCTTGCCGATTTGCAGCTCAACTTCCGCCATCACGTTGGTGGCGGTAGCAATGGCTTCACTGTGCTCACCCAGGCGCTCCGTCATCTCCTGTAGGATGCGGCGGACCTCAGCCTGCTCTTCTTCCAGCAGGCGCACAAGGTCGTTGTTCTGCTCAATGGTTTCCAGCGGCTCAATGAACATGGTCTGTCCGCTGGAGCTTGCGCCGTGAACGACGCCATTGACGCGCTTGCGCTGCTCGGTCTTTACGGGAATGACGAAGCGCTCACCACGGATGGTGACGAGTTCGTCCTGCACGGCGCCGCCTTCTGCCAGCCGCCGCAGATAGCCGCGCAGCGATTCCTGGATGGCGCGCTTTTGTTTCTCCACGTCACGGCGGATGCGCGTGAGCTCAGCGGAGGCGCGATCATCAAGCGTGCCGTCCGGCTGGATCTTGTTGCGGAAGTGGCGCAGGAGCAAGGTGAAGTCGGCAATCTGCTGGGTAAGAGCCAGCATGCCGATCCAGTGCGGCTTGACGGCGTCCGGCGGATGAAGGGCCATCTCACGCCATTCAGAAGATTTATCCACCAGCAGGACGAGATCGCGAATCTGCTCGATTTCAAGCGTCGCGCCGGGAATGCGCGCCTTGGCCAGAAGATTGTGCGCATCGAACAGGCCGGTGAATTCGAAGCGGCCGCCGGCGGAGTAAAAGCGGCGTGATTCGTCGGCAAGCTGCTGTTGCTGGTTGATCCATGCGCGGTCGAGCGAGGGCTCCAGTTGAGACACCTTGGCCTTGCCCAGCGGCGAGCTGACGTATGCGCCCAGAACGTCACGAAAGTGCGTGAATTCCAGGACGCGGGCGGAAGAATGCTGGAGCGGCGACGGGACCATCTATCTATAGATGTTAGCGCACACGCGGGACTGCGGCGCAGGGAAGCAGCGTTATTTTGCTTCTTTGCGGCATGAGTAAACTCGTGCCCTGACAAAAAGTCTTCGGAGACGCGGAGAAAACCGGGAAATAAGACCCTATCACTGATTTACGCGGATACACTGATCAGGAACGGATAGGAGGAGCGGCACATCGGGGGAAATCGGGGCGGGGGAAAGACTCATGAAGAGCCAACTCCAGATACAATTTAATAGTCCTATTCAGTTCACTCTGACCGCATGCCGGATTGGTACAAAGACGCAATCATCTACGAAGTTCATGTCAGGGCCTTTTTCGACAGCGTTACCGATGGGATCGGTGACTTTGGCGGATTGACCCAGAAGTTGCCCTATTTAGAAGACCTTGGCATTACCGCGATCTGGCTTCTGCCGTTCTGTCCCTCACCTCTTAAGGACGACGGATATGACATATCTGATTACGTGGATGTGCACCGTTCTTACGGCTCATTGAAGGACTTTCAGCGCTTCATGCGTGAGGCAAAGCGCCGCGGCCTGAGAGTAATTACCGAGCTGGTGCTCAACCATACGTCTGACCAGCATCTCTGGTTTCAGCGTTCAAGGCGTGCGCCCCCGGGCAGCCGCTGGCGGGATTTTTACGTTTGGAGCGATACCTCGGACAAGTATCGTGACGCGCGCATCATCTTTAAGGACTTTGAAAGCTCCAACTGGACGTGGGACCCGGTCGCCAAGGCCTATTACTGGCATCGATTCTATTCACACCAGCCGGACCTCAACTGGGAAAATCCAGAGGTCCGCAAGGCCATGTTTGCCGCTATGGATTTCTGGTTCGATCTGGGCGTGGACGGCCTGCGCCTTGACGCGGTGCCATACCTGTTTGAGCGCGAAGGAACAAACTGTGAAAATCTGCCGGAAACCCACGCCGCTTTAAAAGAGCTGCGCAAGCATGTGGACGAAAAATACCAAGGCCGCATGTTGCTGGCGGAAGCCAACCAGTGGCCGGAAGATGCTGTCGCGTATTTCGGTAAGGGCGACGAGTGCCACATGGCATTTCATTTCCCCATCATGCCACGCCTATTCATGGGCCTGCGCATGGAGGACCGCCACCCTATCACGGAGATCCTGCGCATAACGCCGGCGATTCCGGAAAATTGCCAATGGGCCATGTTCCTGCGCAACCATGATGAACTTACGCTGGAGATGGTGACGGACGAAGAGCGCGATTACATGTACCGCACCTACGCACAGGACCGCGGCATGCGGATCAACCTTGGCATTCGCCGGCGGCTTGCGCCGCTGCTGGAAAATGATCGCCGCCGTATTGAACTGATGAACGCGCTCCTGCTCTCCCTGCCCGGAACCCCAGTCCTGTATTATGGCGACGAAATCGGCATGGGCGACAATATCTATTTGGGTGATCGCAACGGTGTTCGCACGCCGATGCAATGGAGCCCGGACCGCAATGCCGGTTTCTCCCGCGCCAATCCGCAGAAGCTTTACCTGCCGGTAAACATTGATCCGGAATATCACTACGAAGCGCTCAATGTAGAGACGCAGAATAACAACTCACACTCTCTGCTGTGGTGGATGAAGCGAATGATCGCGCAGCGCAAACAGCATCCGGCCTTCGGACGTGGGAAGATGGAAATCCTGTTCCCCACCAACCGCAAGATATTGGCTTTTGTGCGTGAGTTTGAGGACGAGAAGATCCTGGTGGTAGCCAATCTTTCGCGCTTTACTCAATGCGCGGAACTGGACTTATCCAGGCATCGTGAAGCCGTGCCGGTGGAAGTTTTCGGTCGCAACCGTTTTCCCGCGATCACCGAACAGCCCTATCTGCTTTCCCTGGGACCACATGCCTTCCAGTGGTTTCATCTGCAGCCACTTGAGCAGAGTCAGGAATCGTTTTCCGTTACGGCGCGAGCGGAAGACATACCTGTACTTGCAATGAACGCACAGGAACTCTTCAACACGGCCACGCGGAACAATATTGCGAAACTGCTTCCGATGATCCTGCGCAGGCGATCATGGTTCATCAACAAGCATCGTACGATCCGGCAAGTGAGTATCCATGACGTAATCGCTTTGCCAGAAACCATGGCGCATATTCTGCTGATAAACGTTGAATATACTGATGGAGAACCAGAGCAGTTCACCGTTCCGCTTTCGCTCACGACAGGGGAACAGGCCGAAACGATTTTGCGGGAAAAACTCTATACGGTCCTGGCAAAGGTAAAAGGCCTGCCTGATCCACAGTCCATTCTCTATGGATCGGTCTTTGACCGGCAGTTCAATGACGCATTGCTAAAGGCCATGCTGCGCCGTCGCCGGATCAAGGGAGAAAAAGGAGACATTGTTGGAACGCATACGCGGGCTTTTCGTGAAGCCTGGGGTCGCGTCCGCTCCAATCTGGAGCCGCAGCCGCAAACGCTGGATGCGCACAAGATCCAGGTAACGTTGGGACAGGATTTTGTTTTCACCATCTATCGCGAAGTGGAACAGGGGCCGAACCCGGACCGTGAAATTGGGGAGTTCCTGACGAACCATACGAACTTTGCTCATATTGCCCGCACACTGGGGGCGATCGAATACCGCGTAAGGCAGGAAGATGAGAGCGAAGAAGTGACAACGCTCGGGACTCTTACGGCCTACGTTCGCAATGCAGCAGATGGTTGGACATACACGCTGGACCATCTGGGACTTTTCTTTGAGCGCGCGCTGGCCATTGGCGAAGATGATCCGCGATTGAAGGAACTGACCTCAGGCACTCCCTTTGCCTTGTCCTCTCAACCGGTCCCGCGCGTCATTACTGAATTGCTGGGAGGCCATGCTGAAACGGCGGTCCTGTTGGGGCGCTGCACCGCTGAATTGCACGCTGCGCTCAGCAGCCATCCGGAGATGCCGGAATTTGCGCCCGAGCCTTTCACGGAGTTCTATCGTCACAGTCTTTATCATGGATTTCTGGCGCAGATGAATAAGTCGCTTGATGCGCTTCGCCAGCAAGTGGAGCATTTGTCCGGTGCGGCGCATGAGGAAGCGCGGGCCGTGCTGGAGCAACAAGCTGCCCTGGGGGAACGCTTCAACGCCCTTCGAGACATGCGCATTTCTGGGATGAGAATGCGCCATCATGGCGACTATCACCTGGCAAATGTGCTTTACAGCGGCAGTAATTTCATCATCAAGAATTTTGATGGAGACTATACAAGGCCCATGAGTGAGCGACGCATCAAACGATCGCCCGTTAAAGATGTTGCCAGCATGGTCCGCTCACTTCACTATGTGTCGCACGCGGTGCTCTTCAATCATGTTCCCGGAATTGTTCCTACGCAGGATGACTCGCGCCTGGAACGCTGGGCCAAGGCCTGGTATCAATGGGTAAGTGCGCTGTTCCTGCGGGGATACTTTGAAACCGCCGGCGCCGCTGACTGTTTGCCGCAAACCCAGCCGGAAATCAAGGTCTTGCTTGATGCCTTCACGCTTGAAAAGGGATTGATGGAAGTCGAGTATGAACTTCGGCACCGGCCGGATTGGGTGCGAATTCCTCTCCACGGAATTCTGGAACAACTGCAATGATATTTCCTCGATCAGCCGGCATACTGCTGCATCCCACGTCCTTGCCTGGCGCTAATGGAATAGGCGAATTGGGAGCGGAAGCGCTACGTTTTTGCTCGTATCTGCATGATGCAGGCATAAAAATCTGGCAGGTGCTGCCATTGAATCCAACCGGATACGGCGATTCACCTTATCAAGCGCTTTCGGCATTTGCTGGAAATCCGCTGCTCATCAGCCTGGAAGCGCTGGTTGAAGAGGGATGGCTTGAGAAGGAAGACTTGCAACGATTGCCGGAGTTTCCCACAGATCGGGTGGATTTCAGCAAAGTGATTCCATGGAAATTCAGTTTGCTGCGAAAAGCGGCTTCTAAGTTTTTCGCATCCGTGAAAATCGAAGTCAAAGCTGATTTTGAGAAATTCGTCCAGGAAAACCAGGCCTGGCTGAATGGCTATGCTCTTTTCATGGCTGCCAAAGATGCGCATCAGGGCAAAGTGTGGACGGAATGGGACCCGGATCTGGCTGCGCGCGAACATTCAGCCATTGCAAAATGGAGAGAAAAGCTCTCATTTGAAATCGCCGCTTACAAGTTCTGGCAGTTTGAGTTCTTTCGCCAATGGAATGTGGTTCGAGAGAATTGTGCGCGTCTTGGGATTCGCATTATGGGCGATATTCCCATTTATGCTGCGCATGATAGCGCTGACGTGTGGGCGCATCCAGAGATGTTCTGGCTGGATGAAAAGGGAAGTCCGCTGAAAGTTTCCGGCGTCCCTCCAGATTACTTCAGCGCCACCGGACAGCTCTGGGGAAATCCACTGTACCGCTGGGACACGATGAAGAAGGACGGCTACCGCTGGTGGATTGATCGCGTGCGCGCCTCGCTCAAGATGTTTGACATAGTGCGGCTTGATCATTTCCGCGGCTTTGAAGCATATTGGGAAATCCCCGCGGGCGAGCCGACAGCGATGCACGGCAAGTGGGTCAAAGGTCCCGGCGCTGAACTCTTTAAAGTCCTTACGGACAAACTTGGCCCGCTGCCGATTGTCGCCGAGAATCTGGGCGTGATTACGCCGGAAGTGGAAGCCATCCGGAAGCAATTTGGCTATCCAGGAATGGCGATTCTGCAATTTGCTTTCAGCACTGATCCGCAGGCGCCTACTTTTCGTCCGCACAATTATGAGCAGCAACTTGTGGCTTATACCGGCGGGCATGACAATGATACCATGTTCGGATGGTGGCGTTCCGGCGTGGCCCAAAGCACGCGTACTCAAGCTGACGTAAGAAGAGAGTATGCCGATGCACAGAATTACTTCGGCGTCAGCGCAGCCCAATTTAATGAAGAAGTAAACTGGATCTTTATTCGCGAAGTCATGAAGTCCGTGGCAAACACTGTCCTATTTCCCATGCAGGATGTATTGGGACTTGGCAGTGAAGCGCGCATGAATACCCCTGGCACCCTTGGCGGCAACTGGACGTGGAGGTTATGTCCCGACAGCCTTCGCGAGGCGGACCAGTGCCGGTTGAAGCTATTCACCGAAATGTACGATCGCTAGATATCATCAGCTCACAATCCCCAGTCCCATTCTCGATATTCAAGTTTATGATCTTTTCCTTCAAGGATGATGGCTGCGGCATAGCCCTCAGGGGCAGGAATACTGTACATGCTCCATCGCGCCGCCTCATCGGGAGAGGCTTCAACGCGCAACAGGCTGGGCTTGACTCCCGATCCAAACGCGACTTCAAAACTATCCAGCGGGAGTGATAAGCCCTGTCCCACTGCTTTGATGTAGGCTTCTTTTCGTGTCCAGCAACTGAAAAATGCGGCGGCCCGTTCTGTGGCGTGCATTGCCCGCAACCTGGCTACTTCTCCGGGCGCAAAGAAGCGCTGTGCAATTTCATCGGTCGCAAACTCCTGGTTGATATACTCAATATCAACGCCAATACAGGCATTGCTCACCACGCCCAGAAGGGCGCGGTCGCGGGAGTGCGATAGGTTGAATTTCAATCCAGACTCGTTGAATTCTCCGGCAAGCTCCGGTTTTCCGTTTGCAGCGTAGAAAAATATGATTTTTTCAGGCGTCACATTCAGGTACCCCGCTAGAATCGATCGCATGGCCGCGCGAGCTGCAATGAAGCGGACTCTGTCCCGGTCAAAATGGAAACGGTCAGCTCGCTGATTTTCATCTGGCGAAAGAATATCCCGATATCGGTCAGCCTGCTCTCTGGGCAAGGCAATGTCGAACTGCCAGAGATGGACTGTGCCTGAAGAAATCCTCTGAGGGGCGATCGAGCTTAAAGCCATGTTCGGGTTCCTATTTGCGAGCGGTTGAAATGGCGCTCAAGACATCCTTTCATCATCTGAGCGACACTTTACCAGAGAGGCAAGCAAATGTGGCAAGACTGTGTGACGATTCACCCCATACGAAAAGGGATTCTAGAGGGCCAGGGCCTCGGCCACGGTCCATTTGGGCGTTCCTCCCGATCGGCTGGCTACAAGTGCGCCGACTCGGTTCGCGAATGCGGCAATCCTAGAAACGGTCCATCCGGCGTTCATTCCGTGGAGAAGAGCGGCGGAAAAAGCATCCCCGGCGCCAATGGTGTCCGCAACGGACATCGGAAAGCCGGGAGCTTCAAGATATTCATTCCCAAGCAACAGCGCACATCCTTTTGGCCCTAGCGTGATGCATATGCCATCAAGCTGGAATGCGATGAGGCAGTTGCGGCAGAACTGCTCAAGTGAGTCGCCCTGGAGCCCGCCAATCTCCCTGAGAGTGGAAACTTCCTGCTCATTCAACTTGAGAATGTGCGCCCGCTGGGCAAGTGTGCGGACGAGTTCAGGCGTGAATGAACCGACGCGGAGATTTATGTCGTAAAAATACTTTGCGGCCGGGGCAGCCGCCATGAGTTGCAGTGTGAGGTCATGCGCGAGAGCGCTCATCTGTTGCAGAGTGCCAAAATAAATCCACGCGGGCGCGGGATTGACCAACGCATCAAATTCAGCCGGGCTGAGAGCAGGGAAGTCATACGCGGCGGGGCGATGAATTGCATAATGCGGTAATCCCTGTGAATCCAGAGCAACCGTGACAGTTCCAGTAGGCTGATCGGGCATTCGCCGGATGAAGCGTGTTGACAGGCCCGCTTCCTCCATTTGTTCAATGGTCTGTTGCCCATGCCGATCGTTACCCACGGCGCTGACAAAGCAGACTTCATGTCCCAGATTATGTGCGTGCCATGCGAAGTTGAAAGGCGCGCCGCCGAGATGCTCAGAGGAGGGAAGAACGTCCCAGAGCACCTCGCCAGCGGAGACGATTTTCATCCAGAAAGCATACTAGACCATCTTCAGCAGCCGTTCGCGGCGTTCTTCCCAATCGTCACTGGAGAAAATGTGGGGGCCAACTTCAATGAGGCGCGGAAGCATGTTAAACACTGAAACGGGGGTCCAGAGACCGCCGGTGCGTGTGTGCAGACCGCGTTTGTTCAGCTCCGCGGCCACCAGGGTAATGGAGTAATCCTGGACGATCAGCTCCATCATCTGGACCAGGACGGCGCGCTCGTTGGGATCTTCTTCCAGGCGGCTGCAGTCGGACGCAACCCGCAAACCATAAGGTATCTCTTCTACAATGATCGGCTGTTCCGCCTCGTCACTTGCGATTTCACGACGCCATTCCATTGCAACCAGTTTCCAGCCCGCCTCAGTTTTCTGGCGGACATACTCCAGATCAACCGAACCTGTTACCACTTCACGAATGCGCTCAACTTTTGCCATTGAGACCTCCTTCTCCAAAGAAGCCTGGGACGAAATTCCTGTACTGATGGTAGCCAAAATCAGAGTCTTACATGTTACGGGCCAAGCAAATCGAATGCCAGATGGCGAAGCGAGCGCAAACGATTTGATCGACGTTACTTAGACGCGCAACAGCGCCGAATGTTAGAAACCGCGGTGATCGCTTTCGAAATTACACGTGCGAAAATGAACAGTGCGATTCGTCCCTGATTTGACATCTATTGCAGAGCGGGCTCGCGGGCAGAGTAAGACGGCACCTTCTATCTGGTCACAGTCACGGAGCGAAACATAGTCGTGCCAGACCCATCCGGTTGAAGAAAATCGGAGGGCTGTCTACTCCTTCGATGATGCCATCATGCGAGACAGACGCGCCTGCCGCTCCTCTTCCGTGGTCTCCTCGACACGGGTCGCAATCGTCCATACGTGTCCCGAGGGATCCATGACCCAGCCGATGCGGTCACCCCAGAACTGGTTCTGCACTGGGAACAGCACTTTGGCTCCGGCGGCGATTGCACGTTCCACGGTCTTATCCACGTCTTCAACATAAACGTAGATCACCACCGGCGAGCTGCCGTCTAGAGCAGGAGGATGGCTTGGCACGCCGGGCCATTCCGCCTCGATCATAATCATTGCCGGGCCAATGGTCAGCAGGGCATGAGCGGCGCGTTGGTCAGGGCCGGGACGACGCACGCGCTCCAAGGCGCCAAACGTATTTACGCAGAAATCAATCTCAGCTACAACATCGCGGCAGAAGAGCCTCGGTATGATGGCCGAGGCGCCCTCGGGTATCCCTTTGGTGGCAGTTGTCATGAATACCTCCAAACTCCAGCATAGAATCCTGTTGCCGTGTCTGTATTGTAAAAATTTGAAGTGGCAGAAGAATTTTGCTGTCAGGCCGCTCAGAGATGCAAGCCAAATCGGGCACGCTAGAGGCGACACGCGAGGAGCAGGTGATCATCTTAAAAAATAGAAACTGAGGTAGCGACACGATGATCCGGAAGCTGAAGTCTGGCGAGTATCGATTGTATTCGCGCAAGAAAAACGCGAAGACAGGCAAGCGCCGCAATCTGGGAACCTTTCCAACCATGGAAAAGGCCAAGGCCCATGAGCGCGCGGTGCAATACTTTAAACGCCATTAGAGGAGACAAATATGCCGAGCGAGAAACAGAGAAGCGCTGCACGCAAGAACATCAAGAAAGCCGCAAGTGCGGCAAAAAAGAAACGCACGATCGCGCACTTGCCCAAGTCAACCAGAACTGCACTGGGGAAGCAGGCAGCCAAGGTCGCGAAAGAGAAGCGGCACAAGAAAGCTGCGTAAGATCGGACTGAACAAAGATCAGGGCTGCTGGAAAGATGCCATCGTAAACGGGCCGGGAGCCGGGCTGAAGATGACCGTGGCATTTGTGCGATCAAAGAATACTGACCGGAACGGAGCTGCGGGAAGCAATCCATCCTGGTGGTCGGATGGTTTTTGGAGATCGTTGTGCAGGACCACGACTTGCGTTTGCGGCAGGTGAGAGCCGGCGATGGAAACGTCGTGCAGGAGAATAGTGGAAGCCCTGTTGTCTGCCAGGTTGGTCGCAACCTGCATCAGGCAATTGGCTTTTCCGCATGAGCGATCCGTCGCAGCTATGCGGTCGTGGAATATCAGGAACTGCGCAATGCCGGAGTCGAGCGCCAGCTTCCAGCTTCCGGTGGGAGAAGCTTCAGATCCAACCTTAATCAGCAATCGTGACTCATTGATTTCCACGGGAACACGCAACCCCGCCGGCGCTTGTGCGGATTCAGGGAAAGGATAAAGTTCCAGCGTGCGATGTTCGTAGTCGAGACGGAAAGAGAACTGGAGCAGAAAATTCATGCCCAGCACGCCCCGAATCTTCCGGTCCAAAGCAGTAAGTTGCGGGAGCGGCACGGCCAACGCTTCCTGGTTTGAAACGGATGCAGGCCCCACACGGAACGTCTGGAAATAATAACGAGGTACATCTGTGGCGCTGGCCAGGCTCGCCAATGTGAGCTTGTCTTTGGGTTGCAAGGCCAGTTCCGTTGCGAGCTGCGGATCAATCAACGTGGTGTTGGTGCCAGTATCAATCAAGAAATCAAAAGGCCCGCGATCATTGATGGAAACGCTTACGACCATTAAATAACCAGCGATCACTCGGACGCGAAGATGAGTGTTGGTGTCCGATTCAGGATGGGGCGCGGCAGATGCGGGCACGGCCCAGCAACAGAACAGCAGAATGAATGCGAGTTTTTTTGCGGCACGCGCCATTCGTCTTCCTTTGGGGCCCTGTAAGTCGGCCCCGAGGGAAGCCGTGACAAAACTATCGTGAACGCGATTGAGCTCGTGAGAAAGATGACTTTTGGTCGCAGCACTTGTGGGAGCGGGTAGTGGGTGGGTGACAGCCAGAGCGGTTTACGATTCGCCGGCCCTTGGGACCAGGGAAATTAGTGCTGCGCTTAACCGCATAAATACTGGGCTTTCGCCTAAATCAGATTGGGATGTGCCGCGAGAAATCCCGCCAGAACGGTTGTATTACTACCTTGATTACGTTACTTTGCGACAACAGCTCCACGGGACGTTTGTCACTCTGGGAGTGATCAACATCACTGCAGTTTCAAGCGCTGGGCGCGAACAACGCAGACCGAAAGAGCAGCGCGTGGTAGAATCACGCGGCCTTCACGCTCATGTCCACTGAACTCAGACGCTCCATGGGGCTTACCGCTGCCACGTCAATGGTGGTGGGAATCATTGTGGGCGCGTCTATTTTTGTGCAACCCGCAGAAGTAACCCGGCTGGTTCCGAGCCGAAGCGGCGTAATTTTGGCCTGGCTGGTTTCAGGCGTGCTCACGCTATGCGCCGCGCTGGTGTGTGCAGAACTCGCGCGTCTGTTCCCGGACACTGGGGGCGTGTATGTCTTTCTGAAGCACATCTATTCTCCGGCCCTGGGATTTCTCTGGGGATGGACGATGTTCTTTGTTATGCATGCAGGGATCCTGGCGGCCATTGCGGTGGTGCTGGCGCGCTACCTAGGATATTTTTTCGGTTTTGGCGACACCGGCGTTCGGCTGCTGGCTATGACTGCGATTCTGCTTGTCTCTTTTATCCAATATTTAGGCGTGAAGCCAGGAAGTGCCGTTCAGGTGATTCTTACCATGGCAAAGGTCTGCGCAGTCGCATTGCTATGCGCGCTGATTTTTACGCTGGGAAAAGCGGCGCACCAGGACGTAATCGCATCCCCCGACCAGTCGGTACACTTGGCGTCTTTTGGTCTCGCGGTGGCTGCGGGCCTGTTCGCCTTCGGTGGCTGGCACATGGTTTCATATTCGGCGGGGGAAACGCGAAATCCGGAGCGCACCATTCCGCGCGCTTTGATCTTTGGCGTGTTGATCGTAACCGCCTGCTACACGCTTTTGAATGGCGCATATCTTTACGTAATGCCGCTTGGTTCAGTGGCCGCTTCTACGCGCGTTGCGGCCGATGCCATGGAACGCGTTCTGGGTCCCGTGGGCAGCAAGGCGATCACGGTGGTGATTATTGTGTCGGCGCTGGGATCGCTAAACGGGATTGCGCTAGCGGGACCGCGAGTCTATTACGCCATGGCACAAGACCGCCTGGCTTTTCGATGGATGGCGGCGCTCCATCCCAAACGCCAGACTCCTTATCTCGCGATTGCCGCGCAGGCCGTGTGGAGTTGCGTTCTGGCGGCCACAAATTCTTATCGCGCGCTTTTTAGCCGAGTGATTTATACAGAATGGTTGTTCTTTGCGCTGCTGGCCGCAGGAATTTTTCTGCTGCATCGGCGCGGCCAGTACAAGCCAAAATTCCTCGCTTTTGCCTATCCGCTGCTGCCGGCCATTTCCTTTGTCACATCGGCTGCCATCGCCGTAAACCAGATCTGGGCCGCTCCGCGTGATAGTTTCATTGGTCTGGGCTTGCTTCTTATGGGGCTTCCAGTATATTTTTTCTGGGCCCGTCGCAATACGATCAATAGAGCAGCAACGCCGTAATTTAGGGAGACGCTGCCGTACCAGGTTTCTACGCGACGGCGATAAAAACAAAATTCAAACAGAGATGCGAAACCGAGAGATCCTGGTTGCGATAGGGATTCCTCACCTTCGCAAGCTCAGGGTTCGGAACTTCAAAAAAATATGCCGATCATCGACTTTCATAATCACTACTATCCGCCAGAGTACATGAAGGCCATTGAGCAGGGACCAAGCGCCGTGCGCATCGACTACGACGCCGAGGGCAATCCTCAACTGCATTATCCCGGCGACTACAACGTTGCTGTGCGCGGCCATCGCGATATCGCCTATCGCGCCCAGGTGCTGCGCGACGCCAAGATCGACACTCAGGTCATCACTCTCACCACGCCGGGCACGCACATTGAAGAGCCTGCGACCGCCATCCGCCTTGCGAAGATCACCAATGATGCCTTTGCCCGCGCTGTCTCTGACTATCGCGGCCTCTACGTTGCTCTGGCCACGCTGCCGCTCTGTGATCCCGCGGCCTCGGTTGCGGAACTACGCCGGGGAATGGAGCAGCTTAAATTTCGCGGCGCCATGGTCTTCAGCAACATCAACGGCGTCGCGCTTAGCGACCGAAGTTTCTGGCCGGTTTGGGAAGCCGCGAATGAACTCGGAGCCATCGTTCATATTCATCCCACAAATCCTGTAGGTGTGGAGGCCATGCTCGACTATTGGCTGATGCCTCTTGTCGGTTTCCTTATGGACACAACGCTGGCCGCCGCAAGCCTAGTCTTCAGCGGTGTAGCTGAGCGTTTTCCGAACATCAAATGGGTCCTTGGACATCTCGGCGGCGCGATTCCATATCTTGCCGAGCGCCTTGATCGCGGTTATGAAGCGTTTGCCGACTGCCGCAAGAACATTTCGCGCCCTCCAAGTTCCTACCTCAAAAAGTTTTACTTCGATACCGTCAACTTCGATCCGCACGCGCTGGAACTGGCCGTGAGCTTTGCCGGCGCGAGCCAGATCCTTGCGGGCAGCGACTACCCGCACCAAATCGGCTCGATCCCAAAGATGCTGGAGAGCTTGAAAGCGATGGGGGTGACAGAAGAAGAGCGGGCGATGATCCTGGGTGGGAATGCGAAGAGGCTGTTGGGGATTTAGGGGCTGTTCACACTCCAAGAGGTGAAGAGAACGACGGATTATGGACAAATCCCCGACTGCAAAATCTCTCCTATACTTTCGGGTACAATGCTTTGCCACTCTGCATTGTTTGCGAGGTTCATCCCCGTGCCAGCAGGATTATAGAAAGTTGCGGAGACTGATCTTATTTTACGAGCGCCACAGTCGATTTGGTAATTTGTGATGGTGTGGTTAGGCGAATTAGCATGTTGTGCTTTCAGCCACAGCGCAGCGATACTGCCGGATCCGAAATCCAAGGTCTTCAGATCAATAAAATAATGCACGTTGTTGTCCCCGGTTGAGAGCTGTTGCCATCTATCGATTGGATAAGAGATGTCGGCGTTTGTTGCGCGTGAGAATTCCGCGGCTGCTGACCGAAAATGCCCATTTGCCCATTCGGCATTCCCTCGTTTCTGATAAAGCTCAGCAATCGTAAAATCATTGAAGTTCTCTTTTTTTTGACTGAAATTACCTCTATTCATGGCGGGGAAGTACTTTTGTCGCAGCCCTTCAGCTAAGTTCTCGTCGGAGATGTCACCCAGTTCCGGATAAATCCGCTTGATTTGCGACGGGTTCATTAATACAACGAGATCTCGAACTTTTACTCCTATAGCTTGGGTGTAGTCCTGGATTGCTGCGTCGAAATTCCCCATTTTGAAATAGGCATCTGCTCGATTTGCGTAACTGCTTTCCAGATAGACGTCGGAGTGGCCCTTTTTGAGTGCAAGACTCTTTGAAAAATCGCTCACTGCTTCGAAATAGCTGCCAATATCTATTTTTGCCAACCCGCGATCATTATAGGCAGTGGCATTATCAGGTTGTAGCGCAATTGTCATATCATAGTATTGAATAGCTTCTTTGTAGCGCTTTAAAGTAAGGCACTCTTGAGCTGCATCGGCTGTAGCGGCGGCGAATTTCGGATCGAGCTTTGCGGCTGCTTCGAAATAATTTAGGGCTTTCTGATGAGTTAAAGCCCTGAACCCACCTTTAGCGCCTGTAACCTCTGAAATATCGTGTGCCGCCGCTTGGGACCAAAAGGCCATCTTCTGCGTTATTCTTCCCAAGAAAAAATGAATAAGCGGTGAATCGCTTTTTAGAGAGAGCGCCCTATTGAGATCAGAGAACGCTGGTGCATAATATTGTTCGTTGTATGTGGTAAATGTTGTGTAGAAAAGACCACGAAATAAAAACGAGCGGTAATCGTTCGGGAAAGTTGCAACAAGCTGATCAAAATGCTTCCGTATTAGAGCTGTTCCCGATGCTTCCTCGTCAGGCTTAACCCCGCCAGTATTGAAGACATTAAGGGCACTGTCCGGATTTGTCTTCACAGCAATTTCCAGGTCATTGAGAGTTTCCTGATATTTGCTATCCAGAAAATCTGCGTATGCCCGGAGGCCTAAGATCGAAGCCTCATCCGTCACTGCGATTCGCTTGTTCGTGCTTGTTTGCCGCCGCGATATAGCGGAATCGAGGTCATGTTTAATCGCATCCAGATCCGGCTTCTGCAGCAGCAGCGAATACGTAGCTCGCATAACATATGCATCAGCATAATCGGGATGCTGTTGGATTATTTCGGAGAGATTCGCCGTAGCCTCTTTTAGCTTTATCTCATCCTTGCTGTTGCCGACTTTCTGCAAAATATTGAGAGTCTTTTCGCCGAGATCCCGCTCCTCTGGTGAAGGAACCGTTAATTGTGCGTCCGTCTGTGCACTAAATTCAGGAATGCTCTTAGCTTCGATGAGCAGAGCTTCGCGTTGCTTTGGCGTGGCTGAGAGTTTGGGGGCTGCGGCCGCAGGAATGCGCTCACCATGGCGGCTTGCGTAGACTAAAAGAATGCCAGCGGTGATTATTGGAAGGCCAATCAGGATCCAGCGTAGCTTTCTCGTTCTTGCGCTGTTAGTTTTTTCAAGTACAGGCTTTGTACCTTGCGTGGCCATGCTGGCGAGGAATACTACCAAATTATTCGCTTCCGGCGTAGGGAATTACGATCTCGCGAATCATAAATATTAGCTGCTTGGCAGTTTCAGTCGTCCCCAAAGCGGATTCTATTCTTCTCTTCGCGTTTACCCACTGTTGAAACGGCGGGCTATTGCCGTCTGTCCCGCTGCGCGGGTCTGGCGAGTGGCTCTCCGTTTCCCGACGCTAACGAAGGCCGGGTTCGATGCATCCGTCAATGCATTGGCGCCAGCACCGTAGGCGTCGTAGAAAAGGAAAGCCCAAGAAGCCACAGCCGAGGGCGGCTGTGCCACATGTGCATGGGAGTTTTAAAAATCGCACAGCCGAGGGGCACCTCAATCCCAAGGAGCCAACCCCGGGGCTCATCGGGACCCCAAGGCTGTGCCACATGTGCATGGGAGTTTTGAAACTGCACAGCCGAGGGCACCTTCACCTCAACGAGCCAACAGCGGGCTCCCACCCGGCCAGGCGAAAAGCGTTGCCTGTCGGGGAACCCGGGCTCGTCGGGGACCTTCCGGGGCTGTGCCACATGTTAATGGAAGATATTAAAGGCTCATCGCCGTTTGTCGGTCGGTGCCACATATGCATGGAAGGTTTTAAAAGCGCAGCTGAACGTGGCTATGAGGTTTTAAAAATCTTTCACCGGCGAGGGCGCCGGTGCCACATGTGCATGGTGTTGGTGTAAATTGTTGGGTTGGTTGTAAATTTTTGAATCACCAAACTTGTTTGGACTTTTTCAAGAATTCGTCAAAAGCCAGTCCCCTCGGGCTTATCAGGCACTCATTAAGAGCCAGACTCATGTGGCACAGCCGCCCCCGGCTGTGTTCCTATTTTTTGTTCTTATCCTCTTGCCATAACCAAGGATAGTCTTCCGGTCTGGAAACCAACCCTTTTCTGACTGGATTCTGTCTTACATATTCGATCTTCTGCTCCAGGCTCTCTGCATGCCTTATCACATGATCAAAAGACTCATCCTGCCAGACAGTGCCGCTTCTTCTTAAGGCTTTGTTCACTGTATGAGATGATGCACTTTTGATTGCCCCGATAATTTCTTCAAAGCTGTAAGTCTCGCCTTTGGCGTCTTCGAGCGGCAGAAAAATCATGTGTACATGGTCCGGCATTACGACGGCGACATGGAGCCGCATTTTGCTGCCATTGTCATGAAGGCAGTGTTTCAGCGTTATGTCGCGCGCCGCTGGCGGCAGTTCCCATCTGAGGTATGTGTCAAAGGTGATGAAGTGTTCCCGGCCTGAAAGCTCAATGTGAGGCAGGTTTCTCCGGTAGTTGTATTTGCGAACCTTCATGGTGGTTCAGAATTTATAACATCCCATACACATGTGGCACCGGCGCCCTCGCCGGTGAAAGGTTTTTTAAAAAGCAGCACAGCCGGGCGCGGCTGTGCCACATATGCGTGGGAGACTTAAAAATTGTTCGTATTTAGTTGCACTACTCTCGGAGGATTATTCTCCTTATATTCGTCCCATAGCGAGCAATAAGTAGCTAGTAACTGGCAGCTATCCAAGTCGGAGCACAGGTTGAGATTCGGGCCTTTTGGAAAGAGAGCGCCCAGGCGGCAGGTTAAAAGAAGTTCTTTGACAATCTGGCGATGGTGCGATGGTCTTGGCAATTTCATCCTAACTATTGCACCAGCCCGAAAGGCGAAATCTGCAATGAGCGGCCAGCCATGTCACACTGGCCTATGACTGTGGCATGATAGATAGCATTTATTGTTCTAAGACCAGCCGCCTATGCCTGTCGTTCTCAAGATCGATCCGCAGCGCAGAGTTGTGCATTCCGCGTTTTACGGCAGGATTACCGACGCTGAATTACTCGGACATCGCAAACGCATTGCTTCTGACCCGGACTTCAATCCCGAGTTTGCCGACATTGTGGACTTCAGCGACGTGAGCGATCCGGACATCACAGAAAACGCTATCGGTGCGCTGGCGGCAAACCCCAGCCTGTTCAACGCTTCAGCAAAGCATATCGTGATTGCGCCTGCGGCCGTAGTGTTTCGGTTGGGGGCCAGGTTCAAGGATCTCGCCCGGTCGTCGCGACCGAACTTTCACGTCGTGAAGACGAGAGCAGAAGCCTACAAACTGCTGCCGGGCGGGAATAAACCAAAGTCGGGCCAGCACTAGAGTTTTTCCCTGCCAGGTCATAGCGAAAGACCGCGAATTCAGCGCGTGAATCCCGCAGCTCTCGAATTCGAGAGCTGCTCCTTATTTCCAGACAGAACAAGGACGAGTTCTTCCATCCAATCTGTTAAGCACCACTTATGTCCAATCTAAGGAGCAACTATGGAAGATAAAAACAAGATGGATCAGCAATCTGGCCGCCCGAATCGCGATCAGGAGACGGAAAAGAAGCCGTCGCAGGGTTCGCAGGATATTAATCGGCAAGGCCAGGGCAACGTTCAGCAAGGCCAAGGCAACGTTCAGCAGGGCCAGCAAGGCCAACAGGGCCAGCAAGGCCAACAGGGCCAGCAGCAAGGCCAACGCGATCAGCAGGAACGCGAAAAGAAGCCTGCCTAGCAGGTACGTTATCTGGCGCGATGAACGACGCCAGGGTCTGGGAAATCACCATCCCCCCGGGGAACGGGGATGGTGATATCGGGCCGTTACGGCGCATCGCGCGCTGGAGGCGCAGCACGATAAACTTCATAACAACTTCACGTCGCATATCGAAACAAAGGGGAGAAACGCAATGGAAATGGAATCCTTGAGAGACCTGTTTATTGATGAGTTGAAAGATCTTTATTCCGCGGAAAATCAGATCCTGAAAGCCTTGCCCAAGATGATTAAAAAGGCGAGTTCCAAGGAACTGAAAAGTGGCTTTGAGCAGCATTTGAAAGAAACCCAGGGGCATGTGGAACGCCTGGAGAAGATTTTCAAGGAGCTGGATGAGAGTCCACGGGGAAAGAAGTGCAAGGGCATGGAAGGCGTGATTGCCGACGGCAAGGAACTAATGGAAGAGGACGCCGAGCCTGAAGTGATGGATGCCGGGCTTATCGGCGCAGCGCAGCATGTTGAGCATTATGAAATTGCCGGCTACGGATGCGTAAGGACATACGCCGAATTGATGGGCGAGTCCAACTTCGCCAGCCTGCTGCAGAAGACGCTGGATGAGGAAAAAGCAACCGACGAGAAACTGACCAAGCTCGCACAAAACATCAACGTGGAAGCAGAAAAAGCGGCTTAAGCTTCATCGAGGCGTAAGGCCCTGTGTTTCTGGAACCAGAACGCAGGGTCTTTTCGCGTGGGTACTCTAAGGTTCGGCAGCAGACACAAAATGAAAGTCGTGCCGTTGCGCTGACTCTGGTTCATAATGAGAGCATTATGACGGCTTCCAGCAGACAGATCAGCCCGCAGCCGACCTCGTCACTATCTGAACCGGCAGATGCCAACAGCGATCAACTGGCGCCCAATCAAGTTCCGCCGCTTACCGGTTACAACCTCTTCTTGAGCGACCGCACACTCGCGCAAGCAGTGGAGCGTGAAGGCGCAGGCTGGGCACGCGAGCAGATCACTGAGCTTGGGCGATTGCTCGGCACAGAAGAGGCGCAGCGCTGGGGCTTTGAGGCCAATGAGAACAAGCCGGTGCTGCACACGCATGACCGCTTTGGCAATCGCCGCGACGAAGTGGTCTTTCATCCGTCATGGCACAACCTGATGCGGACTTCGGTGGCGAACCGGCTGCACTGCCTGCCATTGGAAGCCGCGCGACCCGGCGCTCATGTTGCTCGTGCCGCGCTGATGATGCTGACGGCACAGAATGAAGCTGGGCACACCTGCCCGGTATCGATGACGTTTTCCGCGGTGGCTTCATTACGCGAAGAACCAGATCTGGCTGCCGAATGGGAGCCTCGCATAATGTCGTCCACGTATGATCAGCGGTTTGTGCCGCCCAAGGAGAAGTCCGGCGTGCTGCTGGGCATGGGCATGACGGAAAAGCAAGGCGGCTCCGATGTGAGGGCCAACACCACACGGGCTGAGCGGATTGGAAGCTCGCGGGAGTACCTGATCACCGGACACAAATGGTTTGTTTCCGCGCCCATGTGCGACGCGTTTCTCATTCTGGCGCAGGCGCCGCAAGGTCTTAGCTGCTTTCTTCTTCCACGCTGGACTTCCGACGGCAAACGCAATGCGTTCCATATCCAGCGGTTGAAAGACAAGATGGGCAACCGCGCGAATGCGTCCAGTGAAGTTGAGTTTGAGCAAGCGTGGGCCCATGTGGTGGGCGAAGAAGGAAGAGGCGTGCAAACCATCATTGAGATGGTGAATCACACACGCCTGGATTGCGCGATTGCCGGTGCGGGGTTGATGCGGCAGGCGCTGGCGCAGGCTGTCCATCATGCGCGTCATCGCGAAGCTTTTGGGAAGTTACTGATTGATCAGCCGCTGATGCGGAATGTGCTGGCCGATCTGGCGATTGAGTCTGAGGCCGCAACTTTGCTTATGGTCCGGCTGGCCCGCGCGTTCGACCACCGTGACTCGGATGAGCGTGAACGCGCCTTTTGCCGCGTTGCCACGGCCATCGCCAAGTACTGGCTATGCAAGCGCACGCCAGTACAAGTGGGTGAGGCGCTGGAGTGCCTGGGCGGTAACGGTTATGTGGAAGAGTCGATCATGCCGCGGCTCTATCGTGAAGCGCCGCTTTATTCCATCTGGGAAGGCTCCGGCAACGTTATATGCCTGGACGTGCTGCGCGCGCTGACCAAGGATACTGCTACGGTGGACGCTCTACTTGCCGAGTTCCAAACCACTGCCGAATCTGACCAGCGGCTGGATGCGTATGCCAAAAACATTGGTGGGCGATTGGCCACGGCTGCCGGCGACAAATACGCGGCCAGAGACCTGACGGAAAAACTGGCTCTTGCGCTTCAGGCATCATTGATGGTGCGTTACAGCTCTCCGGCGATGGCAGAAGCGTTCATCACTTCACGGCTGGCGGGGCAGCATGGGAATGCATTTGGAACGTTGCCGGCGGGAGTGGATGAAAAAGGGATTCTCAATAGCGTGATTGAGTCGCTGGCGATGCCAAAATAAAAAAGTCTTCGCGACCAGCGTTCAGCCGCGAAGACTCCACCAAGGAAAGAAAAACAGAAGATCACAGAGGCTAGCGATAGGCTCGGCAGGAGACTCTGTGCCCTTCTTTTGGTTCCCTATCCTAGTAGTGCAGTAAGCCGCTGATTCGTTTCAAGGATTTTTGAATTAATTAAATTCTTTGCATGGTCGGCGCATCGGTCAGGGCTTGGCGCGAGCATTGGACAGGGAATCCGCGGCAAGGCGGCCAAGCGGCAAGATGCTGAATGGGATTCATTGACGGTCTGCGATTTCGGCTTATTCCAGCGATCCTGCCTCTATCGTCACGTTCTCGCGCACGATAAGCCGCTGTCCGGCCATCTCTTTGACTGTGGGCAGCACGCGGTCAATGTGTTCCGCGGTATCCACAAAGGTAAGCACCAAAGGGAGTTTGCCACCGGCATCGACCAGTGTTGTCGTTTTTACCCGCCCGCGACCGGTAAAGCCCGCCACGGCGTGCAGCACCGTGGCGCCGGCAATCTGCTGGTCGCGCAGATACTTCAGCAATTCCAGATGAAGCGGCCTGCGATGCCATTCGTCGGCTTCACTGAGGTAGATCGAGATCTGCACAGCAATGCGGGATGAACTCATGGGTGAACAATTGCTTATTTCTAAGCAAAATTCTACACCGCAAATTAAATCGCGCGCGCAATCATTGCTCCTGCCAGGACCGCTACCAGGCAAAGCACATTGTTGGCCAGGATGTTGGATGCGAACAGCGCCCAGTGTCCCCGCTCATAATATGACATCGTCTCAAAAGCATAGCTGGAAAAGGTGGTATAGGATCCGCAAAACCCAATGGCCACCAGCAGCCGCCATTTCGGATCGGCGAAGACTCGTTCCGTGGTCCATATCAGGAAAAATCCCACCAGTAGGCTGCCGGTAATGTTGATGAGCAGCGTCCCGACCGGAAATGCCGCGTCAGTAAAGCGAGTGATAATCCGGCTGAGGAAGTAGCGCAGGTTAACGCCAAGAATGCCACCTAGAGACACCCAGAGATAGGGTTTCCAATCAATCAGAGATTGCATACTGATGGCTCCAAAAGTGAATTTTGGTAGGAGTCATCAGCCGTCAGAGGGCGGTTAAAGGCGAACTCCATCGCCATGAGTATTAAAACATGGAATAGCGTAACCCGAGCAGGTAAATCTGTCAGCAAAATGCAAATTAGGAAAAGAAAATGTTTTAAATATGCACATTAAATGAGGCATTTTACCCAAACCGGCTAATCTAATATAGTGGTTATCGCTTTTAACGGCCCTCCCCATGACTCTGTTGGAAAAACGTATGCGAGGTCTCAATAGGGACCTTTTGACTGCCTTCTCCAAAGTGCTTGGCCATGCCAAGCCAAAGAGCGTCCATCGCCTGCGTATCACTATTCGCCGGATTGAAAGTCTAGTCAGCTACGCTAATCCAGACCTGGGAAAAAAAGAGGAACGTACCTTGAAAAAGATGGCGGACTTGCGTAAGCGGGCAGGGAAGGTTCGTGACTTCGATGTCCAAACAGATATTCTGGAGACCTTGGGCAATGGGTCCGCCATCAAAGAGCGCGAAGCTTTGACAGAGCTTCTGCAAAAAAAGAGGGAGCAGCGCGCCAAGAGGCTGGAATCGGCCCTGAAAAAACTCCACGGAGCCAAGTTTTTGAGCCGTCTTGACCATATCGCGGAACTGGCTGGAGAGCTACAAGACGGCAAAAATCGTGTGGCTCCTTTGGAAAAGGCCAAAGCTCAGCTTACGGAAATGGCTGATGACTTTGGATCCAGCGAAACAATAAAGCCGAGCCGGCTACATGAAACCAGGGTCGCTCTGAAGCATATCCGTTACACGGCGGAGCTGGCCGAAGACTCAGCCGAGCAAAAAGAGCTTATGCGCGAACTTAAGTCGGTTCAGGATGCGATTGGCGATTGGCACGATTGGCTGGAGTTGACCGAAAAGGCGGAAAAGCGGTTTTCTGATCGCGCAAACTCACCTCTTTTGCGGGAGGCGCGTACTGTGCTTAGCGCCCGCCATTCAGATGCAATCTCCTCGGTGAAGAAACTGTTTACCAAAGCGCAGGCCCCCGCTAAAAAGCCTTCGCGTTCCGACCGGTCTTTGCCGACTGCCGCCCGTTCTGCCTGATAAAACATGCCCGTCTTTGCCGCAGTTGATATCGGTTCCAACTCAGTGCGGCTCAGTATTGCCGAACTTCGGCGTGGACGCCTGGTTTCTCTGCACCAGGACCGCGAGGTGACCCGCCTGGGTGAAGGCGTATTTCGCGACGGCAATCTCGATCCGCAGGCGATGGCCCAGACGCTGAAGGTGCTGCGCCGTTTTCACCGCGCGGTGCAGGGTCATGCCGTGGACCGGACGCGTGTTATCGGGACCAGCGCACTGCGTGACAGCAACAGCCGCCGCCTTTTTGAAGAATGGGTGAAGACCGTTACCGGCTGGAACCTTGAGGTTGTGAGCGGTCTTGAAGAAGGCCGTCTCATTCATTTGGGCGTGGTGTCAAACATGCGCACGCCGCCACCCAAAATGTTGCTGATTGATCTGGGTGGAGGCAGTTGCGAACTCACTCTCTCTGAAAAAGGGCATATCAAAGAAATTGTCACGCTACCTCTGGGCGCGGTCCGGCTGACGCAGGAGTTTATCCATCATGATCCGCCTACAAAACCGGAGCTGAAGCGGCTGCATGACTTTATTGTGCAGGAAGCCGCTAGCATATCGCGCAAAATAACGCGTGCCGCAGTGCGCGCGGTGATTGCTACCTCCGGGACAGCAGCGGCACTGGCGGGAGCGGCGCAGTCTTTGCATCTTAGCCGGAGCGGTGGCGTCTCCCTGGCCATTGCGGAGAAGCTCTCCCGCAGGCTGGCAAAAATGACCGATCGGCAGCGCGCGGCAATCAAGGGCATTAATCCCAAGCGCGCGCAGATCATCGTGGCCGGCTCAGCGGTGTATGCGCATGTGCTTGACGCTTGCGGACTGAAGGGGTTTCGATACTCTCCACTCGGACTGCGTGATGGAATTTTGGCGCAGATGGCCGCTGAATATGACCAGCACACCCGCTCACACCGCCAATTGGAAGCTGACCGCCAAGACGTGCTCATGAACACCGCCCGCCGATACGGGGTTGACCTGGAAAATGCCGAGCAGGTGCGCAAGCTGGCCCTTGCTCTTTTTGACCAGACCCGGCGCATGCACGGCCTGAGCAAGGATTGTCGTGAATGGATTGCCGCCGCGGCAATTTTGTATGAGGTTGGAACGTACATCAATCCGGTTGGCCTGCACCGCCACGCTTACTATGTGATCTCGCGCTCGGAACTGTTTGGCTTCACTCCCTTGCAGCGAAAAATTATTGCAACAATCGCGCGCTTCCAGGGGAACTCCAAACCACAATTTCGCGACCGCCTCATCAAGTTGCTGCCGGCTCAAATCCGGTCAGACGTGATCAAGAGCACGGCGCTCTTGCGGGTGGCGCGCGCTTTAAATCAAGGCAGGCTTTCTGCCGTGGAATCCATTCGCGTGGTGGCGCGCGGCGGGGAAGTGACGCTCAACGTGGAGGCGGGCCGCGCCGGCGCAGATTTGGAGCTGTGGGCTGGAGAAAAAGAGCGGGCTTATTTCCGCGAAGTCTTTGGCCGTGAGCTTGACTTCAAGCTGGTCTGAAGCGTTCGCGCGATTTTGGGCGTCACCAGCCAGTCCAGCGTGCCGGTGCGTCCGTTCATCTCCACGCGGGCGACGGCGCCTTTCTTGAAGTCAATGTGCGTGGCGCCGTTGGGGCCGGAAATCGATTTGCTCAGGAACTCCGTAAAGCTTGGATTGTGCCCCACCACCATGATGGCATCGTAGCTCTTATAGCGCGCCAGAACTGTCCGAAACTGTTCGAAGCCGGCTTCCGGGCGCAGGGCGTCTTCGATTTGTACGGCTCCCTCAAACGCTAATTCATTGGCCACCAGAGAAGCTGTCTGGCGCGCCCGTTTGAGCGGACTGCTAATGATCTGATCAACCTGGACATCCAGGTTCGCCAGCAGACGGCCGATATAACGAACTTGCAGAATGCCTTCTTCATCCAAAGGGCGGCGTTCGTCCTTCTTTGGGTTCAGCATGGTTTTACCGGCGGAAGCATGACGGAAAAAATATATAAGCATAGGCTATCGGGCAAGCACCTGTCTTTTGCGCCGGCCAATGGACCTTCTGGGCCGGGGTGTGGCTGGTTCAGGAATATCGGCTGCCGTGGCTGTGCCTTCTGCCACGGCAATCAGGAACTCCTGGGCTGAAAAAGCTGGTTCTCTACTTTTACGTGCCGGTCGTGTGTAGTGTCCGTTACGGTCCAGAAAGCGCGCCTTTACGTTGTCTGCGAGATAAGCAGCCAGTATCTCGCTTTTTACACGTTGCTTCAAATGCGGATCCAGCACTGGACATAGAACTTCAACGCGTTCATAAAGGTTGCGTGGCATCCAGTCAGCGCTTGAGATGTAGACTTCATCTTCACCGCCATTTTCAAAATAAAAAATACGCGTATGTTCCAGCAATCTGCCCACGACGCTGCGGACAACAATGTTGTTGCTGATACCCGGCACTCCCGGCCGTAACGAGCACATGCCGCGCACCGTAAGATCAATGGGAACGCCTGCCTGCGACGCCCTGTATAAAGCCTCAATCACGTTTTTATCGAGTAGCGAATTCATTTTGGCGATAATCCGCGCCGGCCTTCCGTTGGCCGCGTGCTCGGCTTCGCGATGAATCTGCTCCAGCGTGGTTGCGGCAAGGTCGATCGGTGAAATGGCTAGCGGAGTGTAACTCGGCGCTTCAGCATAGGCGGTGAGATAGTTGAATACCGAGTGAACCGCCGAGGTGATATTCGGCGCAGCCGTGAGCAAGCTCAGGTCCGTATAGAAGCGCGCTGTTGTCGGATTGTAATTGCCTGTTCCGATATGAACGTACCGTCGCGTCTTGCCGTCAGGATCATGGCGGACGAGCAGACAAAGCTTGCAATGGGTCTTGAGGCCCACCAGCCCGTGATAAACCTGAACACCCTCGTCTTCGAGCGTACGTGCCCATTGGATATTCGAGGCCTCGTCAAAGCGCGCCGTCAATTCCAATACGGCAGTCACTTCTTTCTCAGCCGCGGCGGCGGCGATCAACGCTCCCACAATTGGCGAATCTCGGTTGGTGCGATAGATTGTCTGCTTCAGAGAGATAACGGCGGGATCCGTTGCCGCGCTCTCAACGAAATCCACCACCGCATCAAAGGAATCATAAGGATGGTGGAGCAGGATGTCGCGCTTGCGCAGCTCCGCAAAGATGTTGGGAGTGTTGGGCGGAAGCCGCAATTCACGCGGCACAAATCGCTTAAATTTCAGCTCAGGCCGCTCGATCTCATAAAAATTGAAGAGTCGGGAAAGGTTTACCGGGCCTTGCGTGTAAAAAATTTGCCAGTCCTCAAGTTCAAAGGTCTGCTGCAGCCGTCGGGCAATTTCCGCACTGGCATTGGCGTCAATCTCCAGCCGCACAGCATCACCTTTACGACGACGGTGCAGTTCTGTCCTGACGGACTCAAGCAGGTTGCGCGATTCTTCCTCCTCGACATACAGATTGCTGTTTCGGGTCACACGAAATGACGCAGCCGAGACAATTTCATACCCGCGATACATCGTGGCCGCGTGATACGTGAGAAGATCGGCGAGAAAAACGTAATCTATGCCAGTCTGCGATGGCAGGCGTACCAGGCGAGGAAGCACGCGCGGGACGGTAATCACACCCATGTAAGTGCCGCTGGCCCGCCGCTTGCGTTTAAGCAACAATGCAATGCAGAGCGCCTTGTTCAGCACGCGCGGAAAAGGATGCGCCGGATCCACCGTTACAGGCGTGAGCAGCGGATCAACTTCTTTTTCACAATAGGCGTCTATGAAGGCTTCCTGCTCCGGAGCAAGATCTTTCAAGTCCAGAACGCGTATGTTTTCCTTTGCCAGCGCGGGCATTAACCTGTTGTTCCAGCTATCGTACTGCTCCTGGACAAACTCGTGCGTTTCTCTGGCAATCAACTCGCGCTCTTGCTGGGCGGAAAGCGCATCAGGACCGGCATCAATGTAGCCTTCTTCAATGCGCTGCAGAAGACCGGCGACACGGACCTCAAAAAATTCGTCAAGATTGCTCGCCGTGATCGCCAGAAACTTTACCCGTTCCAATAGCGGATTGTGGTAATCGTTCGCTTCTTCAAGCACACGACGGTTAAATGCAAGCCATGAAGTCTCACGATTGATGTAAAGGGACGGATCTGATACTGACCGGTTCATGCGCTGGACAGAGGCAGGTCTGGAGCCATTGTTCGTTGTTTGATGCCTCCCGATCATTGTACTTTGTTTCCGGCCAAGATAGAGGACTTGCTCCAATGTGGCAGTATTAATGTATTACTCTAATAGCTGAGTATAAGTAGATGATTTATTAGGCTTGTGAGTGGTGTCTTACGTCCGCTCCCCGAACCCAGAAGATAACGTCTTCAGCAATGTTTGTAGCATGGTCGGCCACGCGCTCAAGGTTTCTTGCCACGATGAGCGTGTCCAGCAGGTTGCGGTGCATGCCGGCGGACTTGGCCATTGCGGCATCAACGGCCTCAAAGATTTCCCGGTTCATGTTGTCAACCATGTCATCGCGTTCCAGCACTGCCTGGGCCATATCAACATCGGCCGTAAGAAAAGCATTCAGGGCGTCACGAACCATGCTGATGCTGAGCTGCGCCATCCGTGGAATATCCACGTTCAAAGCGGGGTCGGGGCGCGTCAGCAGGTCCATGACACGTTCGGCGATGTTGACTGCTTGGTCGCCGACACGTTCCAGGTCGGCATTGATTTTGATGCAGGCGACGATGAAGCGAAGGTCAATGGCCATGGGCTGCTGCATTGCCAGCAAATCAATGGACATTTCGTCCACGTCGCGCTCAGCGGCATTGATCTTGGATTCATCGCGCAGAACCAATTCACAAAGGGAGAGGTCGCGGGTTTGGTAGGCCCTCACTGCGCGTTCCACGGCCTGCTCCGCCATGCCGCCCATGGCCAGCAGCTTTTGTTTTAAGTCGTCAAGTCCCTGATGGAAACGCGTACGCGTCATCCGAACCTCCCGGTAATGTAATCTTCCGTGCGTTTGTTGGAAGGCTTGGTAAACATGGTTTCTGTCTTATCCAATTCCACCATGTTGCCCATGAGAAAGAAAGCGGTGAAGTCCGCCACGCGTGCGGCCTGCTGCATGTTATGCGTGACAATCACAACCGTGTATTCCTTTTTCAGTTCGAAAATCAAGTCTTCAATTTTGGCGGTGGAGATGGGATCAAGCGCGGAAGCGGGTTCATCCATCAGCAGCACTTCTGGTTCTACTGCCAAGGCTCGCGCAATGCAAAGCCGCTGCTGCTGCCCTCCGGAAAGACTGGCGCCTGATTTCTTTTTTAAATCGTCTTTGACTTCGTCCCAAAGTGCTGCCTGCTTGAGAGACCGCTCCACCACCTGATCGAGTTCACGCCGATTGCGAAAACCATTCAGCTTTAGTCCCGCAGCCACATTGTCATAAATCGACATGGTGGGAAACGGATTGGCTTTTTGAAATACCATGCCAACGCGGCGACGTATCCATACCGGCGAAACGCCCTTGCCGTAAACGTCCAAGTCTCCGATGCAGACCGTGCCTTCCACGCGCGTATCGGGCAACGTTTCATGCATCCTGTTCAGACAGCGCACAAAAGTTGATTTGCCGCAGCCGGAAGGGCCAATGATGGCGGTGGCCTTTTTGGCTGGAATTTCCATTCCGATATCGAACAGCGCCTGCTTGGCCCCAAACCAGGCGTTCAAATGGGCCACGTGAATGCCTGCGTCCATCAACTGGCTCCCTTGATGACGCCGCGGCTCACGATGAACCGGACAAAAACGACAGTAAGCACAATCATAGAAATGAGAACCAGGGCAGCAGTCCATGCCTGAGCGTGCGCCTGCTCATAGGGCTGGATGGCGTATTTATATATCTGCAAGGGGAGCGCTGCCACCGGTTGGTTGGGACTTGAGCTCCAGAACTCATTGCCGAAGGCGGTAAACATGAGGGGCGCACTCTCACCGGCGATGCGCGCAAATGCCAGCATTACGCTGGTGACAATTCCGGCGCTGGCCGAACGAAGCACAACAGAAAGGATGGTGCGCCATTTGGGAATCCCCAGCCCCAGAGCGGCTTCGCGTATGGACTGCGGCACCAGCAGCAGGACTTCTTCAGTGGTGCGGGAAATCACTGGAATCATCATAATGCCGAGAGCCACGCTTCCGGAAATGAGGGAGAAATGCCCTTGTGGAACCACGACCAGAGCCCACGCTGTCATGCCAATTACCACAGAGGGCACTCCGTTGAGCACGTCGGCGGTAAAGCGGACGATGTTGCCGAATTTGTTGCGGCCGTATTCGGCCAAAAAGATTCCTGCGCCAATTCCTAACGGAACACCGATCAGGCTGGCGAAGCCCAAAAGCAAGATAGATCCGAGGATCGCATTACCCATGCCGCCACCTTCTTCACCAATCGGTTTGGGAATCTGGGTGAGGAACGCCCAATTGAAAGTACCCAAGCCTCGGACTACGACTGTTCCCAAAATTAAAAAGAGAGGCACAGTCACTATGAGCGCAGCAACAGTAATCAGGCCAAGGGCGATCCAATTCGATAGCCTGCGGCGGAGAGAAGTGGTATGAGGGTTTTTAAGCAAGCGCCCTCGATGGTTTTCCCCGGGCTATAGACCATACCAGCAACCCGGCCAGAGCGTTCACAATGAGGGTGATCACAAATAAAATCAGCGCCATTTCCATCAGAGCGCTTAAATACAAATTGCCAACAGCCTCAGTGAATTCATTGGCAACCGCGCTGGCAAGCGTGTATCCGGGAGCGAAGAGGGAACGCGCAATTTCCGGACGGTTGCCGATCACCATGGTTACGGCCATGGTTTCACCCAGGGCACGGCCAAGCCCCAGAATCACCGCGCCGAAGATACCTGGCCGAGCGTTGCGCAGGACGGCGATGCGCAGCATTTCCCACTTTGTAGCTCCCAGCGCCAACGCGGCTTCGCGCTGCACGCGCGGAACGGCGGTGATGACCTCACGGGTAATGGAGGCAATGATGGGCAGGATCATAATGGCAATAATCATCCCGGCAGCAAGCATTCCCCAGCCGTATTTCGGGCCTTCAAACAAACCTGTCCAGCCGAAATACCTGGCCAGAAATGGCTCCACATGCACGCGAACAAACGGGGCCAGAACAAAGATGCCCCAGAGTCCGTAGATTACGCTGGGAATCGCCGCAAGCAGTTCAACCAGCAAAGAGAGGACCGCACGAATGCGCAGCGGGCAGATCTCGGTGAGAAAGAGCGCCGTTCCAACAGAGAGAGGGACCGCGATTACGAGACTGACCAATGAGGAAACGATCGTGCCGTAAATGAAAGGCAACGCGCCAAAATCTTCAGCAACAGGATCCCAGATTTGCTTGACCAGGAACTTGAACCCAAATTTAGATATGGAAAGGCGCGACTGGCTGACCAGTTCAAAAAAGATAAGACCCACCATGGCCAGCACAGCCAGCGCGCAGAGAAGGATAACGCCGCGAAATACCCGGTCGGCAAACACGTTTTCCCGGAAAACCAGGCGGCTTTTAGGCACAACCTGCAAAGTTTCCGAGCTGCCCAAAACAGGAGCCGACATCTCTGCTGCTTCAGGCACTTCTGAGCCCCGGGAAGGCCCGTGCTCCGGCATGGTTCGCATGTCTCAGAAGCTAGCAGACGATTGTTAATAGACTGTTAAAAAACAAGCGCCGGCAGGTTAAACCGGCGCTGGAAGGAGTTGAAGGAATTTTTGTTTATTTCTTTGCAGACTGTTTTGCAGTTACCTTGATTTCTTTGATCCGCGCTTTCACTTTTGCGGCCACATTCTTTGGCAATGGAGCGTACTGGAGCGCAGACGTCATGGTCTGTCCTTTGTCGACCATCCAGTTTAGAAAGTCCACAAAAGCTTTTTCCTTGCCTGCATCCTTCCATTCCGCGGGAACCAGGAGCCAGGTAAAGCTGCTGATGGGGTATGCAGCTTTGCCGGGCGCGTTGGTGATGGAGACCCTGAAGTCGTCCGGCATGTCTTTGACCGAGGCGGCTGCCGCCGTTACTGAGTCAAGGCTGGCCTTGACGAAAGATCCAGCAGCATTTTGCACGCTGCCGTAAGGCATTTTGTTGGAGACGGCGTAAATGAGTTCAACATAACCGAGACTTCCTTCGGTTTGTTTTACGGTTCCCGCAACTCCTTCATTGCCCTTGCCGCCCAGACCGACTGGCCAGTTTACCGATGTGCCTTTGCCGACTTTGTCCTTCCACTCAGAGCTGACCTTGGACAAATAATCGGTCCAGATGTAAGTTGTTCCGCTGCCATCCGAGCGATGAACGATGACGATATCTTCATCGGGAAATTTGACGCCAGGATTGGCTTTGGCCAGCCGGGGATCGTTCCACTTTTTAATTTTGCCGAGGAACAGATCAGCCAGCACGTCCGGCGTGAATTTGAGCTCGCCAGTTACACCCGTAACGTTGTACATAGGCACGTCAGCGCCAAGGACGGTTGGGATGTGAAAAACTTTGGCCGGAGTTTGCGCAATCTGTTCATCGGTCATGGGGCCATCACTGGCGCCGAAATCAACGGTCCCAGACTGAATCTGCTTGATGCCGCCGCCGCTGCCAATGGATTGATAGTTGATTTTGATGTCAGAATGTTGATTGTGGTACTCATCAAACCACTTGGAATACATGGGATACGGGAAAGTCGCGCCCGCACCGGTCAAATCCGTTTCCGCGCTCGCCACGCCGAGCATCGCGGCCACTACTGCCAATGCCATCGCAAATCTCATTTTCATTGTCGCTCCTCAGTGTTGATCTCCGTGTGCACGAGATGAAGCTAACAAAGGAGTGTTAAACGAGTGTTAAAAAGCAGCGTCTAGCTACTAGCTGCTGGCTCTTAGCCTTTAGCTGTTTTTTTCTGAAGACATCTCGATTCGCCGATGCATAGTCAAACTTCGTGCGGTTAGCGCCGCTCTCGGGGCAGGGCAGCTCGTATCAGGCATGACTAAGACCATGCCTTCGGGCGCGGATAAGCAAAAGGGGAGATTTCATGACGTGACGTTCGCAGTAGATTCGCAAAAAGAACGCCGGCTGCTCAGGCCGGCGCTCAAAAATAAAGCAAGGGAGAAATTGTGCACTGCGGCCTACGGGATTACATAGCGCAATACGAGGTGGTCCATGAACATATGGGCGTTCTTGGGTGCACCTGCTGGCACGAACCATGGTGCCCGGGTTGAATAGCTGGCATCGTTAATCAGCAACAATGCTCCGTATTGCGGGTTCTTCCACAGCGTTTGCGTCAGAACGAAGCTGCCTTCCTGAATGGCGCGGTTATTGTTGATGGCTGAGTTTGTTCCGCCAAAGCCGATGCAGGGCCGGTTGATCGCAACTAACCCCGGAGCGCAGGAGATTGGCGTTGCAGTGGCGGCTGCAGTCAGGTCATTGAACGAATTTCGTCCAAAGTAATAGCCGCCGTAGTAAGCGCCAATCTGGGTCTTGCCCATAGTGGCTTCAATACCGGTGTAAGCGGAACCGGAGTGGACCATGGAGGGATCCACCGTAAACGTGCCTGGCCCGGTGGCAATCGGAGCCACTACGTACTGGGGTCCAAGACCGTTGAAGTACCGGGCTGTACCGGTCCCGTAAATGCCGTAAGCCATCAGACGGAAGTTTTTGGCCAGCTCAAAATTCAAGCCACCCATGCCAGCCGTGCCAAAGCTTGAATGGCCGTGAAATGTAGTGGCGCCTCCGGGGATGTTGGTAACTTTCACTGAAGTAACAACTCCGCCGCCTTCCAGGTGGAATGCTCGACCGCCCATCTTGGTGTCATAGGCCATCTTGCTCATGATGTCAGGAATCAGGTTGGGAACGCCTGCGGTGGCAGCGCCGTCAAGCTGCGGAGTCAGGACGGCATTGAACGCCGTTGGGACTGTAACTTCACCATTGGTGTATTGCTGCGGATTATCGATGGCAACGGCCCATGAGAAATTGTCGTTGGGCCGGATCGTCAGGCGGAACTGTCCATCACGCGAGTATGGCATTCCTGCGTGAATATTGGCGTCAGTTGAGTATGTAGCCGCCAGATCAGAGGGCATCGGCGAAGTTCCTACGCGGTTCGGCGTAATCAGGCTCCAGGCCTGGCCAGCCGTGAACTCCCATATGCCGCGCTTTACATCCACAAAGAAGAGGCGCATGCGCAGAGTGTGGGGGTTGGTTGTGGCAAAAACGTTGGCAGCATCGTTACCGTTAAAGTCGCCTTCAATGAACCCGGTAATGTTGTTGGCTCCGTACTTACCCGCAATCTTCAAATTCCAGCGTGAATACTGGCCAGAGGCGCGATATTCGGTGAGATGTCCCGCAGCGGTATTGCTGAAGGGGATGGCGCCGAAGTTTGTGCCAATCGCATTGCCTGTATTGACTGTCCGAAAGATGTTCTGGAAATCCACAAAACCGCCGGGAGTAAAGTCTGTGCCGCCAATGCGGAATGAAAGCGGCGACTGCTTGGGCTTTTCCGTTTCCTGCGTGATCGCATTCGCGGTGCTGGTTGTGGTGAGCGAGGCATTGGCCAGATGTGGAGCTGAATCGGATTGCTTTCTGGCTGCCAACTCCTGGCGCAATGATTCAATCTGCTGTTGCTGGCTGGCGATGGCATCCTGCAAAGTCTTGATCTGGTTTGAGATGCGGCTATCGTCAGTGTTTGTGTTGTTGGGCGCGCTCTGGCCAAAGACAAAACTGGAAACCAGAAGCAAAAGACATATTTGTCGGAACAATTTCATTCAATCTCCTCCACGATGGGGATAACAATTTTGCCGCGCTAGAAATGCGATCGTGACGCTTGTTGCTTCTACGTTTTGCAATTTGGTGCAACGCACTCTTATAGGCAACATTTGTTAACGAGCGATGAAGGAAATGTGAATGCGGAGTGAATTCAGGATGGCAGAGTCCTTTGCACAAAAAAGCAAACCTCACCACGGATGAACACGGATGACACGGATTTACAAATTGAAAAAAGTCCTATTGAACTTCTTTGATCCGTGTAAATTAGTGTTATCTGTGGTGAGGTTTGGGGGGCAAAAACAGCAACCTTGTTGGTGAGACAGAAAAAGCATGAAGCTTGGGCCATGCCGCCCCTTTATCGTGCCGAGTGCAAGGCAGGTGTACGAGCTTCAGCAAAATAGCGGCGCTGGAACCAAAAGGCGACATTCACAAGCCCAATCATGACAGGGACTTCAACCAAAGGACCTATCACGGCTGCAAAAGCAACGCCGGAGTTTACGCCAAAAACGGCAACGGCAACGGCAATTGCAAGTTCAAAATTGTTGCTGGCGGCTGTGAATGCGAGCGTCGTGGTTTTGCTGTAATCGGCTCCAACTTTCCGGCCCATCCAAAAGCTCACCAGGAACATGATGACAAAATAGATCAGCAAAGGTATCGCGATCCGCACCACATCAAGCGGCAACGTAACGATCAGAGCGCCTTTCAGGCTAAACATCACCACAATCGTGAACAGCAGCGCCAAAAGCGTTAAAGGGCTGATCATGGGAATGAAACGAGTAACGTACCAGTCTTTGCCCTTTGCTTTTAACAGAACGAAGCGCGTGAGCATGCCGGCAAGGAAGGGAATTCCAAGATAAATAAAAACGCTCTGAGCAATTTGCCCAATGCTGACTGCAACAACACTGCCTTTTAATCCGATTGCAGGTGGAAGAACCGTAATGAAAAGCCATGAATAAACGCTATAAAAGAGGACCTGGAAAACGCTGTTGAAAGCAACAAGCCCGGCGGCATAGTCAGAGTCGCCACTGGCCAATTCGTTCCACACGATAACCATTGCAATACATCGGGCCAGACCGATAAGGATGAGCCCTGTCATATATTCCGGATAGCCCCGGAGAAAGATGACCGCCAGCAAAAACATCAATATTGGCCCGATCACCCAGTTCTGGATCAGAGACAAGCCGAGGACCTTTCGATTCCGAAACACCTCTCCAAGCCGTTCATACTGAACTTTGGCAAGCGGAGGATACATCATCAGAATCAATCCCAATGCGATTGGGATGTTGGTGGCGCCTCTTTGAAACCGCCCAATCAAAGACGTGGCGACCGGAAGAAAATGCCCAAGGCCAACGCCCAGAATCATGGCCAGAAAAATCCACAAGGTAAGATAGCGGTCAAGAAATCTGAGGCGCCGGCGATTCACTGGCGTGCACTGGCCGGAACTGGCAGAGCAGATTACTTCTGCGCTCATATGACTTTTATCTCCTCAAGTTTGTTTGCCTTGCAGAACGCGGGGAAACCAAACCAGCCTTTAATTCACTTATGCTGCAAGCGCCCGCTTTTACTGCCTTAGCGAGTTGTTTCCTGTCGGCCACAAACACTTTTTCAGTCAATGCACTTTTGAGATAGGAAATAAGAGCGATATGCTTCGAGTTGTTCTGCTCCAAAAGCCGATAATAAATCCGAAAGCCTTCGCGCCGGTCGTGTACCAGACCTGAGCGTTTCAAATAGGTCAGGTGCCGGGAAACATTGGATTGCGCTGTGCCAATTACATATTGAATGTCGCACCCGCAGAGTTCGCCACGCAAAAGCAGATTAACGATGCGCAACCGGGTGATATCGGCCAAGCCCTTAAAATAACCTTCCACACCCTTCATTTCGCGACACCCCCAGGATTTTACCCATTTATCTTTTCGTGTAAGATTCCTGCGTCTTCAGTCTATGCATGTAGGTGCATAAATGCATAGTAACATTTAAGCGGAGGGTGCGCGAGTGAAAGATAATTTCAACGTTCTATTTCTGTGTACAGGCAACTCCGCCAGATCGATCATGGCTGAGGCAATCATGAACCAGAAGGGGCGACCAAACTTCGTCGCCTACAGCGCCGGCAGTCACCCAAAAGGTTCCGTCCATCCGGGCGCATTGAGGCAACTGGAGAAAGCACATTTGCCCACTCATGGATACCGGAGCAAAAGTTGGGAAGAGTTTTCCAGACCCGGCGCGCCGCACCTGGACTTTGTATTTACCGTCTGCGACAACGCCGCCGCTGAAGTGTGTCCTGTCTGGCCGGGTCAGCCGATGACAGCCCATTGGGGCATTCCGGACCCGGCCGCAGCGCAAGGCAGCGAGGAAGAGATACAGTGGGCATTTCACAGCGCTTTTTTAACGCTGGACCGCCGAATCAGTCTTTTTCTCTGTCTTCCCCTGAAAAGTCTCAACAAGCTCACAATCCAGAGAGAGATCGACAAAATTGGCGGCACAACGGAGCGATGAACCATCAGAACAAACGCCGGTGCCCGGCGCTGTACTCCCGGAAAGTTGCAAAGAATTTTGGCCAATCAGTGTTTCTCGCAGCACGCGAAATTGAACATGGCCGGTTTCGTGCTTTCTTTGTGGGTAAGTTTTGGCCTAAGATGCAAAGTGGTCGGACTTCACCCAAAAACAAAGAATTGAGTTTCACTGCGGAGAAATAAAAGCAGTCCAGGCAAAACCCAACGCCTACCAGGGAGACCAGAGACACGGAGGAACGGGGAGGAAAACCGGTGATTGCTCTGAAACCCACGCCAAACTGGAATGACCGGGGATGCGGTGGGATCCCCAGGGAGGGGGGAGGCATAAAGATCGGGTGATCCGGTGATCGGGGAATCTGGTGATCGGAAGAGCAAAAAGCTTACTGCGGCTCAAACGGACAAGCGCGGATAGGGGAGGCAAGAGAACTAGACCTTGGGCAGCAGGAAGAAGAAGGTCGTGCCGTGTCCGACGGTGCTTTCCACCCGGACGGAGCCGCCGTGATTGAGAACAATATGTTTAACGATCGCCAGACCAAGACCAGTGCCGCCGCTTTCGCGGGACCGCGCTTTATCGACGCGATAAAAGCGCTCAAAGATGCGCGGCAAATGTTCAGAGGCGATGCCGGGGCCGAAGTCGCGAACAAAGAACTCAATGCCGCTTTCGCGCTCGTGTGCCCCAACCACAATCTTCCTTCCGCTCTGGGCGTAGCGCAGGGCATTGCTTATGAGGTTGCCGAAGACCTGATGAACAGCGTAATTATCGGCCAGCACGGACCAATCCGGGATGTCTTCAATCACGAGCTCAACCTGGGCCGCGCGGGCATCTTCCTGCATGGAAGAAGCCGCTTCAGCAAGCAAAATGCGCGCGGAGTGTGGACGCAAATCAAGTTTTTCCTCGCCAGATTCAACGCGAGCCAGCACCAGAAGGTCTTCCGTCAGGCGGCCCATGCGCTCCGCATTGCGGCGAATGACCTGAAGAAAATCGCGAGCGCTGTCATTAAGCAGGCCGTCAGATTCAAGAAGCGTTTCAGAATATCCGCGAATGGAAGTGAGCGGCGTGCGCAGCTCATGAGAGACGTTGGCGATGAAATCTCGCCGCGTTTTTTCCACGCGCTCAATCTCAGAGATGTCATGCAGCACGGAGACAACGCCTCCATCGGGCAACGGTTCCGCGGTCACGGAAAATGATTTGCGTCCGGAAAGGGAAGTGGCAATGGTGCTCTCACGGCGCTTTGATTTCAGGACTTCATTAATTGTGGCGAGAAAGTCAGGATGACGCAGCAATTCGACTACGGGAACACCGATGCGGACCGGCTGGTGCAGTATGCCGGCAATGGCGTGGTTGGCCCATCGCACTTTCATGTCGGGAGAAACGGCGATCACGCCGTCCGTCATGCTATTGAGAAGCGCTTCAAGCTCGGAGCGGCTCTCACGCACGGCGGCAAAGTTTTCTTCCAGTCGCCGCGCGGTGCGGTCAAGGGCCATAGCTACCTGGCCTATTTCGTCAGCGCTGGTTACAGCAATGCGCGCGGAAAGATCTCCGGCAGCAACCTGCCCGGCAAAACGCACAATGCGACGCAGCCGGCGGGAAATCACTTCTGCAATGACTGCAGCCAGTACAAGCGCCAGCAGCAATGCAAGCGCGGTGGCGCGCAGAAGGTTGGTGCGGATCGAAGCGATTTGCCGCTGCAAGCTGGAAAGTGGATAAGCGAGGCGAACTATCTTGTCACCGCTGGGAACGGCCAGGTAAAGGAATTCAATGCCAACTGTATGACTGACGCGAGACGAACTGCCGATTTTTCCCGCAAGAGCGGCCACCACTTCAGGCCGGCCGGCATGGTTTTCCATGGTTTGGGAATCGGCCACAGAGTCGGCAAACACCACGCCATTGCGGGCAATGATGGTGACCCGCGTTTCCGTGATGCGCGCTTCTTCATCGGCCATCTGCTGCAGCGAATGCTGGTGGTCATTCTGAACACGCAACGCAAAGCCCTGGGCGTTCTGGACAAGGAGTTTCTCAATGTCATTGTGTACTGCATTTTCCCAGGTGTGCCGGATGCTGATGTCCAGTGTGAGCGTTGCGGCGGCAATCACCGCGACAAACGCACCCATGGCTTTCAGAAAAATGCGGTTTCTCATTTGGGCGCCTCAAACTTATATCCCGCGCCACGGACAGTCTTGAGATACCTGGGATCTTCCGGGTCTTGCTCGATTTTTTCGCGCAGCCGCCGGATATATACATCAACGGACCGCGGCGTTACAAAGGATAGATCGCGCCACACGGCATCAAGCACCTGATCACGAGAATAGACGCGGCCCGGATGCGAGGCGAGGAAATGCAGCAGACGAAATTCAGTGGCCGTAACGTCCGTGGGCTTGCCGCGCACCATGAGCGTCATGGAGTCACTATGCAGTTCAAAGTCGGGAGTGGTAATGCTTGTGGTCAAGGGCTGCTCAAAACGCCGCAGAACCGCCCGGACGCGGGCAGTAAGTTCGCGAGTGCCGAAAGGTTTGGTGATGTAATCGTCGGCGCCAAGATCGAGGCCGCGAACGCGGTCTTCCTCACCTGCGCGCGCTGTTAGAAAAATGATTGGTATGCGGGCAAGATCACGGCTTTCGCGAATTTGGCGGCAAACTTCAAAGCCGCTGTGTCCGGGAACCATGATGTCAAGTAGAAAAAGGACGGGCGGCTGCTTGCGCGCTTGCGGCAATACTTCGTCGCCAGAAATGCAAAGGCGCACGTTGAATCCGGCCGCCTGCAGGTGATGGCGCACCAGGTTGCCAATGTCCGAATCGTCTTCAAGAACAATGATGTTTTGTTTCAACTGAGTTCCATAGGGTTCCGCGTATGATTTTAACCGTATCCATGTGCGGTATTGGAAATCGCGTGCCGATTGTAAGCTCCATCGTGGGCTGCTACCATCGGACTGTGAACCGTCTTAAAACCTTTCCTGCAAAAATGGCTTTGGGCGTAGCCCTGGCTGCCTCGGGCGCACTGTATGCAACATCCCCAACGGCAGTTGTCCTGCCAGCAGTGCCGCCCACAGTGGATTCAATCACTCCCGGCGAATTGCGCATGCACCTGGAATTTCTCTCATCTCCGGAGTTGGGCGGGCGGTATACGCTTTCGCCGAGCTTCGCCATAGCGGCGCGCTACATTGCGTCACATCTTGAGGCTTATGGTTTCAAGGGCGCGGGCGAGCATGGCGATTTTCTGCAGACTTTTCAGGTGATCTCAAGCAAGCCGGACACGGCAAAGAGCGTACTAGAAATCAGTTTTGAAGGGAAGCCTAAGTCTTATCACTTCGGCGACTTCTATATTCCGGCTGAAGGCGGGAACGGCGACGCGCAAGGAAAGATTGTTTTTGTGGCAACGGGAATCTCGTCGCCATCGCAACACCAGGATGATTATGCCGGCCTGGATGTGAAAGGGAAAATTGTCCTGATCGTGCCCGGCGTGCCTTCCGGCGTCGATATGTCTCGCCTTGACCGGAATGAATACGGCCAGGGAGCAGCGCGCGCTCACGGCGCAGTTGGAATCCTGCAGTTGCCGCCGCAACGCCTGCTGGAGCTGATGAAAGGCAAGGGCTTTCAGGAGAGAGCAGCTTCGCGTGAAAATATACGGCTGGCGCGCGACGCGGATGGCAATCTGCCTCAAGTAACGCTGGGACCGGCAGTGGCAGAAGAGCTCTTGGCGGCTTGCGGGCTCGACCTTAAAACCGTGTATCAGGCAGTCAATCACAAGCAGAAGTTGCAGACAAAGAGCGTGGACCTTACCGCCAAAATGACCGTCGCCACGCAGCAGACAAAGGCCACAACGCAAAACGTTGCGGGAATTCTTGAAGGCACAGATCCTGTGCTAAAGCATGAATACGTAGTGTTCAGCGCGCATTACGACCATCTAAAGACAGGCCCCGGAGGCGAAATTTATCCCGGCGCCGATGATGACGGATCGGGAACCACATCCGTGCTGACCATTGCGCATGCCATGTCACTGGAGCGGCCAAAACGCTCAGTGCTGGTGATGTTCCATGCCGGTGAAGAGCTGGGGCTGCTGGGATCGGAATACAACACGGAATACGCGCCCGTGGTGCCGCTGAAGCAGATGGTGGCTGACCTGAATATCGACATGATTGGACGTTCCAAGGCGCCCGGAGATAATGCAATGGAGGACGATCACCTTACTGACGCGAACACCGTGTATCTGGTGGGATCAAACCGCATCAGCCAGGAGCTCCACCAGCTCAGTGAAGAGACTAACTCGCAATTCCAGAAGATGAAGTTGGATTATTACTACAATGATCCTAACAATCCAGAGCGGATTTATTTCCGGTCAGACCACTGGAATTATGCCAAGCACGGCATTCCCATCATTTTTTATTTCGACGGAACTTCAGTGGATTATCACCGGCCGACGGATACGATCGAGAAAATTGACTTTACCAAGATGACAAAAGTGGCGCGGCTGGTATTTGAAACGGGATGGCGGATCGCCAACCTGGACCACAGGCTGGCGAACTCGCATCAATAGCCCGCTTTGGCGGCTTTGGCTTTTAACTGGGTGGCAGGCTTTTTCTCCTGCATGTAAGTGTCAATCACAACGTCGAGCCGCTCAAAGAATGAAACTGAGGGTTGGATCGTCTCCCCGGGGATTGCGGATTTCGCCGCTGGGGCCAGAGCGCGCAACAGTTCGTTGACACGTTGCAGTCGCGTGTCCTGCTGCTCGTTGTTGATCGTTGCAGAAGGCTGGGCGGAAGCCTGTTCGAGATAAAACCACAAAATCCGGCGAAGCTGGTCTAGCTCCACTTTGAAATCATTAAGAGACTGTACGGCATTTTCATCTTCAAAAAATCTGGCCAGCTTATTTTCGTTTGCTGGCTCATTCAGTTCGCCATGCATTTCTGCCTGGATGGAATGGATTTCGCCGGTGATGCTTTTAATGCGATGCACCAGAGCGTTCTTGATCTGCGGTTGGCGCTGCCATGAATCGGTAGCGGGAAGTCGATGGATGTTGCCAGTTGGTTTCATGGGGTGATTTCTTCCAATAGCAGCAAAAGTCAGATGTACAACATAAAGGCAGATAGATTTTCGCGTAAGCGAAACATACGGAGAGTCACCAAGATTGCCAACAGCAGGAGCAAGAAAATAAGGCTTGAGCGGCTAAATCCTGCGCGCCAGCACCACTGTAATGTCATCCGGTTGCTCGGTTGAGCCAATCCAATCCTGGACTGCGGAGATTACATGTTCAGTGATTCTGTCCAGCGGCTGGTGACGATTGGCGGCAACGGTTTCAATCAGGCGGTCTTCTCCAAATTCGCCGAACTCATTTTCCGGTTCCGTAATGCCGTCACTAAACGCAATAAAAATATCGCCCGGATACAGTTCCACGGTCTCTTCCGCATAGTCGCAGTCGGGAAACAACCCAACGACAGTTCCACCGGTTTCCAGGCGACGCACGGTTCCATCGGCTCCCAGGACGATCGGAGGCAAATGTCCGGCATTGGCATACGTCAACCGATGTTTCTCGTCGTCGTAGAAGCCGAGGAACAGCGTGGCATATTTTTCCGGCTGCGTGCTTTGGAACAAGTGCCGGTTTAAAAGCCAGAGCATCTGCGCTGGGGAAGGCGGCGCCATTCGCGCCTCAAATGCTGCAACCCTGCTGTTGGTGCCATAAGCCGCGGCCATGCCCACGGAAACAAGCTGTTCCTGCTCATACGCCCTCACGGCGGAATGGATGGTGGCCATTAATAGCGCTGCGGATATGCCTTTGCCGCTGATATCGCCCACTGCAACCATCACCTGCTCCGGCCCATAGGAAAGAAAATCGTAATAGTCGCCGCTTACAATACGCGCCGGACGGCAGATGCCATGCAGTTGAAGCGTGCTGGTCCCAACATTTTCTCGCGGAAAGAGCTGTGCCTGTACTTCATGCGCGATTTCCAGCTCGCTTTGCAGCCGCTCTTTTTCCTTTTGCTCAGCGATCAGCTTTTGCAGATTGTCAGTCATCGAATTGAATGAAACCTGCAGCGCAGCCAATTGGTCTTTTGCCCGCACGTCAATGCGATGACTGAAATCGCCGCGGTTGATGAACTGTGTGGCGCGGTAGAGATTCGCCACCGAATAGGTAATTTTTCTGGTCAGGCCAATGCCGATCAACAACGCAACAAGCACCACAACGGCGAACGCAATCGCCAGCCCGATCAGGGCAATTACGATTACCGTGCTCCCAATGCCCATGGACGCCGTGATATAGGAATAGACAGTGGAAAACCTTGTGGTACCTCCCAGGAATCGTGTTCCCAAAGAGCCGTTTTCCCAATCGATTACTTGAATTTGTCCGCCAAAATCAACTTCGGGGTCCAGCGTGTTTATAGGGGCGGGCACACTGCCGGCGCTGATTCGGCCCGAAGCCGCTACGGCGCCTTGTGTGTTGGGGCCACTGGCCTCGAGCAATTTCTCATCGCTATAGAGCGTGAGTGATCCGACCTTGCTGGCAATCCGGGCCAGAAATTTTCGATCAAGCTGAACGCTTGAAATCACCATCGCATTGCCGCTTGGATCCTGGTGAGAGTTCACGGCGCGTAGGTAAATGTGTCCTTTTTCGTTTACCAGCCCGGTAAAGCCATCTTTAACCCAGCCGGGGACAGATGACGTAGGCAGAATGGCGATTGAACGTCCGGGAAATGACGTGTCTCTTGCGGTGATCTTTTCCGGGTTGCTGCTGTGCCGCGTGATTTCCTCTTCCGCCGCTGCATTGGCGGCGCTCAGGCGGTTCGCTTCCACTTTGATTTCAGAAATCGCGCTGAACACGGCCAGGTCGCCCAGTACCAGATATCCGGACAGAAGAGCAATGGCCACGGCAAGCGTCACCGGCACGCCGCCGATAAACAGATAGGTAACGATCAGGCGATTTCGTACGCTCCACATTACATGGTCGCGCAGCCAGCGCAGGCCCAGCCACAGTAACAGCATTGAGACTGTCCAGCCCAGAAAGGTCGTCCAGCCGCCCAGGGCGTCAGCGGCGCTCCGTGCATTGGCCACTTTGAGCAGCCATTTCAATAAGAGCAGTAGCGCTGTCATCCCTGCCAGATAAAGAGTTGCCAGTGCCAGGCGAGTGCGCGGCATCAAGCCCGCTGAGGCCAGCTTGCGCGTGATTTGGGACCAGACAGCCAATCTTCACCGATTATATCGGTGAGCGCGGCCCCACGGGGAAATCACTGGAAAGATGGATACTAAAGGCGTTCCAGCAAGGCGTCACGGAATTGCAGGCCGTGCGTCAGGCTCAGGCTGCTGGCGGCCGTCCTGAGGCGCTGGTAGCAGCCAAGCGCGTCAATGCCAAAAAGGTGTCGCATGGAAGGCAGACTGGGGGAGGGAAGCAGAAGGCTAAAGGGCGAAGGCAGCACCAGCCATAACTTCAGCTTGACCAGCGCCAAAAAGGAATATAACCGGAACTCCGTAGCCGCCTGAACCAGTTCCTGCGCCATTAACTGCCGCTGGCGGACTGCTTCGGCATCGTTTCCGGCCTCGGCAGTCTCCATGTTGCCCCATTCAATCAGCACCAGGGCGTTGTGCGACATGCGCAGCAAATACTCGCGCAGCAAATGGATCCGCCGGCGCTGCCAATCCTTGAATTCCTGTGGTGACATGCGTATCCGGAAATTGGTTTCCTGCGCGGGATCCAGCAATGACTCAAGTTCTTCATGCTCCGCAGGCCGCAGAAAAGGGGTCACGTCTTCAATGGTGCGTTTGGGAAACTTGCCGCGATACTGGACGGCGGTATAAATGGCAACTATCAGCAGTATGCCGACCAGGAATATCGTGATGATATCGAACATCATCGTCCCAGAATGCCTTTCACCGTCTTGGTATGCCTCTTAATTTCTGTGATCATCTGCTCCGGCGTAAGCGTCGCGGCCCATGCCGCTTCCGGCCGTACGGGCTCCGCCTTTAAGAATGTGGCCAGCCAAATGGCCACCCCAATAATGTACGCGATAGGAGGTGCAATTCTGACAACCGGGTCAAATTTCGTTCCAAATTCGGAACGAAGCAGGAAGGCCACCAGGAACCCGGCGGCATTGACCCCATAGCCAAAAACAATCCCTGCGGCATGCTGCCCCCAGCGCAGGTGGAACAACCTGACCAGAACAATAAATAGGGAAAATATGCCAAATTGCAGCAATCCCACCGCAATTTCCAGGCCAATGATGGTTGTAGTGAACAAACTGAAGGCTGGGCGTGGAACTAAAAAAATGCGTAGAACCGCCACACTGAGCATTACGATGCCAATTCCCGGGAAAAGCCACCGGAACCATTTCATGCCCAAAAAATTCCGAAATACCGAACGCAGCGCTTCATTGAGGGCCAAGAAAGCAAGAAAAACTCCCAATGCATCGCTTGGCCAAAACACAAAAGCGTAGTAGCGGATGTTATTACTTACGATCAACAGGACAATCGTTGCGATTACGGACAAACTAATACCGGAAAAAAAGAACGGGAATTGCCGATAAACGCGCCGCACAATCAACAGCAGGCACAGGACTGCTGCCAGCCCAGTGCCCACTATGGTCAAAACTAGTTCGCTATTTTTCACAAGAGCGTCGGCAAGCTTAAACTAGCCACACGGCAACCGCAAATCTTAATTACTATGCAACGGCGGCAGCGGTGGAGTTGGCGCGGGGAGCGTGGCCGCGTGAGCTTGTATCGCGCTCACTGTTACCAATAAAACCATTGCTAGCATCGTACGAATCATGCTTTTTCGCATATTTTTCTCCTTTAGAGTAGGCGGTCATTCGAGCGCGCAACGACCGTAAAGTTATTTCGGGGCCTCAACTGCAAATCTATCTTTGCCGGCAGTAGCAGAGGAACAGGCGGAGAGAGTTCTCGCGCGAGCTTGCATCGCGCTCCCTATAACCATTCAAGATCATTGCCGGCCACGTGCGAATCAAACTCCCGCAATACCTCCCTCTTTAGTGCACGCAGTCGTCAAAACGCAACAACTGCATGTTTGTTTTTGGGCCCGTGGAAACCAGCGCAGGGGAAAGGGCAAACGCCCAGGGGAGGGAATCCAGGTACTGCGAGAATTCTATCGCCACCAGAAGTGATTCGCGCAGTCTGGACGCGAGAATTTAACAAAAACCAAAAGTCGAAAGTTACGAATACTCAACACTGCTCTGATCTCCATCGTTGGCCGCCGTCTCAGCGGCTTCAGGTGTGAAATCAGATGACAAATGTGCACCCGCCAGCAACATTAAGCCGGAGATGAAGGCCCAGAACATCAGGGCCACTGAGATGGAAAATGCCTGTCCGTAAACCTCCTGAAAATCCAGCCAGGGAAGGGCCTTGATGTATAGAACTTTTCCTACTTCCCACAGCACGCCCATGGCGACCGCCGCCGGAAGTACGCTTCTGGCCTTGATTTTGCCGTTGGGCAGCAGCCAGTAAATAAGGAAGAAGATGGCAATGCTGGCCAGCGTGGCGCAGACCTTGAGCGCCACAAACGTGGCGGCCCGGAAAAGAATGTTTTCATTGCCCCGCATCATGAAAGTCAATGCCAGCTCATTCCCCGCCGCCATCCCGATTGAAATAAGCGCCAATATGCCGCAGGCGAAAGCCAGCGCCAGTGAAATGATCTGGTTTCCCAGGTAAGAACGGTTTTTGGCAAAGCCCCATATCCGATTGAAAGCCACTTCCAGCGGCACAAAAACACCGGTGGAGGTAATGAGCAAAATCACGACCGAGGCCATCTTGACGCGTTGACGCGCCTTTACCAGCGACTGAAGGTTGCGGATTACGAAATCCTGGCCGGCAGGCAGATGGTCCCGCAATAAATCCACCACCACGTTGTACATGGTTGCTGAGTGGAAGACATTTCGAATCAGCCACATAAGCAGAACCATGAAAGGAAAAAATGAGAGAATCGCATTTGCCGCCACGGAGAAAGCGTAGGTATGTGCTTCAGTCCGCGTCAGGTATTGCATGGTAGGCCAGCCGCGATGCATCAGCATGTGCTTCCATGGACGCAACAATAGCCGGGAAGCGGGCGATTCCGGAGCCGCAATCGGCACGGCGTCAACGGCTGGCGAAACTGAACCTGATGTCATGGAGAGCCTGCGAAAATCGTAACAGAAAAGCGCTTCCTTCCAACTTTTATAAGTACCATTTTGGGACAAACGAAAGTATCGCAAAACAAGTTCCCTTTGGCGTTACCTCGCTATGCAAACAAAGTGCTTTACAAGAACCGGAGTTCCTGAATATTATGCTCTGCTCCCGGCGACTTGTCCCGCAGGGCGCACTCTGGTTGATGTTTTTGTACAGCAGTTTGAACTCGCCGAACGATCCGGTTGCTGGAGTCGCCTTCGGGCCTTCCGGCACGGCAGCCATCGGTTGCGGAAAAGAGCCATCTGGCGGCAAAGCAACAACCTTTTTTCTCCACCTTCGCGGTTGCAAAGGCGGAGATTCCAATCTGATGCTGAGGCGAAAGGAGTTGCATTTGTGAAAGAGAAGGGAACTGTGAAGTGGTTCAACGGAGCCAAAGGCTATGGCTTCATTCAACGCTCTACCGGGGAAGACGTTTTCGTCCACTTTTCCGCTATTCAGGAAAATGGCTACAGGACGCTGAACGAGGGCGAAACCGTGGAATATGAGCTCATGAAAGGGCCCAAGGGCTTTCTGGCCGCCAATGTACTGCGCGGCGGCGCGGCGAACTAGCAAAAGCAACTGAGCGATCGAGGTTTCCCCTTGTGCGGGCAAGGGGATTTTCTTTGCGCCCTGCTCTTCTCCCATCGCCAGTGGCGACGCAAAAAACGAGGCTGGACGATTCAACATCGTCCAACCTCAAATCCAAGCAAGGCCTTGCCTGATAGTCCTGGCCGCGCGGCCAGGAAACCTGCCGGAACAGAAGCTTTCAGTTTTAGCGGGACTGAAGGCTTCAGCTTCCGGGCGATTCATGGCGGGAGTGGCTCAGAGAAGCAAGGTTCCAGGGCCTGCTTCTCTTTTGGGGACCCGCAAAACAAGATTTCAGCAAACTCGACGTCAAGAAAAACCATTGTTGCCGCCGAACTCGCTTACAAATTCATTCTGATTTATTTGGATTAGAAGGTTATCAAGGCCACATTAAACTTCTTCATTTCACTCGTGTGAGTTTGCGGCCCGCAAAAAAATCCCCCGGAAGTTTTATTCCGAGGGGCGTGAGATTTTTTGTCTGGAACTAGTTCAGCGGTGGATTGTCTGCATTATTCGGCTGGGTTTCTGGTTGAGCTTGCGGCTCAGGCTGTGGTGGCGGTTCTACCCGGTTCGCTTCATTCTCACGGTCTTTCCGTTGCTGCTCTATTTCAGCCAGTCTTTTTTCTTCACGGGCTTTTTGCCAGTTCGCCATCAATTGTTCCTGCGTCAGTGGCGTTAGCGGCTTGGCCACTCCAGCCACTGGCGGAACATTTTCGTTGAGCTTGAATTCGGTCTCTGCTGGAGCTTGCGCCGGCGGAGGCTGGAATGGCCGGCTGGCGGCAAATTCAGTACGGCCAAACGAATGCCGCGTGCGGACCAGGATGCGTTGCAGGCCACCGTCAGCAGCCCCGGAGCCCATGATGATGTAGTCGATTTTGGGACTATCCAGCAATGCGCTCATCACGTCCTGGACTGCGCTAGGCCCAATCTGGGCGACTACGGGTTCATTTTGCAGTTCCGGAGCTAAATCTATGCTCGCGCCCGTCTTGGCGGAGATAAGATTCAAGACCATTCCCAGCGGGGCATTCTGAGAAGTTACACTCAGTTTTCCTTGCGCGTAATGAACTGTTGCAGTCGCTTCGGGTGTTGGTGCAGGGGCCATTGTTGCCGGCGCTGCAACAGGCGCAGGAGCAAAATTTGCAGCCACAGGCGCGACCGCTGGATATGCTGTTGGTGCTGCCTGGATCGCCGCTGCGGGCCGCGCTACCGGCGGCGCAGGCGCGGGCTGGATATGGACTGGAGCGATATTTGGATTTGTATTCGGCCGCGGAAAGTTCTGAGGAGCCACCATCTGGCGCGCTGCCGGAACCACTGGCGCTGACGTGTTCCCATCTTGCCCGGTTGGTGCGGGCACCGCGCTGGTAGCCGGACTTGGCTTGCGCTCCAAACGTCCGCCAGACCTTTGGGCAACCGCAACTAAAGACGCCATCGCCAGGAGAAGAGCCGCAGTGTTCGCGATCCTCATACAAAAACCTACCTTAAGAACCCGGATTCCTACTCTTGCATTGTGCCGCTTTGGCGCCCGCTTGACCATTGAAAAAACATTAAATTTTCCAATCCAGCCGTTTTTTATCGCCTGCAATTGAATAGGGCTGCCGCAAATCAAGCGCAGATTAATTGATGGGAGCGTCGCGCTGTACGCTGGGCGTCAAGCTCTCACCCAGTGAGGAAGCATTCAGCAGTGGCAGCGATACTCGAAAGCATGATCCTTTACCCGATGAGCTAGACACTTCAATGTGTCCGCCATGAGCTTCCGCGATGCTGCGGGCGAAATGAAGTCCCAAGCCGGTGCCGGGAACGTGGGATTTTCGCGCTGAACTGGAACGGTAACCACGCTCGAAGATATGTACCTGCTCATCGGGCGCAACGCCGCTTCCGGTATCGCTGATCGAAATAATGGCAACGTCGTTATGAACGGACAAAACCACGTCAACGCTTCCGCCGCGATGGTTGAACTTGATTGCATTATCCAGAAGATTGAGCAACAGCCGCCAGATCTGGCCCGCATCGAATGCGCCGATCACGTTCTGCTGCACTGTCCCAGAAATCTGGATTCCACGCTCTCCCGCCTGTCCGCGCATGCCATCAACCGCTGTCTGGACCAGTTCGGAGAGGTCTTCCTTTTCCCGATTCAGCTTGATTTGCTCGCTTTCCGATTGGGCCAGTTCCATCAGGTCTGAAACCGTCCGCGCCAGCAGTTCCACATGCTCAAGCTGCTTGGAAAGCGTGTCGCGGTAATTCGTTTCATTGTTGCCGAGCCGAAGCGCCTGTTCCGTTTCCGATCGCAAAACGGTAAGCGGCTGCCGGATTTCATGGGAAAGAGTCCGCAGAAATTCCGTCATCCGCTGGAATGAGCTTTGCAGCCGCGCAATCATGGCATTGAGAGAGGTGCTGAGCTCATCAACCTCGTCACCAGTGCCAGTTACCGGAAGCCGGGTGCTCAAATCGAAAGCGGTGATCTGTTTTGCCGCGGCTGCCGCCTGTTCCAGGCGGCGCATGGAATAAGACGTCATGATCAATGCATTCACGGCATGCGCCAGAATGATGAAGGGAATCAGGGCAAACAGAAACATGCGGAGACGCCAGCAATCTTCATCCGTCTGATCTAAAGACGTGCCTACTCTCAAAAGATAATGCCGCCCCGCCAGGCCCAGAACCGGGACATCGAGAATGCGTATGTGCGTGTTGCCCGCCGTGATGCTTTGCCATACGGAATGATCGGATGAAGGTTCCGCTGAAGAAACCGGAAGATGCAGGGCCGCCATTGCATGAGAAATGTCGAGCGTATGGCCTTCGTCGTCCAGCAGCTCGTAATACCGCATGGAACGCTCAAATTGGGCGCGTACTTCCGGATCAGCTTCTGCGTTGAGCCACTTTACGCTGCCGGCGCGAATCTGTAGCATGCTGCGGACGGAAATAGCGCGGTCCTGCAGTTCGTCGTCCAACTGGCCATAAATGCGGCGAGTCAGCAGAGCATAAGCGCTCCAGGCCAGTATTACGACCAGGAGCGCGAATGTTACTGTCTGTTTTATTGCAAGCCGGGTACTGAGCCGGCGTAAAGCCACGAATTTCATTGGGAAGCTGATGACAACATATATCCTACGCCACGAGCGGTATGGATCAGTGGCTTTTCATAGCCGTGATCAATTTTGGCGCGGAGATAATTGATGTAAACATCCACGATGTTGGTAAGCCCTTCAAAACCCAGGTTCCAGACATGCTCTACCACCATGGTGCGTGTAACAGTGCGGCCGGCATTGCGCATCAGGTATTCCAGCACGGCGTATTCACGCTGCGTAAGATTGATCGGCTTGCCGCCACGCGTCACCATGTGCCGCATGCGATCAAGCTCCAGGTCTTCCACGCTGAGCTTGTCCAGCAATTCCTGGGGACGACGCAGAAGAGCGTGGACCCGGGCCAGCAGCTCTTCGAACGAAAATGGCTTTACAAGATAATCGTCGGCACCCGCCTGCAGGCCGCAAACACGGTCGGAAACGTCTTTGCGCGCGCTCAGGAGCAGGATCCTCATATTGGACCCGGATTTACGTAATTTGCGAAGAACGGTTAGACCGTCAAGTTTAGGAAGATTCCAATCGAGAATGATTCCGTCATAATCAATCTCGGTTGCCAGCTGGAGACCTTCTTCTCCGTCCCCAGCCAGATCGACAGCGAAGTGGTCCGCTTCCAGACCCTTCACCAGTGTGCGTGCTACTTTAGGCTCATCCTCAATAACCAATATGCGCATAAGTCCACCTCCCGCTTCGGTGGAAGAATTGCCGTCACTTTAAACTCAGCGACGTGCAAAGTCCATCCGCTGTTTACCCCAAACCCTACCGTACATCCTGGAATTAACTACCCGTATACTTGTGCTGCCAGACATCAAATCGTTTCACTTCTGCCGATTTTTATGTTGTACGTCAGCGATAACCCTCACTGTCCGTATGGCCAAGCTATCCGATCATCTTCCAGCAGCGACATCATGCCTGATTTCGCTGGAAGCACCTGCACCTTTTGTCTTTGATCTCTTCTGAGTCAGCTTTCGCTGTGCATCATCTCTGGGACATGTTCTTTGGTACAGGTACTAAGTTGCCCTATCGTACACAGAATTTTTAAAATTGAAACATTTTTTTTTCAATTTTGGGCCGCTTTTTTTGCTGCCCACTTCTGAGGTACATCTCAATTGCGCCAACAGGGACAATATAGCATGGCCGTATGGACATAGCAATATATTGTACTTAAGGACATGTACTTATTCCTGCCATCCAGCATTGAGGCCGCAAAACACGCTTAACCCATTATTTTTGTGCAGCTTGCATTCTCACTTCGCCGCCATTGTTAGGCAATTTGTTTCAATGTGATCGTTTTTTATCTGTGGAAAACTTTTACATCGTGGGACTAGGAAACGTAACAAACGATCATCACGGCGCAAACAAATTGAGCTGTCTGGAAAGGCCTCCTCCCGATGTCCGAACGCCAGAATCATGGTTCCTGACACCGATACCGTGCCGTCGGCACAACTTGTTCACCAGCGCTGAAACACGCTTCTTGTAATCAACAGGCAAAAAAGCGCGATCAGAGTAGCGCGCTTTGTACAAGGTTACAAGTTGAGGAAAATGCTCCTGCAAAAAAGGCATGAATACTTTTGCGGAACATGGTTTTAAGAACAGCGGTATGGCGGCGACTGATGTTGCGCCGGCCGCGGCCGCGGAACGAACAACGCTTTCCAGGTCTTTTGGAGAGTCGGTGATGCCGGGCAAGATCGGCGCACAATTCACGCTTGTGGATATTCCGGCTGCCGAAAGCTTCTTTACTGCGCTAAAGCGCAAATCAGGCCGAGGCGCTCGTGGTTCCAGGATGCGCGCGAGATCAGTCTTCGTTGTCGTGATAGTTACGTGGATACTGAGCCGGTTCCTGGCGGATATCTGCTGTAACAGATCAAGATCGCGCACGATCAGGTCCGACTTGGTTACCAGTCCAAGAGAAAGCCCATCATGCCGCGCCAACTCCTCCATCACGGCGCGGGTAATCCCGAACTTTCTCTCAGCAGGCTGATACGGGTCTGTGGCCGTGCCGATGGCGATGCTTTGGCCCGGACGCACCTGCTTCAACTCTTGCCGCAGCAGCCATGCGCTGTGCTTCTTCACGTAGATCTTGCGCTCAAAATCCAGCCCGTCGTGCATCTCCATAAACTCATGCGTATAGCGCGCATAACAGTATTTACAGGCAAACTCGCATCCTCGATAGGGATTGATCTGCCAGGAGAAGGGCATCCGCGGCGAATCACAGCGCGTGAGCATGCTGCGATTTTCAAGGGAGATGTACTCGACGTTGTGACCTTCAGAAATTGCTTCGCCCTTGGCTGCTAGGCGCGCAATGCCGATGAAGGGAACTTGGGGTTCGGAATGCGGGAAGAGGGACTCCATAGTCGTTTCGCAGGGTATTCGCCAAATGCAAGAATATGCCAAATGCGAACAAAATGCAAATGAGATGAGAGAGGACAGTTAAGGATTAAGGGACACGGTTAACTGGCAGCAAACTGCCTGCATCCTGGTCGATCAGCCACAGCAATCGGCCGTTTTCCGGATGGATACTTTGAGCGGGAAATTCGCTGGTTCCCGGACGGAGCACCTGGCTGAGAATCTGCGCCTTGCCGGCGCCGGAGACGAGAAAGACCACCTCGGCAGCATTGTTCAGAACTGGGAAAGTTAACGTGATGCGAAAAGTCTTAAATTTCTCCACCCAATTTGCCGTTACCCTGCGGGATGCTTTGCTCAGCGCTTTGCTGCCCGGAAAAAGTGAAGCAGTGTGGCCATCTTCACCGATCCCAAGAAAAATGAGGTCGAACCCCGGCCAGTCGTGATTGCCCAGATGGAAGAAATTAATCAACTGGTGCTCATATTCTGCTGCAGCTGCTTCAGCGTCCAGTTCGGCGTGAATACGATGTACATTCTTCTCAGGAATTGGCACCTTGCTCAAGAGTGACTCGCTGGCCATGCGAAAGTTGCTGTCAGGATGGTCCGGCGGAACGTGGCGCTCGTCTCCGAAGAAGATGTGGATATGGTCCCACGGCAATTGCTTATGCTCGCTGGCTAGCAGGGAATATACAGCGCGAGGCGTGTTGCCGCCCGATAGCGCGACCGAAAATCGTCCTCGCTCCTGAACCGCAGCTTCTGCCGCACGATGAAACTCCTGCGCTGCTTCACGCGCAAGCGTAACAGCGTCAGGCGCAATTTTGATCTCTACTCCCATTTGCGAGTATCGCGATCCGCTATTCGGACTCGATTTTTCTCCAGGAACGGCCGTCGCGGGCGATGATGTCGGTAGCCTCTTCCGGTCCCCACGATCCGGCAGCGTAGTTTGGGAAATTGCGCGCAGCCAGCGCCTTCCATACATCGATAATCGGATCAACCACGGTCCAGCCTGCTTCTACCATGTCCGCGCGCTGGTAGAGAGTCTGGTCGCCCATGATTCCGTCATAGAGAAGCACTTCGTAACCGGTATTGGCTGTGGTACCGAAATAGTCAGCGTAGTTAAAGTCCATCTCTACTTCACCGACCTTCATTTGTGCGCCGGGGATTTTGGCTCCAAAGCGGAGCGAAATACCTTCGTCCGGGGCGATATGAATGATGAGTTGATTGGCATCCAGGCTGTTGACCGGCGTGTCGCGAAACAAAACCAGCGGCGCACGTTTGAACTGGACTGCCACTTCAGTGTGGCGCGTCGGCAGCCTTTTGCCTGTTCGGAGGTAAAAAGGAACACCGGCCCAGCGCCAGTTATCGATCATCAGCCGCAACGCGACAAACGTTTCGGTTTTCGATTCCGGCGGGACGCCTTCTTCTGCGCGATACGCCGGGACCCGCTCGCCACTGATGACACCGGCGCCATACTGGCCGCGAACCGCGCAATGCAAAACATCTTCTTCACTAAACGGCTGCAAGGCGTGCAATATTTTTGCTTGCTCATCATGGACAGCCGTTGAGTTAAATGAAATCGGTGGTTCCATGGTTGTGAGTGAGACCAACTGGAAGAGGTGATTAGGCACCATGTCACGGAGCGTTCCTGCCATGTCAAAGTAGCCGCCGCGTTTTTCCACGCCAACAGTTTCCGCCACCGTGATCTGTATGTGGTCAATGTAGCGGCGGTTCCAGATAGGTTCAAAAATGCCATTGCTGAAACGAAAAACCAGAATGTTCTGGACTGTTTCTTTGCCAAGGTAATGGTCAATGCGGAAAATCTGCTGTTCAGTCAGCACTTTACTGACTTGGCGGTTCAGCGCCTTGGCCGATTCCAAATCATTACCGAACGGCTTTTCAAAAACCACTCGCCGCCAGTGTCCATCTTTTTCACAGGCCAGTTCTGCAGCGCCGAGGTGCTCAACGATTTCGCCAAAGAAAGTTGGGCTGGTGGCAAGATAAAAGAAGTAATTTCCCTTTGTATTGCACTTCTCGTCGATCTCAGCCAGGATTTTCCCGACTCGAGTGTAGAGTCCGGCATCATGAAATTCGCCTCCCGCATAGAAGACCCGCTGGATCATCCAATCACGAAGCTTGGGATCAACTTTACTCGTCGCAAACTTATCAAGATTGTCGCCCATGATCTTCTGATACTGCTCGCGGGTGTAATCGTTGCGGCCAACTCCGACGATCGCGAAATCTGAAGAAAGCAACTTGCTCTTGACCAGGTTATAGATGGCAGGGAAGAGCTTGCGCGAAGTAAGGTCACCAGTTCCGCCAAAAATGACCATCACGCAAGGGCCTGTGGGCGGTGGAGAACCTGAGGGTGGCTTGTCCAGGGCCGGCAATTCTCTTTCTAGTTGAGGCATGTAAGCGCGATCTCCTGATCAGGAAGCTTTTTCGTTTTTTGGGGTCAGCTCAATGTGGCCGCCAAATTTCTGCCGCATGGCGCTCAGCATCTTCTCAGCGAAAGTATGGTCCTGTCGCGAGCGGAAGCGCGTGTAAAGCGCTGCGGTCAGGACATCTGCGGGAACAGCTTCTTCCAGCGCTGCTGTAACGGTCCAGCGGCCTTCGCCTGAATCCTGCACAATGCCGGTGTACTCAGAAAGCGTGGGATTTTCCGCCAGAGCCATCGCCGTGAGATCCAGCAGCCAGGAAGAAATCACGCTACCTCGACGCCAGACTTCAGCGATATCCGGCAGGTTGAGATCGTAGCGATGACCTTCAGGAAGTTGTGCTGAGGTTGCGTTACGGAAGATATCAAAGCCTTCCGCATAGGCTTGCATCAAACCATACTCAATGCCGTTGTGCACCATCTTTACAAAGTGCCCAGCGCCGGAAGGTCCACAATAGAGGTAGCCTTCTTCCGCAGTGCTTTTGAATTTCTCGCGCCCAGGGGTTTTGGGAATGTCGCCTTTGCCGGGAGCCAAGGTTTTAAAAATTGGATCAAGATGCTCCACGGCTTCTTTCGGCCCTCCAAGCATCATGCAATATCCACGCTCAAGTCCCCAGACGCCCCCGCTGGTTCCAACGTCAATATAGTGAATGCCGCGGTCTTTCAATTTCTGTGATCGCCGTACGTCGTCTTTATAGTAAGAATTGCCGCCGTCAATAATGATGTCGCCAGCCTGGAAGCGCGGTGCCAGCGCGTTCACGGTCTGCTCTGTTGGATCGCCCGCAGGAACCATGATCCACGCGGCGCGAGGTTTGGTCAGCTTCGCCGCAAAGTCATCGAGTGACGTTGATCCTGTAGCGCCTTCGCCAGCCAACTCATTCACGTTCTGCGGGCTCAGGTCAGAGACCACGCATTGATGTCCTGCGCGCATCAGACGCCGAACCATGTTGCCGCCCATACGGCCCAGCCCAATCATTCCAAGTTGCATCGTTCTCCTTTTTTCTGGAATTCCGAGCGCAGCGAGGAATCCCTTTTTCTAAAATTCCGAACCGGAGCGGAGTGTAGGTGAGGAAACCCTATGACAACCAGAATTTGTCGTTACAATAGGGTGCCCTCGCGCTACGCGCTCGGGGTTGCGAAAAGATCTACTTCAAAGCGTCTGTTACAGCCCGCCCTAACCTCTCAAGCCCCGCATCCACATCCTTCGGCAGATGCACGCGCAAGGCCCGCCGCTTGCGATCCGCCAGCACCTGGAAATCTCCGCGTGCCTGTGCCGCCTTTACGATTCCGAATGTGTATTTCTGTCCCGGCACAGGAAGATCGTTCGCATCGTCGCAGGTGATCTGCAGGAACACGCCGGTGTTCGGGCCGCCTTTGTACGCCTGTCCGGTGGAATGCAGGAAACGCGGGCCGAAGCCCAGGCAGGTTGCAACGTGCTTGCGGTCGCGCACGGCATGGCGAATCGCCTGCAATGATTCTTCATGCGCGCTGTTCATTTCGATGTATGCCAACAAAGGCATGTAGTCGCCGGCATTGAATTGGCTCAGATGCACGCGCAGAAAACCCACAAGCGAGCGATCATTTCCTGCAAGCTTGTTCAGATTTGCCGCGTTGCGCTCGTCTGTAAATAGCTTGATGCGGCCGTCATCGAAAAGCGGGGACTCCTCTGGCAGCTTTCCGCTTTTCTCATACTCTTCTGTCAATTGCCGCGTAACGATCTTGCTGGCTTCCACGTCAGGCTGGTTGAACGGATTGATCTTCAGGATGGAGCCGGCGACCGCCGTGGCAATTTCCCAGCGGAAAAATTCCTGCCCCAGGTCGTAAATATCGGCCAGTTCGATTTCGACAACCGGATGACCGGCGCTACGGAGAGCGTCAAGCTGCTGAGTTTGGGGAGTGTCAGGCTCATCGGCAAGCCGCAGATGAATGAAGACACGATCATTGCCGTAAACCTCAGGCGCGCCCAGCGCCTCACGGTCCACCGGGACAAGCCCCTTGCCGATTTTGCCGGTACTTTCAGCAATGAGTTGTTCCAGCCACGCGCCCAGATCGTGAATCCCCGGCGACGTGATGATGGTGACTTTATTGCGGCCAAGATTACCCAATGTCCCCAGGATTGAGCCAAGGACTGCGCCGGGATTCTGGTCTGCCGGAACTTCAGGCTTGCAAGCCTGCACCATTTCATTGGTGCGCTGAAGGAATTTGCTGAGATCGAGTCCCATGATGGCGGCCGGGACCATGCCAAAATTGGAAAGGGCAGAGTAGCGTCCGCCAATGCTGGCCACGCCGAAAAAGATTTTGCGGAAATGGTCGCGCTCCGCCACCTGCTGCATCTTGGAGCCGGGATCAGTAATGGCGATAAAGTGCTCGCCAGCCTTATCCTTGCCGACCGTTTGCTGCATGCGCTCAAAGAAATATTGCTTGAAGATATTCGGTTCCAGCGTGCTGCCGGACTTGCTGGCGACGATGCATAGCGTCTTTGCCAGATCAACCTGACTCTCAATAGACTTGATTTGTGCCGGATCGGTTGAATCCAGAACATGCAGCTCAGGGTGCTCCACCTGCTTCCCATAAGTGATCTTCAGAACCTCAGGACACAGACTGGAGCCGCCCATGCCCAGCAATAACGCGTGCGTAAAACCTGCTTTTGCTGCGTCTGTGGCCGCATCATTCAACTGCTTTAAATGTGCAAGCTGGTCTTCAACAATCGGCAACCAGCCTACCCATTTATCTTCATCGTCGCCCGTCCAGAGCGAAGGATCACCGCGCCAAAGCCGCGCCATCTTGTTGTTGGCCTGCCAGTCTTTCAGAGTCGATTGCACGGCCTGTGTGAGCGGCGCGGAGAGTTCCCAGCGGGGTAACTGGATACTTGTCTTTGTGCTCACGGGCGGGCTCTCTTTTGCTCCACAACCTGATGGAGTTGAGTGAAAGCGTCATCAAAGAGCTTGATAGCGTCATCAAGCAGCTTGCCGGTGACTTGCTTCATGGAAATCCCCGCCTTTTCCATGTCAGACATGGTCTTATCGGCAGCGGCGAGGTCGCTATCCAGCGTGCGCCGTAAGACGCCGTGATCGCGGAAGGCGTCCATGGTGGCCGGAGGAATGGTGTTTACCGTGTCCGGGCCGATCAACTCTTCAATGTAGAGCACATCGCGATATTTTGGATTTTTGGTGCTGGTGCTGGCCCAGAGCAGCCGCTGGCTTTGTGCGCCTTTAGCGGCAAGAGCTTTCCAGCGCGGGCTCTCGATCATCTTCTGGTAATAACGATAAGCCTGCTTGGCGTTGGCGATGGCAACCTTGCCGCGTAACGACTCAAGGAGCTGTGCATCGTCTCCCTTCGCAGTTTTGAGGCGCTCTTCAATGGTGGAGTCCACCAACGTATCGATGCGGCTGACAAAGAAGCTGGCTACGCTGGCGATACCGCTGATATCCTTGCCGGCTTTAAGGGCGGCTTCCAGACCATCGAGGTAGGCTTCAGCCACGGCAATGTAAGCTTCCTGGGCGAAGAGCAGAGTGATGTTGATATTCAGGCCTTCACTGGTAAGGCGGCGCACCGGCTCTACGCCTTCAGGCGTACCGGGAACTTTAATCATGATATTGGGACGATTGACGGCCTTCCACAGGCGACGCGCTTCTTCGATAGTGCCTTGAGTATCCCGCGCCAGCGTGGGCGAGACCTCAAGGCTCACATAGCCGTCGCGACGGTTTGTGGACTTGTAAACCGGCAGGAGCTTGTCAGCTGAGTCTTGAATATCACGCACGACGATGCGTTCGTAAATCTCGCCCGTAGGCAGGCCCTGTTTGCCGAGCTGGGTAAGAAGGTCCGTGTAGTCATTGCTGCCGCCGATGGCTTTTTCAAAGATTGAAGGATTGGAGGTGATGCCGCGCAGGCCGTCCTGGTCAATCAACTTCTGCAAATCGCCGTTGAGAATAATGTTGCGGCGGATGTAGTCCAGCCAGACGGATTGACCATATTTTTGCAGGCCGAGCAGCGCGTTTTGAGTGCCGGTTTGGGTTTTCTCAGGGGTAGTAACGGGGTTCATGAAATCTTCTCCTTGACGACCGAGTCGAGTGAGTAGCGCTGTTCAATGCTATGAATCTTTGCCAGACGCCGGCGATGCCTGTCTTCATTGGTAAAACGGGCGTTAATAAATGTGATGCACAAATCCTTGGCCAGTTCCGGCCCAATTACGCGTGATCCTAAAACCAGGACGTTGATGTCGTCATGCTCGACGCCCTGATGCGCGGAATATCCGTCATGACAAAGGCCGGCGCGAACACCCGGAATCTTGTTGGCCGCGACGGATGCGCCCACGCCGCTGCCGCAGATCAGGATGCCGCGCTCTGATTTGCCCTGAAGCACGCTCATACTGACCAATTGAGCATAATCAGGATAATCCACCGGAGCGGTGCTGTCAGTGCCCACGTCATTCAGCTCGTGGCCGCATTGGCGCAAGTAGTCGATCAGAAATGTTTTCAGTTCAAAACCGGCGTGATCGGAACCTATTGTGATCTTCATGAGTTATTGGTTTTTGGCTGATGTTAATGTTTCCCCAACATCTCTCGGGCTGCTTGCACTACCGCGTCCGCAGTAAAGCCGAATCTCTTCAGCAATTCTTTGAGCGGAGCGGAAGCGCCGAAGGTCCGCATTCCAATACTCTTTCCCTTAGGGCCTACATACTGTGACCAGCCGAAGGTTGAAGCCTGCTCCACAGAAATGCGGGCGGTCACGCTCTGCGGCAACACGCTCTCACGATACTCTGGAGACTGTTTCTCAAATATTTCCCATGAAGGCATGCTTACAACGCGCACTTTGCGGCCTTCCGCACTCAGGGTTTCATATGCGGACACGCAGAGAGAAACTTCGCTTCCAGTAGCCATCAGGATCAGCTCGGGCTTTCCGTCTGGCGCATCGGCCAGGATGTACGCGCCTTTTGCCACACCGGAGGCAGCGGCGTACTTGCTGCGATCGAAGGTCGGAATAGCCTGGCGAGTAAGCACCAGCGCAGCCGGCTCATGCCGCAACTGCATGATCACTCGCCACGCTTCTGTAACTTCATTGGCGTCTGCCGGACGCAGCGTAATAAATCCGTGCAGCGCTCGGAGTGACGCGAGTTGCTCAATCGGCTGATGCGTGGGACCGTCTTCACCCACACCGATAGAGTCATGAGTGAACACATAAATGACAGGAATTTCCATGATCGCCGCGAGGCGCATGGGTGGACGAGAATAGTCGCTGAAGATCAGGAACCCGGAGCCGTAAGGACGAATCTTACTGAGTGAGAGTCCGTTCAGGATAGAGCACATGGCATGCTCACGGATGCCAAAATGGAAGTTGCGCCCGGCGTAGCTGCCAGCTTCAAATTCGCCAGCGCCCTCAAAACTGAGGTGCGTTTTAGTTGAAGGAGCAAGATCGGCTGATCCACCCATGAGCCAGGGCACATTTTGGGCAAGCACGTTCAGGACCTTGGCGGATGAATCTCGGCTGGCCATGCCTTTAGGATCGGCAGGGAAGACGGGCAGATTCTTGTCCCAGCCTTCAGGAAGCTGGCGATGCTGCATGCGCGTGACCTGGTCAGCGAGATCGGGGGACGTCTTTTTATACTGCGCGAACGTCGCTTCCCATGCGGTACGGAGGTCATGTCCGCGCTTACCCATCACGGCAGAGAAATGTTCACGTACTCCGTCTGGCACCAGGAATTTTGCGTCCTCCGGCCAGCCGTAAACGCGCTTCGCTCCACGAATTTCTTCTTCACCCAGCGGCTCGCCATGGGCTTCTTTGGTGTCCTGCTTTTTCGGCGCGCCATAGGCAATGTGGCTGTCAATAATAATGAATGTGGGGCGGTCGTTAGTCTGGTGAAAAACGTTGAGAGCGCGGGTCAACAATTCCAAATCATTGGCATCGCCTACACGCGTGACGTTCCAGCCATATCCCATGAATCGGGAAGCAATGTCTTCACTGAACGCCAGCTTGGTTTTGCCTTCAATCGTGATGTGGTTATTGTCATAGAGCCAGCAAAGATTGCTCAGCTTGAGATGGCCTGCCAGCGATGCCGCCTCACTGGAAACGCCTTCCATCATGTCCCCATCGCCGCAGATCGCATAGACGTTGTAATTGAACAGCTCAATATCCGGCTGATTGAAATGTGCAGCCTGCCATTTGGCCGCAATCGCCATGCCCACACTATTGGCCACGCCCTGGCCCAGCGGGCCGGTAGTGGTTTCAACGCCAGAAGTTAGCCGATATTCAGGATGTCCGGGGCATTTGCTGTCTAGCTGGCGGAAGTGCTTGATGTCGTCCAGGGAAACGGCAGGCTCGCCCAGCGTTTCATACTTCGGATTTACTGCCTTTACGCCGGCAAGATGCAGCAATCCATAAAGCAGCATGGAGGCGTGTCCATTGGAAAGGACAAAGCGGTCACGGTTGGGCCAGATGGGATCTTCAGGATCATAGCGAAGGAAGCGCTGCCAGAGGACGTAAGCCACAGGTGCCAGGGCCATAGGCGTTCCCGGATGACCGGAATTCGCCTGCTGCACCGCGTCCATGGCGAGCGTGCGGACGGTGTTAATGCAGAGCTGATCAATATTGCCTGCGTTTTTTATGTCTTTGGTCTGGTCGGCGACTTCTGGCAAGGTCACGGGAAGAGCCATTCTCTTAAGCAACCTCCAACAGATAAGCCTACGCTAAATTGGGGCCATCTGGGGAGTGCGGAAACCGCTTTTTGCGAGATGGCGGCGCAAGAAGCTGAGGAAAATTGGGCAAAACCCCAAAACCTTACGGCTGATGACACTGATAACGCTGATTTGCACTGATTAAAAGGGTTGATAAAACCATTTTGGGCTTTGTTAATCCCTCATCGTTCCAAAATGCGATAACTTGCTGATCCAAAGGATGGCGATTATTTGTATTGAGTGGCAAGGCAAAATTGTTTGCCGCCAAAAAGGTCCTGTGACGCCGGCTTATTGCCGGGTGTATTGCAGCACTACATCCAGAACGCGCCATTCGCCGTTCAACTTTGAAAGATGCATGTAGTCAATCCAGCGGCCGGTCACAACCTTTACGCTGGCGGCATCGCGGTAAAGGTCCAGGACTTCGATCTTCTGGGTCCGATCTGCCATGGGAATTTCTTTGCCGCTTCCCAGACGAACGCCTTCCAACATCGACTCGACGGTGTCTTCGCTGATTTCCGTATGGCCATTCACGGTACGCAGGGTGCGCTTGTGGAAATCAGGATGTAACGCCTTCTGCATCCGAACTGGGTCGGCAGTGTAGTACGCGTCCATATAGTTTTGCGCCACCGCGGCGACGGCTGTTTTTTCATTGGAAGTGGTCGCACTGTCCAAGGCCAGGACGGCCACGCTCAGAACCAGCAGGATAAAGAACGCAAGTATTTTGCGCATAGATTCCTCTTTTTTGTGAAAGCAGTTTTGCGATATCGCCGATAGGTCTGGCCAAAATTATTCTTTTGCAAGTCATGGCCCAAGCCAGAGAAACCGCTAACTGGCTGCTGCTATTTAGGTTAGGTGTGACATTTCAAGAGGTTGTCCATTCGAGCAAAACCAGAGAAGCTGATTGTGATGAGCAGTCAACTCAAATCTGGAGGCCCGAATGGACATTCATAAGAATGCACGACTTACCTTTATCCGTCGAGAGCAGTTA